>CANOCK010000006.1 GCA_947564525.1 uncultured bacterium | reverse complement strand
TGCTATTTGTTGCCCCAAGGCGATAAGCAGCGCCTCGGGGCAGCCCGAAAGCACCCCAAATCGCCTCGATTCTGTAACGATCTGCCCGTTTTCTGCCATCTTGGGACGCAGGCGCTGCAAGGTGCGGAGCGCCTTCTGCCTCAAGGCGCTCCGCATGGGCCGTGCCCTTTCGGCTTGCAATCATGTCCCTTTCGGCGCGCATCCCATGCCCTCTCCAGCCCCGCAGAGGGCATGGCCGCATCCTGCGCCGCACCCCGGGCGCGTCCCCTTTCCTCGGTCGACCGAGCTCGCTGCTGTGGAGTGTGGACACCCCTGGCCCCTGGGCGATCAACCTGCTCGGAGGCGTCGTCAGTGGGCGGCTTTGACCTGCTCTTTGCGTTGCGAATCCGTTATCTAAAAAAACCCTATTCCCGTAGGCAACGCAGGCGAAACATGGTATCTTCTCGCTGAAAGTTATTGAGGGGGCCGCCCGTGGTCCTTGATGAGAGGAAAACTTTCCGGATAGGAGTAACTCATGCCACATCCAGTTATTGAAGCTGACGAGTGCATCGGCTGCGGCATCTGCGTTGACGCGTGCCCCCAGGAGGTGCTGGAGGTCGTCAACGGCGTTGCGGAGTCCGTGAACGAGGAGGCGTGCATCGCCTGCGGCGACTGCGTCGAGGAGTGCCCCATGGGTGCCATTCCGGAGGTCGTCGAGGACTAGCTCGCCGCCCCATAGATCCAATAAGCAAGAAGAGGCCGCCCGCGGGCGGCCTCTTCTCATGGGCGGGACCTCCGGCTGTGCGCCGTCAGCCCCTCGGGCATGGGCCCCTTCGCCTCACAGCCAGGGGGTCACCATGGTGATCGGCACGGCTGCCACCAGCACCAGCAGGCGCAGCACGAACCCGCCGACGAGCACGCCGGCGTCCG
The DNA here is from genome assembly GCA_947564525.1 of uncultured bacterium. Classification (GTDB taxonomy): domain Bacteria; phylum Actinomycetota; class Coriobacteriia; order Coriobacteriales; family Eggerthellaceae; genus D16-63. The sequence goes on along the minus strand of CANOCK010000006.1, from coordinate 34,838 downwards.
AGGCGAAGCTGATGACATGGGCCTTGCGGCTCTCCTCGAACTCCCGGGGCGAGAAGAACAGCAGCCAGGTCTCCAGCAGCGTCGGGCCCACCAGGCCCACCACGATGAACAGCAGCCAGAACACCACGGACCATTCGCCGGCCACCAGGCTCATCACCGACTCGTAGCCCGCCGGCGAGGCGTTGGAGGCGGTGACGAAGCACAGCGACGCCACCAGCAAGAGCTCCACTAGGGGCAGCACGAAGTGGAACTTCTTGAACACGCCCACGCGGTTGAACTCCTCGGGATGGCGCACGATCGCCACCACCAGCACCGCGGCCATGCCCGTGGACAGGGCCGACACCAGGAACAGGATGGGCAGCAGCGCGTTGTTCCACAGCGGGAACGTCTTGCATACCCCGAGCAGGCAGCCGGTGTAGATGGCCACGCACACGCCGAAGGCCGCAGCGGCTATGTCCAGCCCCCAGGGCACGTCCCGCTTGGCCAGGCTGAGCCCGGCGCCCGCCAGCGACAGCAGGGTGAAGGCGCCCAGGAACACCACGCCCCAGGTCATCACCGAGCCGAAGTTGGTCAGCAGCAGCGCGAAGCGCAAGGGATGCTGGAGGCCGGCCGTGGCGTCGAACATGAGCAGGCACAGGCCGATGACGACGGTCACCGGGGCGATGAAGCGCCCGATGCGTATCATGGCCACCGCTTCGGGGTGGCGCCACCGCAGGAACGCCGCGCTCACGTAGGCGCCACCGCCCAAGCCCGCGAGGAAGAGGTACCACGCGATGATGGAGCCCCATATCGGTTCGAACGTCATGAAAATCACCTCACGTAATAGACTTTGGCTCGGGTCAGGTCGCCCTTGAGGGGCGTGGCGTGCTCCTTGACGATGGCCTTCGAGATCTCGCTGTTAGGGTCGTCCAGGTCGCCGAAGATGCGCGCATCGGTCAGGCAGGCGTCCACGCATGAGCACATCTTGGTGCCGTTCTCGTGGGAGGACACCGTGCAGAAGCGGCACTTGTCCACGGCGCCGGTCTGGGAGTTGCGCGAGCGCACTTGGTAGGGGCAGGCGGCCATGCAGTACAGGCAGCCGATGCAGCGCCCCTGGTCCACGCTCACGATGCCGTCGGCCCCCATGTGGGCAGCGCCCGTGGGGCAGACGCTGGCGCACGGGGCGTCCTCGCAGTGCATGCACTGCAGCGGCACGTGCTCCACCGCCACGTTGGGGTAGGCGCCCTCCTCGCGCTCCTCGAAGCGGATGAAGGCCTCGTCGGGCAGAAGGTCGTTTTGGCGCTGGCATGCCGTGCGGCAGGCGTAGCAGCCGATGCACTTCTTAGTGTTGATCAGCATTCCGTAGCGTGCCATCATTCACCTGCTTTCTGCATCTTGACCACCGTCTCCTGGGTCATGGCGCCGCCGTAGCCGGGCTCTATGTGGAAGGGCACGAAGTCCATGACGTTCAAGCCCACCCCATAGGCGGTATGCTGGTCCTTGGAGGAGCAGCCGTAGTGGCTGGGCAGGTAGATGGCCGTGGGGTTCAACCGCTCGGTCACCTTCACGCGGATCGGGCCGTCGAACAGCTCGTTGTGGAGCACCACCAGGCCGCCGTCCTCGATGCCCAGGTCGCGGGCCACCGAGGCGTTGATCCAGGCACGGTCGAGGCCGTACTCCTCCGTGATGTCCATGAGCGCCTCGATGTTGGCGGTCTGGGTATGGCTGTGGATGGCCTGCTTGCCGCCGATCAAGCGGAACTCCCCGGCCCTGGCATCGGGCATGACCTCGGGCTCCATCCAGACGGGGCAGCGCGGCAGGCCGGCCTTCTCGCAGGCGTCGCTGGCGAACTGCACCTTGCCCGTGGGCGTCTTCCACTTGGGGGTGGCGCCGTAGGAGTAGGCCTTCTCCGGGAAGGCGATGGTGCCCGCCTCGCGCAGCTCCTCTAGGCTCAGCCCCACGGTCCTGAGCTGCGCGTCGGCCAGCTCCTCGACGGTGAAGTCGAAGTACTCCCCAACGCCGCAGGCCTGGGCCAGCTTGGCGAAGATCTGGTCGCTCGGCAGCGTGTTCGGGTGGATGACGTCGAGCACCTGGTCGCGCAAGGTGACCACGGGCGTCTTGCCGCCCACGAACTCCGGCAGCTCCATGCGCTCGAGGAAGCTGCACTCCGGCAGCACGTAGTCGGCGAGCTGGGCCGTCTCGGACATCTGGACGTCGATGACCACCATGAGCTTCAGGCGGTCGAGGAAGCTGGCCAGCTCCGCGGGGTTCGAGTAGCCGGCGGCCATGTTCGAGTTGTAGAAGAACATGCCCTTGATCTTGCCGGTCTTGGCCATCTGGGCCGCGTAGAGGTTCGTGCCCATGGACTTCAGGGCCAGCGGGTACTCCACCGAGCCGATGATGGCGTCCTCGATCTTGGGGGTGGAGGGGAACTTCTCCGGGTCGAGCTTGCCGACGGACACGCCCGAGGTGAACAGCGCCCCGCCCTCCTGGTTCCAGCAGCCGAGCAGCGTGTTGAACAGGCACAGGGCTCGAGCCGTCTCGCCGGAGTTGCGGTAGGAGCACCCGAAGGCGCCCCGCCAGCTCGGCTCGATGGAGGCGGCCGGCGCCGCATTGGCGAACTCGGTGGCCAGGCGTCGGATGGTGGAGGCTTCGATGCCCGTGATGGGCGCGGCCCATTCCGGAGTGAGGCCGGCTATGGCGGCGGCCCACTCGTCGAAGCCCACGGCGTTGGCGGCCACGTAGGCCTTGTCGTAGAGCCCCTGGTCGATCAGGACGTTGGCCATGGCAAGGATGAGCGCCAGGTCGGTGCCGGGGTTGATGGGCACCCATTCGTCGGCGAAGGCCGCGCTGTTGCTCAGGCGCGGGTCCACCAGCACGATGTGGGCGCCGTTCTCATGGGCGCGCTGCAGGGCCGCCACCGAGCTGGGGCGGATGGCGTCGGCGTAGCTGCGCCCGATGAACATGGTCATCTTGGACCGCTCCACGTCCGACTCGAAGTTGCCGGTGCCGATGGCCTGGGTGAACCCTGATTCCTTGGACAGGTTGCAGGCTGCGCCATGGGTGTAGACGTTCGGGCTGCCCAGGGCGTTCATGAAGCGCTTGGTGTAGTACTTGCCGGAAGGCCGAGGGTCCTGCACCATGGCCAGGGCCTGGGGGCCGTCCTTCTCCACGATCTCGCGCACCTTCTGGCCGATCTCGTCGAGGGCCTGGTCCCAGCTGATGGCCTCGAACGACCCGTCGGCGCTCCGCTTCAGCGGGTCCGTCAGCCTGTCGGGCGAGTAGGCGATCTGGGAGTAGCCGTAGCCGCGCCCGCAGATCTTCCCCTGGGCGTAGGGATGCGCCTCGTCGGCGATGAGCTTGGTGAGCTTGCCGTCCACGACGTAGGCGTCGTAGCCGCACTTGCTGGAGCAGGCGTTGCACAGGGTGTGCACCACCTCGGTGCGCCCGGGAGGCTCCTCTTCCTTCGCTATGGCCTGTTGCCAGGCCCCGAAGCCCATGAAGCCGCCTGCGGCCGCCACAGCGGCCACGCCAGCGCTCCCAGCCAGAAAGCTGCGCCGCGTCATAGCGTGTTCTGACATAGTTGCTTCCTCTCTATCATTGGCGAACGTTCGTAACCGGTCGTTGGGGTCGGGTGGCCTCGGCGCCCTGCGGAAGGGCGGCTGCCACCTCCTCTTGCTGGGTGCGGATGCCCAGGATGACATCCACCAGCGCTATGGGGAAGCTGGCATCGCCCAGGGCGATGAGCCGCTGCCGGTAGTCGGTGAGCCAGGCGAACCGCTCCATCAGGAACGTGCGGGCCTCGGCCGCCATGCCGGAACGCAGCAGCACCGCCACCAGGTCCAGCTCCAGGGCCAAGTGGTCGGGGTAGGCGGCGAAGGCCGCGGGCACCTCGAGCCCGAGGCGCTGGCAGAGGTCGGCCACGTAACGGGCGGACTGGCCGCCGTAGCAGCCGTGTTCTCGCGGGAGGGCCGTGGCGCCGTCCAGGCTCCACGGGCGGTACAGCGACTCGATCGGCATGGCCGAGGCGGGCAGCCCGCCGGTGAAGTGGCGAGCGGCGAAGCGCTCCATGTCCTCGAAGGCAGGCGGCGCGAACAGCGCGGTCAGCTCCTTCTCGGAGAGGAACTCCTGCAGCGGCCGGCGCGATGCCAGCGAGGCGCTGCTCGGGACCTCGGCGCCGAGGGGCCGCTCGTCCTGCAGCAGCCTGCGCGCTGCCGTCAGGAAGTCGTCCCAGAGCGCTGGCGCGGTCAGCGCCTCCCACTCCTTGCGCTCCAAGGGCCCGAAGCACTGGGCCAGCACCGAGAAAACCGCCTGGTCCTCCATGGTCACCTTCCCCTTCCCTGTGGGCGCCTAGGCCTCGACCAGGGTGACCGTGCGCACGGCGCCGCTGTCGATGACCTTCTGGGCGACGTCCTGCCAGTCGACGAACTCGATGGCGCCGTTGGGGCACTGCTCGGCGCAGCGGCCGCAGGAGACGCACTTGGTGGACACGCCGGTCTGGGAGTCCACGCGCGGCATGTTCCAGGGGCATGCCTGGCTGCACATGCCGCAGCCGATGCAGGTGCCCTCGTCCACCACGCGGGCGCCGGTGCGGCTGTCGGAGTGGATGGCGTGCACCGGGCAGTACTCGGCGCACGCAGGGTCGGCGCACTGCTTGCAGTGCTCGACGGTGAACTCGCAGTTGTCGTAGATGCCGTCGTTGGTGTCGGGGCTGGCGCCGAAGAAGTAGTTGTCGCGCACGCGCACGCGCGCGATGCTCTGCTGCACGCGGTCATCGTTCTTGAGCGTGCACATCATCTCGCAGCGCTGGCAGCCGGAGCAGCGAGCGCGGTCGGTGACGATCATCTTGGTGGGCGTCGTGCGCAGCTCGATACGGCCCGAGGCGATGGACTTCTGGGTCACGCCCCAGGATGCGAGGAATCCGCCGACCACTAGGCCGGCCACGCCGCAGCCGGCCATGGCGAGCACCTGGCGACGCGTGACGTTCAGCTTCCTCTTGGGCGTGCCCGCAGCGGCCTCGGAGTGCGCCTCGGCGTCTGGGCTCGCAGCGATCGTCGTGGGCTGCTCGGCAGCGGTGTTCTTCTCGGGGTCTGTCATGTTGGTTCCTACCTCCCCCATGTGTGCAGGTGGGTATCGTCTTCTACGATGTCCTCTCTCGTGCGGTCCGGAGGTGAGCTTCGGCAACTGGCATTTACCTTACGGGACGGCAACGGGAGCGCATCTCCTATCTCAGGGGAAAGGGATGGAGAAGGGACGGGCGTCAGCCCGAAGGCGCTTCCGCGATCCGGGCGGACGAGCGATGCGATGGCCTCGTCCGGAGGAGGCTGCAGGGCCTTCCCCTTGCGCGAGCAGGGGCTATGGGGCGTCGTTGCCCCTGATGGAGGGATTACCCCCAAAGAGGGGAGGGGGCTCGACTGCCCCCTGGTAAGCTGCGGCTCATCCGCGTCCATGGGGAGGCGGACACGATTTCCGCTGAGCTTCAGATCGCGGCCTTGGATGAGCGACGGCAACCCTCGTATCAAGAAGAGATTTGGAGTAGCGATCATGGCTGACGCAAAGAAGGACGCGAAGAAGTCCTATGGCTGGACCGGCAAGATTCTCCGCGTCGACTTGACCCACGGCACCGTGACCACCACGTCCACCGAGCCCTACAAGGACTACGTGGGCGGCATGGGCGTGGCCAACAAGATCATGTACGACGAGGTGCCCGCGGGCACCCACCCCCTGGCTCCTGAGAACAAGGTGGTCTACGCGGTGGGCCCGCTGACGGCCTCCGGCGTGCCCCTGGCGGGCCGCACCACCATCGCGTCCCTTTCCACCTACACCACCGACCACCAGGTGGTGGACGCCCACTGCGGCGGCATGCTGGGCGCCCATATCAAGCAGGCCGGCTACGACGCCATCGTGCTGGAGGGCAAGGCGGACCAGCCGGTGTACCTGGCCATCCGAGACGACGACGTGAGGATCAAGCCCGCGGGCTTCGTGTGGGGCCAGGGCACCCGCGCCACCACCGAGGCCATCGCCCGCGTCGAGGGCACCCGGGGGTGCGTGGCCGCCATCGGGCCGGCGGGCGAGAACTTGCTGCCCTACGCCTGCGTCATCAACTCCCGCAACCACTCGGCCGGCGCTGGGGTGGGAGCGGTGATGGGCTCGAAGAACCTCAAGGCCCTCTACGTGGAGGGCAATGGCGCGGTGAACGTGGCCGATCCGAAGGCCGTCGCCGACCTGTCCGACTACATGCTGCGCGAGATCATCGGCTCCAACAACAACCATGTGGTGCCCCAGACCCAGCAGGAATGGGCCGAGTACTACGACAAGGGGTCGCGCTGGTCGGCCCGCAAGGGCCTGTACTGGGCCGATGCCGAAGGCGAGCCCATCGAGACCGGCGAGCCCAAGCCTGGCGAGCTGAACACCGTGGGCTATCGCTGCATGAAGAGCGTCTACGACGACGGCCCCGCTGCCGAGAAGTACACCATCAAGATGAACGGCTGCCATAGCTGCCCCATCCACTGCTACTCCGACTTGCGGGTGCCCGAGAGCGAGCAGAACGGCGGCTTCGAGACCACTGGCAACACCTGTGTGACCAACTTCCCCTTCAAGTACATGATCGGCATCCTGGGGGACAAGACCAGCATCAAGGACAACACCCAGGAATCCACCGTCTGGAACCAGGCCATGGGGTCCACCGTGGACGACCTGGGGCTATGGTGCAACTATGCGCAGCTCTACCGCGACATCGCCCATTGCTACGCGGCGGGGGTGTTCGAGCGCGTGCTGCCCAAGGAGGAGTACGCCCAGTTCGATTGGGACGGCTTCAAGAACAACGATCCCTCTCTCATGGTGAAGATCCTCAAGCACATCGCCCAGAACGACAACGAGATGGCCTACGTGGCCCATGGCCCCATCGTGTGGACCGAGCGCTGGAACGACAAGGGCTGGTACGACCAGGCGAAGTCGTGCCTGATCAACTACCGCGGCTGGCCCGTGCACCATGCCATCGAGTGCTTCGGCCAGGTGGGCGGCGTCTACAACATGATGTTCAACCGCGATGACATGATCCACTCGGCGGTGAACTTCCAGGGCTGCGGGCTCCCCATCGAGCTGAAGAAGGCCATCGCGGCGGAGGTCTGGGGCGGCGAGGACGCCGTGGACGCCAACAAGGACTACACCCCGATGAACGACCACAAGGCCAACTTCGCCTGGTGGTCCATCGTCACCGACGTGCTGCACGACTCGCTCACGCTGTGCAACTGGGTGTGGCCCATGACCATGAGCCCCACCAAGGCTCGCGACTATCGTGGCGACCTCGACCTGGAGGCGAAGTTCTACAAGGCCGTCACCGGCCAGGACGTGACCACGGAGGACCTGTACAAGGCCGGCGCCAAGATCATGACGCTGCAGCGCGCCAACACCGTGCGCTCTATGGTCGGCCCCGACGGCAAGATGGGCTGCAACGACCTGCACGGCATCCACGACAAGATCACCGAGTGGGTGTTCACGAAGGATCCCGACAAGCAGCCCTTCACCGCAGGCACTGACAAGATGGACCGGGACGACTTCGACCGGGCCCTGAAGATGACCTACGGCAAGTTCGGGTGGGACGAGAGCCTGGGCTGCCCCACGGCGGCGTGCCTGGACTACTATGACATGCCCGACGTGAAGGAGGAGCTGGCCGGCCTGGGGCTGCTGCCCTAAGCTCGCGCGCAGCCGCCTGTCGGGGCGGCTTCTCGCAAGCGATTCGCCGGGCCTGGTGCGGACCTGCGGCTTGGCTGCCTTTGCGAAGGGCGGCCAGGCCCCTTCGCTGGAGCTGCGCGCCCCCTCGGGCATCGTGCCCGAGGGGGCGCGCGAGCGTTTAGGGGCAGGAGGGGCAGCGGGCCCTGCGGCTCGGGCTGGCTCGTGCCCAGGAGGGCTGGGCTGGGCCCTGCGGGCCCGGCCGCATCGCGCAGGTCCGCGAGCGCCGGGCCTTGGGTCCTAGGAGACGTACTTCTCCAGGTAGTCCAGGATGTCCTGACGCGAGTGCATGCCGGTCTTGGTGTAGATGCGCTTGATGTGGGTGTGGGCGGTGCCCTGGGATATGAACAAGGCCTCGGCCACTCTCTTCTGGGTGTAGCCCTGGGCGTAGAGCGTGAGCACCTCCACTTCGCGCTCTGAGAGCAGGAACTGGCTTCCCAGCTGGGCGATGCTGCGCTGCATGGCGACCTGGCGCTCGCTCGCAGGGGCTTGGGGGCCATCCAGGCCCATGAGGCGGGCCAAGGGCACCGCTGGCGTGGCGCCCGAAGGGGCCGGGGAGGATGGTTCGGCGGACGCCTCGGCCGCCTCCGTGGCCGCCGCCAGGGCCTTCTCGGCTGCTTGGGCGTCGTCGTCGGCGTTGAGGGCCACGTTGCGCAGGTAGCTGGCGAATAGCATCTGAGTGGATGACACGATGAGGGCGGTCATCACGGCGTTGACCGCCAGCGTGTCCATGCTGAAGGGATGGAGCGCTAGCAGCCCCAAGCGCGCGAGAGTGCGGCTGCCGAACCAGACGAGCCATCCGGCCAAGGCGTAGTAGGCGGCATCGCGCCAACCGTGGGTCTCGAAGGCGATGATGGTGTAGCACACCACGCCGAGCATCAGGGAGTTCAGCGACCCCGCGAACACAGCCCCGACCTCCCAAGCCTCCGGCCACAGCGCATAGCCCACCAGGGCAGCGCAGGCCATGAGCTGCACGAGCACCCATACGGTTATGGTCATGACGAGGCGGGTGCCGCGCTGGGCCAGCACGACCAAGGCCACGCTGGCAGCCATGGTGAGGAGGGCGTAGGCGGCGCGGGTTCCGGGGGTGAAGGCGATGGGCAGCCCATCGGGGTAGCCGCGCAGGAGCCCGGCGACAACGCCCATGAGGCCGATGCCGAAGGCGGTGGCCACCAGGAAGGCCGCATCCTCCATGCGCTTGCGGCTCACGCCGAAGTAAGTGGGCGGTGCCGGCTCCCCCTCGGCGCTCGGCTCTTCGGCTGCGGCCGCCTTGCGCGTCGGGACGGCTCTCACGGCGGGGAGCTGCCCCAAGGCGCCGAGGGCGGCCAAGGCCAAGGCGGCAGGGTAGGGCATGAGGGCGAAGGCCCACAAGATCAGCTCGCTCGCGGCCAGGGCGCCGAACACCAGGGTGACCGCCAGGGCGCTGGGCGCGCCCTTGGCGAGCCGCAGCCAGAAGAACATCGCGCCGCTGGCTGCCAGGGCCACGCCGGAGCTCAGGAGCAGGCGCGCGCTGCCCTCTAGGGCGCCGAGCGCTGCCAGGGTCGCCTCTATGGCGAGGAGCGCGCCCTCGGCCGTCATGAGCGCTGCGCTGGTGCGGCGCACGGTCCGGTCGGTGAAGGCGTGGCGGGTCGTCATGAGCGCGATCAGCCCCAAGGCCATGACCAAGAGCATGAGCAGCGTGGTGCTGTCGGCGAACATGCCCCCGTCGGTGCCAACGTAGCTTCCGTAGCTGCCAGCGGTGAGGCTAGCGCGGGCCAGCGCCAGGCCTGCGATGACGGGGGCCAGGGAGCGGATCGACGGGATTGCGTGGACCATCTTGCGTGCATCTCCTTCGGACCCTTCCCAGTGTACGCCATGAGGGAGCATTTTGCTCGAAGCCCCTTAAAGAGGGGACGCGCCGCATCAGGGGATGCAGGATAATGCGGTCGATTCGGTGACGAGACGGGAGGTCGACCCCATGGGAGAAGGGCGCAACGTGTACCTGGAGCCGCGGGAGCGCTTCGTCCTGCGCACCCGAGACGTGTACCAAGACGAGCTGGACGACGACGTGACGGGCTACTCCGACACCGTGCTCGCCCTGGTGGCGAACTACGACAACGGCGGCGCGCCCGAGGGGTTCAACGCCCAGGCCATGGTGGGCAAGTCCAAGCGCGGCGAGGTGGCGGTCCGGCTGTTCGCGGTGATGGACGGCGAGGCGGGGCGCATCGAGCGCATCGGGTTCAAGACGCGCGGCTGCCTGGCCATGACCGCTTGCGCCAGCATGGTCTGCAAGGTGGTCGAGGGGCGCACCTTCGCCGAGGCGCTGGCCGTCACTGCCGAGGACGTGCGCCACGCGGTGGACGGCGTTCCGTGGGACAAGGCCCATACCCCGGTCTTCGCCGCGGAATGCGTGCGGGCGCTAGTGGGGGACTGGCTGGTGCGCGAGGGCGCCACCCTGGCGTCCTTGGACGAGCAGCTGCCCTGCGACCAGGATTCCCTGGACTGCATCCTCTGCGAGCACTGCTCGCTGCGCGACGGGCGCGTGGAGCTGCTGGTGGCCGAGGTGACGAGCGCGGAAGGGGCTTTGGGATGAGCGCGCCTTCCGAGGGTCTGGGCGGCGGTCGGGGTGCCGCTGGCCGCGAGGAGGAGCGGCAGGCCATCGCCGAGCACAACGCCCTGGCCGCCGTGTTCGAGGCGGTGGCCGCCGCCTCGGCGGCCGGCGTGCTGTCCACCCCGGCCCAGTGGGCCGAGCAGGGCTTGGTGCCGGAGCACATGAGCGGCGAGGACCTGGAGATGATGGTCTACGACCACCTCATGGCCTGGTACGAGGAGCACGGCCGGCCGGACGAGGGCGGCTCGTTCCTGGCGAGCGACCCGCTGGCGTCCCCGCAGCCGACGGCGCCCAAGGGCCCCTCGCCCTTCGCCTCCCGCGGGGTGGGCGTGCCGCCGGCCATCGGCGGCGCCGGCGCCGGGACGCTGGGCGAAGGGTCCGGGGAGCAGGGAGCGCCCGACAAGGCTGGCCCGTCCACGGCGCTCGGCTCTCGGCTCGACGGCTCTGGCGAAGCGGACGCGTCGTCGGGTGACGTCCCTGCTCCGTCGCTCGAGGCGCCCGGCGGTGCCCTTGCGGCGGACGGCTGCGAGCTGGTGGAGGTGGAGGGACAGCTGACGCTGGTGGGCCCCGACGATGCTGGCGACGAGGGCTCCTTCGAGGGGCTGCGGCTGCCCGAGGGCTATGAGCTGGCAGAGCTGGACGGGGAGTACGTGCTGGTGCAGGTGGACCCGGACGCGCTGCCCCAGCGACGCCCCATCCGCTGCGAGGGGGTGGCCCTCCTCATGGGCGCCTATGGCTACTACCTTTACGACACCGCAGAGATGACCGGCGCCTACGCTCGCTGGGCCTTCCTGGCCGCCGAGGACGACCCGCTGGTGGCCTTCGTCTACTGCGTGCGGGAGGAGTCGCGGGTCTACCCGCGGCCCATGGCCATCGAAAGCTTCGCCAACGAGCCCTTCTCCTTTGACGCCGCCACGGTGGAGGCGCTCTACGAGCAGGCGGCCGGGTGCGATGACTACGCTGACATTGGCCGCACCGAGGCCAGCAACGGCGACGTCTACTTCTACTCTGCGGAGCACCTGAGCGCCACCCAGGCAGCGGCCCTGGCCGAATGGCATTCCGTGGAGCGCCTGCGCAACCTGTGAGCGTGCGGGGCTGGTGGCCGCCGGCTACTCCCCTTGCTGGTAGTTGGCCAGGAAGGTGCGGGTGCGCTCCTCTTGGGGGTTGTTGATGAGCTCGGCGGCGGCCCCTTGCTCCACCACGCGGCCGCCATCCATGAATATGATGCGGTCGGCCACGTCGCGGGCGAAGGCCATCTCATGGGTGACGATCACCATGGTCATGCGCTCTTCGGCCAGCTCGCGGATGACCCGCAGCACCTCGCGAGTGAGCTCGGGGTCCAGCGCGCTGGTGGGCTCGTCGAAGAACAGCACGTCGGGGTTCATGGCCAGGGCCCGGGCGATGGCGACGCGCTGCTGCTGCCCGCCTGACAGCTCGCAGGGCACCATGGCCTCCTTGCCGGCCAGCCCCATCTTCGCCAGCAGCTCGCGGGCGCGTTCCTCGGCAGCGGCCTTGGGTATCTTCTGCACGGCCACGAGCGGGTCGGCCACGTTCTTGAGGGTGGTGTAGTGGGGGAACAGGTTGAAGCTCTGGAACACCAGGCCGAAGCGCGTCTTGGCCTGGGCGATGGTCGCCTTGTCGCCGTAGCGGGCGCGGCCCTCCATGCTCTCGGCCACCCGTAGGCCGCCATAGCTGAGGTCGCCGTCGTCCAAGGTCTCCAGTAGGGTCAGGCAGCGCAGCAGCGTCGACTTGCCGCCGCCGGACGGCCCTATGACGGCCAGCACGTCGCCCCGGTTCACCGTGAGCGACAGGTCCTTGAGCACCTCGTTGCCGCCGAAGCTCTTGCGGGCGTGCTCCAGGCTTACGACAGGTTGGGTCATGAGAGGGTCCTCCTAGTCGTGGTAGTAGGCGAGGCGCTTCTCAACGCGGTTCAGCACCATCTCGATGATCAGGCAGAACACCCAGTATATGAGCGCCGCGATGGCATAGGGGACCATGGACACCTCGCGGGCCGCCAGGGCCTTGGCGGCGGTGAACATCTCCATGATGCCCAGCACGAAGGCCAGGGACGTGTCCTTCACCAAGGTGATGATCTCGTTGCCCATGGCGGGCAGGATGCGCTTGATGACCTGGGGCAGCACGATCTTCATGAACGTCTGGGCGCGAGTGTAGCCCAGCACGTTGGCCGCCTCGTACTGGCCGCGGGGGATGGACTGGATGCCGCTGCGGTAGATCTCGCCGAAGTAGGCGGCGTAGTTCAGGATGAAGCCGATGGCGCAGGAGTAGAACTTCCAGTCGGTGCCCATCTGGAGGCCGAGCAGGTAATAGGGCCCGTACATGATGGCCATGAGCTGCAGCATGAGCGGCGTGCCGCGCAGGATGGATATGTAGAGCCGCGCCACCAGCGCCAGCGGCTTGAAGCGGCTCATGCGGGCGAGCGCCACCAGCACGCCGAGCGGCAGCGAGCCGACGAGCGTCACCACGAAGATCTCGGCGGTCAGCACGAAGCCGTCGCCGAGGATCCCCATCATCGTTGCGAATTCCATGTCGTGCCCTCTCGCAAAAAAGGGGCGGAGGCCAAGCGCCTCCGCCCGCACGTCGAAGCCGGTAGATGGCCTACTTCAGGACCCAGTTATCGAAGCTGAGGCCGTACTGGCCGTACTTCTCGCACAGCTGCTGCACGGTGCCGTCAGCGTACATGGCCTTCAAGGTCTCGTTGACGGCTCCCACCAGGCTCTCGTCGCCCTTCTTGAAGCCCACGGCGTAGTGCTCGGAGCTCAGCGGCGTCTCCAGCTGCACGTAGGCGTCGGGGTTGGCGGCCATCTGGTAGGCGGCGATGGACAGGTCGCAGGCCACGGCGTCCACGGTGCCGGCCTCCAGCTGCATGAACGCGTTGTTGTAGTCGCTGATGGTGTCCAGCTTGCCGAAGGTGGCTGCCAGCTCGGCCTGGTCGCCCTCAAGGACGTCGAGGGCGGCGGAGTCGATCTGGGTGATGACCACCTTGCCCGCCAGCCCCTCGAGGCTGTCGATGCCCGCGCCGGCCTTGGTCACGATGACCTGCTCGTTGAGCATGTAGGGCTCGCTGAAGGTGTAGTTGTCCTCGCGGCCCTCCATGGTGAAGCCGTTCCAGATGCAGTTGACCGTGCCCTGGCCCAGCAGCGCGTCCTTGGCGTCCCAGTCGATGGGCATGAGCTCGATGCCCCAGTCGTTGCGGTTGGCCACCTCGGTGGCCAGGTCGAGGTCGAAGCCGGTGTAGGAGCCGTCGTCCCCGATGAAGCCGTAGGGCGGGTAGCTGTTGTCGAAGCCGACGACGAGGGTAGTGGTCGGCGCTTCGGTGGCGGCCGAGCTGCTGGAGCTGGCGCCCTCGTTGTTGCTGGTGCAGCCAGCCAGCGCGCCCACGGTCAGGGCGAGCGCGGCCCCTACGGCCACGGCAGCGACGATGCGTTTCTTCATGTTGCCTCCCTTTAAGCAACGGGCGCTGGCGCGCGGCCCCGCCCTCCGGTTACTCATTCACTTTACTGTGGTAAAGTGAGAAAAGTATACCACAGGGTATTGGCCGCAGCACTTTCGCTATCATATATATGAAAGAGAAAGGTGAGCGCCCATGCCCGAGAGCCCCACGCCCGACCAGCCGATCACGGCAGCCGACGCAGCCCAGGACGGCGGCGCGGTCGTCGCCAGCCCCGCTGTTCCCACGCCCCCTCCGGCATCCTGCGTCGTGACGCCGACGACGCCCTTCGAGGTGGATGCCGAGGAGGTCCGCAAGGTCAACCTCTACGGAAGCTTCCGCGACCTGAACCGCATCGATCCGGCCCACTACGAGCGCCACGACGTGAAGCGCGGGCTGCGCAACGCCGACGGCACCGGCGTGGTGGTGGGCATGACCAACATCTCCAACGTCCACGGCTACGTGATATGCGACGGCGAGAAGCAGGCCGACGAGGGCTCGCTGCGCTTCCGCGGCTACGATCTGTACGACCTGCTGGGAGAGCCGGGGGACGGCCGCCGGTTCAACTTCGAGGAAGTGGCCTACCTGCTGCTGATGGGGGACCTGCCCACCCGTGCCGAGCTCGGCGCGTTCATGGAGGTCATCGACTCCCAGCGCGAGCTGCCCGACGGCTTCACCGCCAGCGCCCTCATGCACGCGCCGTCCCCGGATACCATGAACATGCTGGCCCGCTCGGTGCTGCAGCTCTACGCTGCCGATGGCCATGCCGAGGACCGCAACGCCAAGCACGAGATCCACACCGCGCTCTCGCTGCTGTCGCGCCTGCCGCGCATCATGGTGCTGGCCTACTACGCCCAGCAGGCGCAGTTCAACCACGGCTCCATGATCATGCATCGCTTCGTGCCGGGGCAGTCCACGGCCGAGACCATCCTGTCCATGCTGCGCCCCGACCGCTGCTTCACCGCGGAGGAGGCGCGCATGCTCGACATCATGCTGTGCCTGCACGCCGAGCACGGTGGCGGCAACAACTCCACCTTCGCGGCCCGGGTGCTGTCCTCGGCCGACACCGACCCCTACTCCACCTACGCGGCGGCCATCGGGTCGCTGAAGGGCTACCGCCACGGCGGCGCCAACCACAAGGTGCGCGCCATGCAAACCGAGCTCAAGCGCGAGGTGCGCGACTGGGCCGATGACGACGAGGTGGCGGCCTACCTGCGGCGCGTGGCGTCGAAGCAGGCCTACGACCGCACCGGCCTCATCTACGGCATGGGCCATGCGGTGTACACCAAGAGCGACCCGCGGGCCGTGGTGTGCAAGCGCTTCGCCGAGGACCTGGCGCGTGGCACCGCCTACGAGCAGGAGTTCCGCCTGCTCCAGACCGTGGAGCGCCTGGCTCCCGCCATCCTGGCGGAGCGGGGCATCGCCAAGGACATCTGCGCCAACATCGACATGTACACCGGCTTCGTGTACGCGATGATGGGCATCCCCGAAGAGCTGTTCACGCCGCTGTTCGCCTGCGCGCGCATGGCCGGCTGGGCGGCCCATCGCTTCGAGGAGATCGTCGGCGGCAAGCGCATCATGCGCCCCGCCTACAAGGACACCTGCAAGGGCAGCCGCCCCTATCGGCCCATCGAGGAGAGGTAGAGGGAGATGACCGAGGAAGAGAAGGGGGCGCAGGCCTTTGCGCCTGCGACCGGGCTCGAGCCCGAGCCCGGTCGCGAGCCTGGCGCCGCGCTTGCGACAGAGCCCGCGTCCGAGCCCGACGTCGCGCCCAAGCCCAAGCCGTGGTTCAAGCGGCTCTCGCTCACCACGTGGATATTCATCGCGCTGGTGGCCGGCGTGCTGGTGGGCCTGGCACTGCAAGGGGCGCCGGAGATAGCCGACACCTACATCAAGCCCTTCGGCACCATCTTCCTGAACCTCATCAAGATGATCGTGGTGCCGCTGGTGCTGTTCTCCATCATCGCAGGGGTGGTGTCGCTGGAGGACGTGAAGAAGGTGGGGGCCATCGGCGGCAAGACCGTGCTGTTCTACCTGGGCACCACCGCCTGCGCCGTCACGCTGGGGCTCGTGTTCGCCAACGTCATGCACGTGGGCGCCGGCTATACCATGGATACCGGCGACCTCTCCTACGAGGCAGCTGACGCGCCTTCGTTCATCGACACCATCGTGAACATCTTCCCCTCCAACTTCGTGCAGCCCATGGCCGACGCCACCATGCTGCAGGTGATCGTCATCGCCGTGGTGTTCGGCTTCGGCATCATCGCGGCGGGGAAGAAGGCCGCGCCGGTGGTGGCCCTCACCAACGCCCTGTCCGACGTGTGCATCCAGATCATGCGCGGCATCATCCTGGTGGCGCCGTTCGGGGTGTTCGGGCTGATCACGCCTGTCATCGCCAACAACGGCCCCGATGTGCTCATGCCGCTTCTGTGGCTGGTGGTGGTGGCCTACGTGGCCATGGCGTGCCAGATCCTGTTCGTGTACTCGGGCATCGTCAAGGCGTTCGCGCGCAAGAGCCCGCTCAAGTTCCTCAAGGGCGAGCTGCCGGTGATCGGCTTCGCCTTCGCCTCGGCGTCGTCGGTGGGCACGCTGCCGCTGAACATGGAATGCAACGAGAAGATGGGCGTGTCCAAAGAGGTCACGTCGTTCGTGCTGCCGCTGGGGGCCACCATCAACATGGACGGCACCGCCATCTACCAGGGCGTGTGCGCCATGTTCATCGCCCAGGTGTTCGGCATCGAGCTGACGCTGGGCCAGCAGTTCACCATCGTGATGACCAGCGTGCTGGCCTCCATCGGCACCGCTGGCGTGCCGGGCAGCGGCATGATCATGCTGGCCATGGTGCTGCAGTCGGTGGGGCTGCCCGTGGAGGGCGTGGCCCTGGTGGCGGGCGTCGACCGCATCCTGGACATGATGCGCACCACGGTGAACGTCACCGGCGACGCGGCCGTGGCCCAGTGCGTGGACGCCATCCAGAAGCGTGCCTACGCCCGCAAGGAGAAAAGGGCCGCTACGCTGGCCAGCTCGTAGTATCATAGGGCGATTCGGACCCGTCCCAGAGGAGGTTGCGAGGCTTTGAGCACCGAAGACAACAAGCTCGGCAAGAAGATAACGACGCTGCGCGAGGCCCATCATCTGAGCGCCCAGGACCTGGCCGACCGCTGCGGCTGCGAGGTGGAGGTCATCGAGCAGCTCGAGGCCGGCGACGTGCCGCCCTCCCTGGCTCCGCTCATCAAGCTGACCCGCGCCCTGGGCGTGCGCCTGGGCACGCTCATGGACGACGACGAGTCGTTCGGGCCGGCCTACATCGACGCCGCGCAGATGGAAGAGGTCGAACGCGTCAAGACGCTGCAGACCGCCCGCGACGCCGGCGACCTGAGCTACTTCAGCCTGGCGGCGGGGCGCCCGTCGCGCCACATGGACCCGTTCATCATCACGGTGACGCCCACCGGCGAGGCCACGCACAAGCTGGACAGCCACGAGGGCGAGGAATGGCTCTACGGCATGGAGGGCTGCATCGAGATCGAGTACGGCAACGAGACCTTCGTGCTGCACCCGGGCGAGAGCATCTACTACGACTCCATCGTGCCCCACCAGGTGCGCGCCCACGACGGGCAGAACGCCAAGTTCCTTGCCTGCGTCTACACGCCGCTGTAGGGGGCGCCATGACCGAAGAGGAAAAGGCAGCTCGTCCCATCCCGGGCGACCCGGACTACCCGCTGCATTCCGAGCTCACCATAGGCGCCTACTTCAAGGAGCAAGTGGCCGTGGACCCCGACCATGAGTTCGTGGTGTACCCCGACCGCGACCTGCGCTGGACCTACCGCGACTTCGACGAGCGCACCGACCAGCTGGCCAAGGGCCTGATGGCCATCGGCATGAAGCCCGGCGACCACCTGGGCGTGTGGGCGCGCAACATCCCTGACTGGCTGACGTTCATGTACGCCTGCGCCAAGGCGGGCATCGTCATGGTCACGGTGAACCCGGTGTACAAGAGCCACGAGCTGGACTACGTGCTGAAGCAGTCGGACATGAAGGCGCTGTGCGTCATCGACGCCTACCGCGACGTGGACTACCTGCAGATCATCCGCGACCTGGTGCCTGAATCGCTCGAGCAGCAGCGCGGCTTCCTCGACAGCGAGACGTACCCCTTCCTGAAGAACCTCATCTACATGGGCCCCGAGAAGCACCGCGGCTTCTACAGCGTGCCCGAGCTGCTGCTGCTGGGCCAGCACCGGCCCGACACCGACCTGGAGTGGGCCCAGGCGCAGTTCGACAACAACGACGTGGTCATGATGCAGTACACGAGTGGCACCACGGGCTTCCCGAAGGGCGTCATGCTCACGCACCGCAACATCCTGAACAACGGCTTCTACATCGGCGAGGGCCAGAAGCTCGGGCCCGAGGACCGCGTGTGCCTGCCGGTGCCGTTCTTCCATTGCTTCGGCTGCGTGCTGGGCGTGATGGCTAACCTGACGCACCGCTCCACCATGCTCATCGTGGAGGACTTCGACGCGGGGCTGGTGCTCCAGGCGCTGTCCAAGGAGAAGGCAACGGCCGTCTACGGCGTGCCCACCATGTTCATCGCCGAGCTGAACCACCCCGACTTCGACACGTTCGACCTGTCGCACATGCGCACGGGCATCATGGCCGGCAGCCCCTGCCCGCCCGAGACCATGCGCGAGGTCATGGACCGCATGAACATGACCGAGATCACCATCTGCTACGGCCTGACCGAGACGAGCCCCGTGTTCACGCAGACCTCGGCCGACGACGACATCGAGCACAAGTGCGAGACGGTGGGCAAGAAGCACCCGCCGGTGGACGTGCGCGTGATTGACCCAGCCGACGGGCACATCTGCGGCGTGGGCGAGCCGGGCGAGCTGTGCTGCAAGGGCTACAACGTCATGAAGGGCTACTACAAGATGCCCGAGGCCACGGCCGAGGCCATCGACGCCGACGGGTACCTGCATTCGGGCGACCTGGGGATGGTGGACGAGGATGGCTACTACCGTGTGACCGGCCGTATCAAGGACATGATCATCCGCGGCGGCGAGAACATCTACCCGCTGGAGCTGGAGAACTTCCTGCTGACGCACCCGGGCGTGCTCGACGCGCAGGTGGTGGGCATCCCCGACGCGAAGTACGGCGAGATCGTGGGCGCGTTCCTGCGCGTGCGCCCCGGCTACGAGGACCTGACCGAAGACGGCGTGCGCGAATGGGCCATCCCCCGCATCGCGCGGTACAAGGTGCCCAAGCGCGTGTTCTTCGTGGACGACTTCCCCATGACGCCTTCGATGAAGGTGCAGAAGTTCAAGCTGCGCGAGATGGCCGAGGAGCTGGTGCGCGCCGGGAAGTAGGGCGCTTTGCCTGCCATGCAGGGTTTGTTCGTGAGAGAGCCTGGGGTGCGCCCCGGGCTCTTTTTGCGTTCAGGGCGGCATGGGGACGGCGTCTGAACTGGGATAACTGCGGTTGCTTGTAAAATCCGGAATGCTCTCCGGATTTTGCGATCTTACTACAAGCAGGCGACTACGTTAGATAGCCCAAACGGGAAAAGCCCAAGCATTCTGCGAAATGGGGAACGTGTCCTGAGCCATGCACAGAACAGTGCCAATGCCGATATCGCGCTTGAAGGCTGCTAAGGCGGCAGGGATGTCGGCGACATCTTCGCTCATGGGCTGCAGCGCAGAGAAGTTGCGGGCATCGCCCTTCGTCGGAGACGCGCTCTTCTTCACTTCGATGGGGAAGAGCATGTTGTCATGCTCGAGCAGGAGGTCTATCTCTTTTTGCGTGCTGGTCCTGAAGAAGTGGAACGGCGCCTGTTGCCCAGCGTTGACGAAGCTCTTGCAGAGCTCGCTGTAGGCGTAGGTCTCGAAGAGCTGGCCTGCCATAGCGCCGAGCTCCATGGTCTCAGGGGTGGTCCAGCCAGCCAGATAGGCGGCAAGGCCGACATCGGTGAAGTGCATGATCGGCCGCTTGGTCAGCCGCTTCACGAGGCTGTTGGCGTAGGGGGGCACCACCTTCACAAGGTAAGAGCTGACCAAGAGCGAGAGCCATGCCTTCGCCGTCTTCTCGTCGATGTCGGCCAGGCGGGCGAGCTCGGCATAGACGACAGGACGGGAGGTGAGCGCCGCGCAGGCCGAGAGGAACCTCCTGAACTTGAGCTCGTCGGTGACCTGGGCGAGGTCGCGGATATCGCGCATCACGTAGGTGTCGATGTAGGACTCATAGCCGCCTGCATGCAGGTTGGGCGGCAGCGTGCGGATGGCGGGCAGCGATCCGGTGGCGATGCGCGCGAATGCCTCCCTGACATCGAAGGCGGGCATGCTGGCGACGCGGCGCAGGAAGTAGTCTTCGCTAGGGGCGAAGGGCTCCGAGGGCGTTCCGGCCAGCTCCGCGTTGGAGAGGCCGAGCATCTCGATGATGCCGACGCGTCCCGCGAGCGATTCCGACACGTGCCTCATCAGATGGAAGGGCTGCGACCCCGTCAGCCAGAACAGGCCGTTGCCTTTGGCTTCGTCGAGGGCCATCTTTATATAGGGGAGCAGCTCGGGAGCCTTCTGTATCTCGTCGATCAGGATAGGGGCCTTGTAGCGCTGGAGGAAGAGCGCCGGGTCACCGACGGCCAGTTGCCGGAGGGCGGTGTCGTCCATGGTGACGTAGGAGCGCTCGATGCCCTGCTCCTCGTCCTGGGCCATGAGGTGCTTGAGCATGGTGGTCTTGCCTACCTGGCGCGGCCCGGTGACCACGACGGCCTTGAAGTGCTCCGAGTAGCGGCGGACCACGGGCTCTAGGGCGCGGGAGATGTACATAGGGTCCTCGAATCTGTGCAAAATCCGGAATGCTCTCCGGATTTTACATCATCTTCCCGCCGGATGAGAAGGCGGGTGCAGTGCTTGCGGCTCTGTGGGCCTTGGCAGGTGATGGCGCCGCGAATCGGCGGGCTTGCCGACAGCCTGGCTCAGCGCGGCTGCGGCGGGCCGCCCTGCTTGCGCTGGCCCCCCAGCTCGGCGAGCGTGGGCGCTTGGGACACCACGACTCCGACCAGGATGGTTATGACGCCCGCGGCCTGGATGGCATCGATGGGCTCGCTCAGCATCACCAGGCTAAGCACGATGGAAGTGGGCAGCTCCGCCGATGCCAAAATGGACACGATGCCCGTGGGCAGATGAGGGCCGCCTAGCCCGAACAGGATGACCGGCAGCAGCAGCGCGAAGAGCCCTTGGGGTGCGCCGAAGGGGGCTTGGGCCAGCACGACCCCGTCGATGAGGTAGGTGGGGCACAGCGTGTAGGCCAGAATCGCCGAGCCGCAGCAGATGACCAGCCCGCGCTGGATGGTGGGCAGATCGGTTTCCACGCGACTGGTGAAGAACATGAACAGCGCGCAAGACACCGCCGACCCCATGCCGCAAGCCATCCCGATGGGGTGGTAGTCGATGGTCAGTTCCGTGGACAGCAGCCCGCTGGCAGCAAGGGTGCCCACCAGCACGATGGCTGCCGATGCCACCTCGGCCTTGCTCGGCGCGCGCTGCGTTGCGATCACCTGGATGAGCACGCCTACCCAGGTGAACTGGAACAACAGCGTGAGCGCCACGGCCACGGGCAGGTAGCCCAGCGCAATGCTGTACAGCGCGCAGGTGCAGCAGGTGACCACGCCGGTGCCGAGCAGCTTCAGCAGTTGGCGCGGTGCCAGGCGCTGCCACCGCTGGCCTCGCAGGCGCACCACTGCGAGCGCCAGCAAGAACAGCAGCACGCCGTAGGTGGACTGCCCAGCGGTGATCTGCTGCCAGGTGAAACCCGCCCCGTGGGCCAGCTTGATGATGGGCGCTGTGGCACCGTAGCTGATGCCGGCCAGGAGCACGAGCGCTGCGCTGCGCAGGGTGACGTTCATCGGGTGCGCCTCCTTTCGGTTGGGGCTATCATAGGCGAGAAATGCGCATGCGAAGGGGAGAAGGTGGGCTCGATTGGCGGAAAGCGAGAGCGCTCGTATCCTGGTGGTGGAGGACGACGCTGCCATCAACGAGGTGGTGTGCGCGCGGCTGGCGCGCGAGGGCCATGGGGCCGTGGCGGCCTTCTCGGGCTCCGAGGCTCGGCTGCTGCTGGGACAGCAGCGCTTCGACCTGGTCATAACCGATTTGATGCTGCCAGGAGCCCCAGGCGAGTCGGTGGTGGAGGCGGTGCGTGCTGCCGACCCGGCGCTGCCCATCATCGTGGTCTCGGCCCGCACGACGGCGGCCGACAAGGTGAGCCTGCTGGGGCTCGGCGCCGACGACTACCTGGTCAAGCCCTTCGACCTCGATGAGCTGGCGGCCCGCGTGGCGGTGCAACTGCGTCATCGGGCGATTGGCGAGGGCAGCGCGGCTGGCTCCGGCGTGGGCGATGGGGGCGTGCTGCGCCGCGGTCGATGGGCCGTCGACCGCGCGGCTCGCACCCTTTCCGTCGACGGGGAGGAGCTGGCTCTGACGCGCACCGAGTACGCCATCGCCGAGCTCTTGGCCGAGCACCCTGGCCGTGTCTTCACCAAGCAGGAGCTGTTCGAGCGCGCCTGGGGCGAGCCCTACGTCGCCCAGGAGAGCACCGTGAGCGCCCATGTGTCCAACCTGCGCGCCAAGCTGAAGCCCACCGGCACCGACGGCTACGTCCAGACGGTCTGGGGCATCGGCTTCAAGCTGAGCGCCGGCTAGGCGGCGGTTGTGGTCGGGCACCTTCGCATTCTCTAGCGAACCTGCCGTTTTCGCATGTGAGGAATTGAGTTTCGGAATGCTCCTTGCATGTTGCCGAGGCGCTTGCTATGCTCACAGCTGCCTAAACCGTGATTCCCTGATCGGGAAATTACGCAGAATCGAATACATGCTCTGTTTGGGGTTCTTTGTTGAATAGGGGGTAAAGAGGGCATCTGCCTTTCAAGATCCGTATTTGGCAGAGAGCAACCCAAACCAAATTCTGCGTAATCTTGCGGTTTAGGCGACTGTGGTGGATGCCCTCCTTACTCGCTTGAGCCACATTTGCCGATGACGGAACGGGGCTTCCTCCGCAGTGGTACGTAGCCACGTCGCCGGAAGGAGCAGGTCGCAATGCGAGCCCCTGTTGTTTCTCGAATCCCCAAGCTGCTGCTGGTCCTGCTCGCCCTGGCTCTGACCGCCTCCTGGGCGGTCGTGCGCCCTGCCGTTGCCGGAGAAGGCGCTCAGGTCCTTGGGGCTGCCGGGATGGGGACCTCTGCTGATGCTGGGGCCAGGGGCCCTGGGCTGCTCGCTTCGGCTCTCGCTACAGAGGCCTTGCGGGTGAGCGCTGACGTTGCTCTGGGCGAGGAGCCTGCCGAGCCTGTGCCCGGCTCCTTTGTCGTGGAGGGGTCGACCTATGCCATCGTGGGCAAGGGACGGATCGCTCTCGTGGCCGTTGCGCCCCAGACGCTCGCTGATGGTCTGGTCGGCGGTTCTGCTGTCGAGCCTGACGGAGCCCCCTTGGCTGAAGGCGACGACTTGGAGCTGCTGCCGCATGGCGCCACAGGGCAAGCCTCCGTCGGGGCGGGTTCGCCCCAGCCCTCGCCAGAGGAGGTGTCTTCCGAGCGCTCCGATGGCAGCGCCTTGGTTGTCCCCGAATCCGTCGTTTGCGACGGCGTCGTCTACTCCGTGGTCGCCATCGGCCCTCGCGCCTTCGTCGGCTGCGATGCCCTTACGGTCGCGATACCCGCCACCGTCGAATCCGTCGATGAGGCTGCCTTCTGGAACTCTTCGGTCGGCACCATCGAGGTGGCCGAGGGCAACCCCGCCTACTCCTCCTACGACGGCATGCTCTTCGATGCCGATGGAACACGCCTCTTGCTCATTCCCGAGGGCAAGCAGGGCGCTGCCCGCATCCCCAAGGAAGCGGAGGTGGTGCCGCCGTCTGCGTTCTCGCATTGCGCAGGCGTCACGGCCATCTCTGTGGAAGCGGGCAGTGCAGCCTTCTCCTCGTGGAATGGTTGCCTATACGACGCTGCTGGCGAGACCCTGCTGCGCGCGCCTGCCGGAGCGACCGAGGTCGCCATCGCCGATGGATGCGCGACCGTTGCCGCTGGCTCTTTGGAGGGCTGCGCCGAGCTGGGCCGAATCGATGCGTCCGGTAGCGTGCGCTCTGTCGCCCCGGATGCGCTCAGCAGTGAGACAGGCGCCCCCGCCGAGCTGGTAGCATCCAGGGTCAAGGTCTGCCTCTCTGACGAGGTAGATGCCGGGCCATGGTTGGACGCGGGTTTTGCCGAGGTGGCCTATAGGCCTGCTATGACTTCGGCCGATGTGCTCCTTGGCTCCGCGGTAGCGGCTAGTCCTATTCGCTCTCTCACCATTTGTGGCAACGGATGCCCTATTTGGGAGTACATAGTGTATGCCGATGGTCGCAGCTCTCTAACAGAGCACAACAGAACGAGGCTCGCGTTGACCGGAACGAGCATCCGATTTGAAGACGAAAAGCACGTTCGAATCGCCGTCGATGGAGCTGATGGGTCTAAACGACGATACTGGATACACTGCTTTGCGCCCGAGGATCGCTATGACTATCCCTACGAGGGCAACGACCTGATTGGCTGGTCAGCTACCCTCAATGATGACTCGCTTCTGACCAGCTTGAACAGCGTGCTGGATAGGACCGATCACTGGAACAACCCGATCTACGCTCATCATGGATGGGTGGAGATAAAACTTCGCCGGTACGCAAAAGATGGAACGTACAAGGCCGACTCTCCGCTGCCCATGTGGCGAGGAGCTTACCACAAGGAGAAATTTGGAGCTACGCCCATATCGCTCGATACCGGCTACCATTGCGACGGTTGGTACGAAACCACCTTTGGACCAGATGGCAAGCCCGTGTTCGGGACAAAGCTTGTCAACGAGGACAGAACATACCCGCAAAATACAGCTTTTTGGGGATTACGCGAAACTACGCTGAGCACCTACCCGAAGCCTAACAACTATACCGTCGAATTCAAGAGCTTTGATGGCACTCAGACTTACACGACCGAGACCTTCGAATACGACAAACAAGCTGCTGCCATACCTGGAGACAATGGGCCTCGATGGCAGACACCTGGACTTTGGGCGGATATGCAAGCCTATGAAGGGCTTCCTGATTACGAATGCTATGGCTGGAGCCGGACGCAGGGATCGTCGAGGCCGGACTACGCCTTCGAGCAGAAAGCCCCGAACATCTCAACCGAAAGAGACGACACCGTAACGGTCTTCCTTGCTAAGGCTAAGCGCGAAGCGGTGTTTGACCCTAACGGGGGAACTTTACGGACACATGTAATGGGCACTGATCACTGGACCGGAACTAAAGATCCCAACAAGCAGGTCATTACTTGGGTAGGGGCGACGACGGTTGGCGCCGATGGGACCTCGGTGTACTACGAGACCCGTGCAGGCGAGGGGGTGGAGGCCAAGCATATGCACCTTGAGCGCACCGGGTATCGCACTACGGGCTGGGACGCCACGAACAGATTCGGCGACGAGCTAGGTCAGGATGAGTGGAGCGGCAAGATGATCGAGGCAGGAGGCACCTACACCGCCCGATGGGAGCCCATCGAGTGCGCGGTCACGCTCGACCCCAACGGCGGCTCGGGCGGCACCGCCAGCGTGAGGGCCACCTACGACCAGGTGCTCCCCGCAGCCTCCATGCCGGTGCGGCCGGGCTTCAAGTTCGAGGGCTACTACGACTCGCCGACGGGCGGCACCTGCTACTACCGCTCCGACGGCCAGCCCGTCACCGCCTGGGACAAGGACCAGGACAAGTGCACCCTCTACGCCTTCTGGACCGAGGGGAGCTTCGCTGCGGGCACCACCACCATCGACGTGAACGGCTACGACCGTGCGCCCGGTTCCTTCGTCGACCGCGACCTCACCGACATCGACGGCGTGGCGCGCCTTTCCCATTGGCCTCTGACGGGCAACCCTAGTGCCGACGAGGACTTCGCTATACGTGGGTGCGGCTCGGGGGCCTACTGGGCTGGCAGCCGCCTCGTGGGCGGTACGGTGGAGTATAAGGACCCATGGCCCACGGGAGAGAGGTACCACTCGCGCTATGCGGGCCGTTTCCGCTCAGGCTACCTCCTGGCGCTCAGGGATACCCATGGCTTCTCTGATGTCGTCGATGTCCCTTCGGCCGGCTGGGCACGCGACCCGGAGGGCCGCGCGCGGCTGCCCGAGGGCTACGTCCTCACCGAGGACGAAGGCACCATCTACGCCATCTGGCCGAGCTATGCGATGAGGCTGATTCCCAACGGAGGCTCTGGCGAGCCCCAGGCGCGGGGTACGGTGGGCAAGGTGCTGCCGGACATCCCCGAGGAGGACCTGCCGACGCGGCTCGGTTACTCCTTCGACGGCTACTGGATAAGGAACGAGTCGACGGAGGCCCATCCCGGCATGCAATGCTGGGAGGACGGGGCCCTATGCCTCTACGGCCCTGACGGGAAGAGCTCCTACGTGTGGGACTTCAACTGGGGCGCGGGGGCCCTGGCTCGCTGGGACGCCAACGCCTACCGCGTGGCCTTCGACCCGGCCGGCGGCGCCTGGGACGATGCTGCTGCGGGCAAGGCGGTATCGGCCGCGTTCGACCAGGACGTGACGCTCGCCGCGGCCCCCAAGCGCTCGGGCTACCTGTTCGCGGGCTGGGAGGCGACGGGGCCGGACGGGGCGGCCTACTCCTTCGATGCCGGGGCCACGCTCGCAGGCGGCAAGCTCAAGGCCGCGGAGGGTGACGTCGCGGCGGTGCCCATCTCCTACGGGGAGAGGGCCGTGGAGGGCCAGGAGCCCGCCACCACCGCCACCTTCACGGCGAAGTGGGTCGCAGACCTCCGCGTGGACGTGCCCATAAGCGTGGACCTGGACCTCACGGTGGACTGGGAGCAGGGGCGCGTGGTGGCCTCGGGCCCGGACGGCTCGGGTCATGCCACCGGCGAGTTCCGCTCGTGGTCCTCAGGCGAGGTGCAGGTCGCGGCCTTCGGCCAGGAGGCCGGCACGGCCATGGGCCATCGGCAGGGCGCGCTCGGCCTCTTCGCGTCGGGCGACGAGGCCAAGGCCGGCAACCTCATGAAGGTCTCGCTCGTGCTGTCGGCCGACGCCGACGGCGCGCAGCGGCTCTCCTTCCCGCTCTCGGGGCTCTACGAGCTGCCGGCCGACCGGCCGCCCCACGGCGCCATGGCGAGCCCCCAGGACCTCTCCTCGTTGGACCTCGTCGTCCCGCCCGCCTCCTCTGTGTCCTCGCCTGGCACCCTGCGCGTGCGCTACGGCATCGACTGCGCGGCCGACCTGCCCCTCTCCGACGTCGCCATCGACGACCGCTCCCGGCCCATCCTCAGGCTCGTGTACATGGTGGGGCTGGCGGGCTCGTAAGGGCGCGAGAGGGGAGCAGCGGCAGCTGGCGCTCGGGACCTCATGGCGCCAGCTGCCGCATCCTGGTCCATCGTCCCTCTTGGCCGCAGGGGCTAGGAAGGGCAATGGGGCTTTTCCTTGGGATTCGAAGGGGTCGCTCTCGCGCAGGGGGCGCATGTGGCATCCTGCTGTGTCGGGGACGCCAGGCGTGAGGGGCCGCGTGCCGCGGCACCGGGCCAGGGCCATCGCGCCGGTTCCCTAGGCCTCCAGCTCGCCCTATCGCTTTTCTAGACCCTGTTGGCCGCTTTCGCGCGAACCTAGCCTCCTCGGAATTCTCTGGGTGTCGAGGTTGGATGGCGGTGATAAGGACGAATGGCTCTCATCAGGCACGATGCGCGTAGCATCCATGCGATCCTTTCGCGAGGGCCTGTGGGGCTCCTTGCGAAAGGCTAGATTCTCGTGAAAATGGGCCTCGGAGCCAGAGAAAAGCGATAGGAGCTGAGCCTGCCGGCCGGATGTCGATGCGTGATGCAAGAGGACCGGCATCTCGTCGAGGGGCCAGGCCGCCGGCCGTCGAGCTGCCGTCGACAAGGTCGCCGTCGGCTTGGAGCCTCCCTTTCGGCTCCTGCCGCCCTCGGCGGCCTCGGGTCGAGCGATGGCCTGGCCAGTGCGGTCTACACGGCGCTCACGGCCACCTAGCTGCCCTCGGCAGTCCGAGGCCGAGCGGCTCGAATCTTCAAGGTTTCTTAAAGCTTATCCAAGGCTTGCCCAAGGTTTCCCGCCCATACTCGAAGGCGTACCATGAGGTCCCAGGAAAGGAGAGGGCGTGTACGTGATCGAGACGCGCGGGCTGGCCAAGGCCTACCATGGCCGCCGTGTGGTGGACGACTTCGCCATGCATGTGCAGCCAGGCGACATCTACGGCTTCGTCGGCAAGAACGGCGCGGGCAAGTCCACGGTGATGAAGATGGTCGACGGGCTCGTGCAGCCCACCGCAGGGGAGGTGCTGCTGTTCGGCGTCCAGGCCGAGGCGGGCATGGTGGAGCCGGTGGCGACGGCTCCTGCGCCGCCGTCAGCCCAGACGCTCTCGGGGGCGCCCTCTGCCCAGGTCGAGCCCTCGGCTGCATCCGTCCAGGCGGCTGCCCCTGCGGCGCCCTCGGCGACGGACCGTGCGCGGAGCCGAGCGCAGGAGCGCCTTGGCGGCCGGGGGGCCTCCCTCGACGGGCGCCAGCGCATCGGGGTGCTCATCGAAGCGCCGGGGCTGCTGCCTGCCTTGAGCGCCTTCGACAACCTCATGGCGAAGGCGCTGGCCCTGGGGCTGCCCGATGCGCGCGAGCGTTGCGAGGAGGCGCTGCGCCTGGTGGGCCTCGAGGCTGCGGGGCGCAAGCGCGCCAAGCGGTTCTCCCAGGGCATGAAGCAGCGCTTGGGCATCGCGTTGGCGCTAATCGGCCAGCCCGACCTGCTGCTGCTCGACGAGCCGTTCAACGGCCTTGACCCCGAGGGCACCCGCGCCATGCGCCAGCTGCTCATGCGGCTGAACCAGTCCTTCGGCATGACCATGGTCATCAGCTCTCATGTGCTCGACCAGCTGGATCGCATGGCCACCCGTTATGGCGTCATCGCGCAGGGCCGCATGGTGCGCGAGATGACGGCCGAGGCGGTGTGGGCGGAATGCGGCGACAGCCTGCGGGTGCGCACGGCCGACCCGGCGCGCACGTTGGCGCTGCTGGAGCAGGCGTTCCCTGCGGCGACGCTGCGCATGGAGCCCGACCAGGCGCTGCACGTATCTGGCGGCTTCGAGCCCGAGGCGGTGGCCCAGCGGCTCCACGCCGACGGCGTGACGGTGCTTGAGTTCACCGAGGTGAAGCGCGACCTGGAGGATTACTTCGTGGAGCTGATGGAAGGGGGCAGCCATGTTCAACCTGCTTAAGTCCGATTTCTACCGCCTGGTGCGCCGGGGCGACTTCTGGGCGTTCACTGCCGTCCTCGTGGTGGGCATAAGCGCGTGCGCAGCCCTGCTGAGCTGGGTCGCATCGCCCGACTTCGCCGTCATGGTGAACGAGCAGGCTGCCGACAACGCAGGCTTGACCGCTGCCGAGCAGGTCGAGGCCCAAGCCGACCTGGACGAGAGCATGGCCGAGATGGCGCCGCTCAACGACAAGGCCATGGACAGCCTGACGCACACCTGGGCCCAGGCGTTCCTGACCGGCGGCATGCTGGGCGTGCTCGGCACGGCGCTGGCGGCCTTGTTCCTGGTGAGCGACTTCGACCACGGCTTCATCAAGAACCTGCTCATGAGCCGGCGGGGGCGCCGCATCTACTTCGCCGAGAAGCTGGTGTTCATCGCGCTCATCCAGGCGATCATGCTGGCATTGTGCGCAGCGGTGACCACTGCCTCCTTCGCCGTGGCCGGCTTCACCTACGAGGTGGTCGGCACCCCGGGCGAGCTGGCGCTCTGGCTGGGGCTTGCTTGGCTGCTGTCCTGCGCCTATGCGTTCATCGCAGCGGTGGTCACGTGGCTCACGCGCAGCAAGTGGCTCGGCACGGCGCTGGCGGTGATGGTATCCACCGGGGTGACGGGCGCCGTCGTGGCCGGCCTGTGCTCCGGCTTAGCGCCGGCGCTGCCCTGGCTGGGCACGGTGCCTCCGTGGCTGCTGCACGGCTGCACCCAGCTGCTGGCGAACGGCGCGGCGACGCTGCTGGCCGTCGACGCGGCGCTGCCGGTGCCCGGGCTTCCCGTGTGGGGCCACGTGCTGCTGGTGGGCGGCCTGTGGGCGGCGGTCAGCACGGCCGTGGCCCTGGGCGTGTGCCGCAGGCGCGACATCTAGGAGCGGCGCGGGCCGCTGGCTGGGCGCGCTGGGCGGCCCGGCTGGCGGCCTGGCGCCTCGGATGGGGAAAGGTGGCACGATGATGGGGTGGCTGCTCTTGCTGGGGCTGTTGGTGCTGGTCGTGAGCTTGACGGCGTGGGCCTACCGGCGCGAGCTCGGGCGCATGGCGGCGTTCCTGCGCACCCGCGACCGGGCCTCCAACGGGCGCCTGACCACCCAGATGCCCGGGCCCGGGTTCGCGGACCTGGCGCGGGCGATCAACGGCGAGCTGGACGCGGCCAGCGCCGAGAAGCGCCAGGCCGCCCAGGCCCAGCGCGCGTTCCAGCAGGACCTGGCGAGCCTCTCCCACGACATCCGCACGCCGCTGGCGGGGGCCAAGGGCTACATCCAGCTGGCCTTGGGCGAGCCGGAGGGCCCGGGCCGCGACCGCTACCTGGCCTCGGCCGTTGAGCGGCTGGATGCCATGGAGGTGCTGCTGGGGTCGCTGTTCGCCTACTCCCAGGCGCGCGACCCCGAGGCGACTCTCGACCTGGAGCCGGTGACGATGCTGCCGGTGCTGGCCGAGGTGCTGGCGGGGCACTGCCCCGAGTTCGAGGAGCGCGGCTGGGAGCCCGCGGTGGCCTTCGAGGACGAGGGCGCCTGCGTGCAGGCCGACCGCGCCGCCTTGGCCCGCATCTTCGAGAACGTGGTGGCCAACGCGCTGCGCCATGGCGTCTCGGCGCCGGCCATCCGCCAGTGCGGCGGCGCCATCGCCTTCGAGAACGCGGTGGCCGACCCGGCAGCGCTGGACGTCGACCGGCTGTTCGAGCGCTTCTACCGGGCCGACGCCGCGCGCTCGCGCCCCGGCGCCGGCCTCGGGCTGGCCGTGGTGGCCGAGCTCTGCGCCGCCATGGGAGCCCAGGCGGACGCCACCCTGGAGGGCGACCGCCTCTCCATCGTGCTGACCTTCCGCCATGACCCTATAATGGACCTCAGCTGAGACGGGCCATCCAAGGGAAGGGGCGGCGATGACGGAGCGGGCGCAACGGGCGCAGCAGCCGCAGCAGGCGGCGACGCTGGTGGTGAAGGCGGCCTCCGGGTTCACAGGGGCGTGGGCGGACGGCGCCTTGCAGGAGGGCACGGGCCCCGTGGCCTTGGGGGTGGCGGGTGACCGCATCCTGTGGGTGGCCCCGCCCGAGGCCGTGGGCAGCACCGCGTGCCCCGTAGCTCCTGACGCGGTGGTGGCAGACTACGGAGAGGCCTTCCTCATGCCGGGCTTCCATGATGCCCATCTGCACTTCTTCCATTCCGCCCTCTACGCCTCCCCTCTGGCCGAGCAGTTCGTGGGCGCGAGCGAGCAGGACTGCGTGGCGCGCCTGGCCCCCCTGGCCGCCCGGCGCCCCGCCGGGTCGTGGCTGCTGGCCCAGGGCTGGCGCGAGTACCTGTGGGACCCGCCCGAGGTGCCCACCCGCGCCTCCCTCGACGCTGCCTATCCCGATCAGCCCGTGGCGCTGTACTCGGGGGACGCCCACACCCTGTGGCTGAACGGCTGCGCCCTGGAGCGCCTGGGCATCGCGGAGGATGCCGAGCCGCCCGCCGGCGGAAGCTACGACCGCGATGCCGAGGGGCGCCTGACGGGCGTCGTGCGCGAGGCGGCGGCCATGGAGCTCATGCCCCGCATCGTGGCAGGCTTCGGCGAGGACGAGCTGCTGGACGCCTACCGCAGCTTCCTCGGGCACCTGAACGCCGTGGGCGTCACTGCGGTGGACGACATGGCGCTCATGGCGGGCCCGGGCCTGGACTTCGTGCGCGACGACCTGTTCGCGAAGCTCGAGGAGGCGGGCCAGCTCACCGTGCGCGCCCACCTGTTCCCCACGCTGCTGCCGGGGACGACGCGCCTGGCCGAGCTGCAGGGCCGCCTCCGGGGGTCGCTTCTGCGGGCGAGCGGCTTCAAGCAGTTCTTCGACGGGGTGTCCAGCCAGCACACCGCGTGGCTGCGCGACCCCTACGCCAACCCGCGCTTCGAGGGGGACCGCGGTCGGCCCACGGTGGCGCCCGAGGCCATGGCGGAGCTGGTGGCCGAGGCGACGGCTGCGGGCCAGGGGGTGCGCATCCATGCCATCGGCGACGAGGCCATCCATCGGGCCCTCGACTCCTACGAGGCAGCCCGGAAAGCCGAGGCGCCCGAGGGGCCGCATCCGGTGCTGGCCGTCGAGCACTTGGAGAACTTCCAGCCCGGCGACGTGGAGCGCCTGGCGCGCCTGGACGTCGTGGCCTCGGTGCAGCCGCGGCACATGACGCTCGACCCGGGCGGCCCCGAGCGTGACCTGGGGCCGGATCGGGTGCCGCTCATGTGGCCCTTCCGCTCCCTGATCGACGCTGGGGCCACGCTGGCCTTCGGCACCGACTCGCCGGTGACCCCGGTCGACCCCTTGAAGGCGGTGTACACGGCGGTGACGCGGCGCGAGGCCGACAGCGGCTGGCCCGAGGGCGGCTGGCTGCCCGAGCAGCGCATCACCGTGGCCGAGGCCCTGGCGGCCTACACCGCTGGCAGTGCGCGAGCGGCGGGCCGCAGCCACGAGCTGGGCGTGCTCGCGCCGGGGATGCTGGCCGACCTCGTGGTGCTCGACCGCGACGTGCTGGGCTCGCCCCCCGAGGCGCTGCTCGAGGCCCAGGTGATGGCCACCTACGTGGGCGGCCGGAAGGTATATGGGCTAGGCTAGGGCCGGAGCGGGGCCGTTAGGCCCCTTCGCGCATGGAGATGGCCAGGGCCGTCAGCGCGTCGTCATGCTGGATGGTCCCCAGCACGCTGGCGCCCGGGCCCGCTGCCAGTGGCATGGAGGCCTCGCAGAACCTGATGGCGGCCTCGGCCATGATGTCCAGGGCCTCCTTGCTGGGCGCCAGCGGTACCCCGCTGCCGCGCAGCACCGCATCGCGGTCGAAGTCCTCCAGGTCGACCCCGCTCATCTCCGCCATCAGCTCCTCGCGCTCGGTCGCGGCCATCTCGCCGACCGAGGCGAAGGGCGGCACGCGCAGGTAGCAGGCCAGGGCCAGGTCGCGCTGGCCTGTGCGCCAGAAGGCGTAGGCCAGGCGGTAGTAGGCGTAGAACACCTCGTCCGGCGACACGGCCACCCGCAGCGCGCGCTTCTCGGCGTCGACCACCCCGGCATAGTCGTCTTGGGCGACCAGGGCCGTGACCAGGGCCTGGTAGGCCGAAGGGCTCGAGGGTGCCAGGGCCACGCAGGCGCGGGCCTGGGCCAGGGCGGCCTCCTCGTCGCCCAGCTCGAGGTAGAGGTGCACCAGCGTCGAGCGGGCTGCGTAGCTCATGTCGGCCACGCGGTAGAACCGGCGAGCCTCGTCGTCGCAGGCTAGGCTGATGAGGTAGCGGGCGAAGGCCCCTTGGCAGTACAGCGGCTCCAACGGCCGGCCTGCGGCCTCGCAGGCGGCGCGGTCCTTCTCCTCCAAGGACGACAGCAGCTCCTCCAGCTGGGCGATGGCCAGAAGCGGCGCGTCGTCGCTGTCCTCCATGATGGCGTCGAAGCGCTCCGTGAGCGCCGCGTCCTGGACGCTCAGCACGTCCAGCTCGCGCACGGTGTCGGCATGCAGCAGCCGGGCCAGATCCTCGGGCAGCGGCCGGTCGTCCTCCTCCATGGGGATGCGCCGCTCGGGCAGCCCGGCATCCAGGGCCTCCACCGCTTCCAGGCGCCCGTCCTCGCCGGCCTTGGCGGCCCAGCAGCTCGGGGCCGCAGCGGCCAGCAGCCCTTCCAGGTCGTCGTCGGCGGCCAGTTCGCCCCGCTCGATGGCGCCCAGCGTGCGCATCATGAAGGGCATGCGCTCGAACTCGCAGCCGAGCACCACGGGCCCCTCGAAGCTGCCCTCGCGGGCGTTGACCACCACGCGCGATATGCCCACGCTGGTGCCCAGAGCCGCCGCAGCGACCAGCACTGCCAGGCGCAGCGTGCAGGCGGCTGCCGCTGCCGGGCGCTCGTCGGCGGCATCGACCCACTGGGCCGCCACCTCGTCCCAGCGGCTGGCAGGGAAGAACGCCGGGTTGGGCGCGACGAAGCACACGGCCATCGTGCCGGTGCGCACCTCGGCGTCCAGGCGGTAGGTCAGCCGGAAGGGCAGCCGCTCCTCCTCGCAGCGCCCAGCCAGGCAGGTCAGGACGTCCCAGTTGCCCCCGCGGGGCGCTCGGGCATCGCCCTGGGAGAGGCGCTCGTTGCTCGGGGCCGACTTGTCCAGCAGCGCCTGGGCGCCGTCGGCCACGGAGCGGATGAGGCGCCAATCCTCCAAGGAGCACCTCTCCTCGGTGACGGCCTCGTCCGGCTTGGCGGCCAGGGCCCCTTCGACCAGGGCCAGGCGGTTCAGCGCCGCCTCCGTGGCCAGCACGCGCTCCAGCTGGTCGGCCGTGAGCTCCGAGCCATCGAAGTGCAGCCAGAACAGGCCGGTGGAGTCCAGCCGCACCGCCTCGAGGGGATGCTCCGCGGCGATGGGGCGCAGCCGCGAGGCGCCGGCCTCGTCCAGCAGTCGGGCGGCGTAGCGCTCGAAGCCGGTGATCGGGGCGGAGCCTTCCGAGACGCCCATGGACACGCGGAAGGCCAGCTCGTCGATGGCATCGGGCAGGGCCGCCTCCAGGAAGGGAGCGAGCACCTCGCCGGGCGCCTTGCCCTGGCCCTGGGGGCCGCTGCCTCCCTGGCCGGGGGCGGGTTGCTGGTCTTGCGGCTTCTTCCTGCGGAAACGCTCGAACACGAGGATGCTCCTTCACGGTCTTGGCGGCTGCAGCCGCACAGCGGCGCGCCCCTTGGGTCGTTCGCCTCCGATTGTGCCACAGGGCCGCCCAGGGCGCCAGGCCGTGACGCCCTGCCCCTGCGGTGCGGCGTCGCCCAGGAGCGCTGGGATGCCGGAGCGCCCGCGGCCCTGGGCGGGATGCCTCGCGGCCTGCCGGC
>CANOCK010000005.1 GCA_947564525.1 uncultured bacterium | reverse complement strand
TGGACGGCCTGGGCTGCGCCGGCGCCACGCTGCTCGGCCCCTTCGAGCGCTCCCTGGCCGTCCAGGCCGCCCGGCTCCACGACCTGTCGCCCCTGGCCCTGCTCGGGCGCGGCTGGGCCATCGCGCGCAGCCGAGAGGGGGCCGTGGTGGCCTCGGTGGGCGCCGTGGCCGTGGGGGACCCCTTGGAGCTGACCGTGGCCGACGGGCGCATCGCCTGCGACGTCGCTGCCATCGAACGCATAGAGACCGTCATCGAACCGTGGGAGGAGAGACCATGACCGAGGAGAAGAGGCCCGTAGACGAGCTCACGTTCCGCGAGGCCATGCGCGAGCTGGAGGCCATCGTGGGCGTGCTGGAGTCCAACACGCTGGAGCTGGAGGACTCCCTGGTGTCCTACGAGCGCGGCGTGGCGCTGCTCGCCTCGTGCCAGCGGCGCCTGGGCGCGGCCGAGCAGCAGATAGGGGTGCTCATGGGCGAGCTGGCCGCCGCCCCGGACGACGACACCGTGGACTCCACCCTCCAGAAGGCATGACCGCGCTTGGGCGTGGCGGCGGCGAGCCCCGTGGCAGCTGCGGCCCCGCCCTCCGACCCATCCTGCCCTGACCTGAAAGGACGACCATGACCGCCAAGGAAGACTGCCTGTTCTGCAAGATCGTAGCCGGCGAGGTGCCTTCGACCAAGGTGTACGAGGACGACCGCGTGCTGGCCTTCGAGGACGTGAGCCCCCAGATGCCGGTGCACGTTCTCGTGGTGCCGAAGGACCACTACGACTCCATCGCCGACGGGCTGCCCGACGACCTGATGGGGCACTTGTTCAACGCCGTGGGGAAGGTGGCCGAGGCCACGGGCGTCCGCGAGAGCGGCTTCCGCACCATCGCCAACACCGGCGACGACGCTTGCCAGACGGTCCATCACCTGCACGTCCACGTGCTCGGCGGCGAGCCCATGAACGACGGCAGCCCTCGCCGCTCCTAGGGTCCTCTCCGGCCTGCCCGCCCGGGCGGGCAGGCCCGTCGGCCTCGCCGCCCACTCGCCGAATGCGCGTCCCGGGGCAGCGCGCCCCAGGGCCATTAGACCGTAGAATGGAAAGCCGTACCACCCGCCTTTCTCGAGGAAGCCAGGGCCCATGAACGTACTCGTGCTCAACGCCGGATCATCCTCCCTCAAGTACCAGCTCATCAACGTGGAGAGCCACGCGGTGCTGGCTCGGGGCATCTGCGAGCGCGTCGGCTCCGACGCGGCGTTCCACAAGCACGGCCTCGACGACAACGAGCATGTCATCGACACCCCCATGCGCGACCACAACGAGGCCATGGCCCTGGTGCTCCAGGCCCTGACCTCCGGGCCCACCAAGGCCATCGACTCCCTGGACGAGATCGACGCCGTGGGGCACCGCGTGGTGCAGGGAGGCAAGTACTTCGATCGCTCCGTGGTCATCGATGACGACGTGATCGCCAAGATCGACGAGCTGGCCGAGCTGGCGCCGCTGCACAACAAGGCGGCCCTGATGGGCATCAATGCCTGTGCCGAGCAGATGCCGGGCAAGCCCATGGTGGCGGTGTTCGACACCTCGTTCTTCCAGTCGCTGCAGCCCAAGGCCTACATGTACCCGCTGCCCTACGAGCTCTACGAGCGCCACTCCATCCGGAAGTACGGCGCCCACGGCACCTCCCACCGCTACATCGCCCAGCGGGCGGCGGACTTCCTGGACGAGCCCTTGGACGACCTGAAGATCATCACCTGCCACCTGGGCAACGGCTGCTCCATGAGCGCCATCGACCACGGGGTGGCCGTGGACACCTCCATGGGCCTCACGCCGCTGGACGGCCTGATGATGGGCACGCGCTGCGGCGCAGTGGACCCGGCTGTGGTGCCCTTCATCATGGAGCACGAGGGGCTCTCGGCCGCCGAGGTGAACGACCTCATGAACAAGCGCTCGGGGCTGTTGGGCATATCGGGGCTGTCCAACGACCTGCGCGAGGTGCGCGCAGCCTCGGAGAGCGGCCACGAGCGCGCGCAGCTGGCCTACGACATGTACTCCTACTCGGTGAAGAAGTACATCGGCCAGTACATCGCCGTCATGGGCGGCGTTGACGTCGTCGTGCTGTCGGCGGGCGTGGGCGAGAACTGCGACAAGATGCGCCGCATGATCTTCGCGGGCCTGCAGCCCCTGGGCATCAAGCTCGACCTGGAGAAGAACAAGCTGCGCGGCGGCGAGCGCGAGATATCCACCGACGACTCCGAGGTGCAGATCCTGGTGGTCCCCACCAACGAGGAGTACATGATCGCGCTGGACACCTTCGACCTGCTGTTCGAGGGGGGGGCGGAAGGGGCCTTCTAGGGGCCTTCGCGCACGGTGCGCCCGGTTCGGCTCGCCGTCGAGGCCTGCTCGCCTTGCGGCGGCCAGCCCGCCTTCGGCTAGGCGCGCTGCCGCTCCCGACGTGCCGGCAGCGGCGCTGGCCGCCTCGCTCGCGCTGGCATGCGCCCGCCGGCCCGTTCGCCCTCAAGCTCGCTTCGCCCAGGGCCCTCTGCGGAGGGCCCTTTCTCGCGCCCGTCGGCCGTCGGGCGGTTGACTATATTCGCAACTGAGGATAATATCCAAGGCAGCATGTTCCTCGAACGAGGATAATACGCACCCGATCAGGCTCAAAGAGCGCCTGCTCGGGAAAGGGGAAGAACGGAATCGAGAGGGACCCATCATGAAGAAGACAAGGACCATCATCGCCAGCGCCCTGGCATGCTCCGCCCTCGGCCTGCTGGCCCTCGCCGGCTGCGCCAGCGGCCCGGATGCGGCGCCGTCGGGCGCGTCGTCGGCTGCAGCCGGGGGCCAGCCGGCCGTGGAGCTGCAGGTGTTCGCGGCCAACTCGCTGTCCAAGGCCATGGACGAGGCCCAGGAGCTCTATGCGAGCCAGAACCCGGGCGTCGCCTTCGCCGACACCCAGTACAAGGGCTCCGGCGAGCTCAACGAGATGCTGGCGGCCGGCAGCTATGCCGACCTGCTGGTGACCGCCTCCAAGGGCACCATGGACGACGCCGTGGAGCGCGGCTACGTGGACGAGGCCACGCGCACTGACCTGTTCACCAACGAGCTGGTGTTCGTGTCCAAGGAGGGCTCGGCGCTGCAGGACGTCACGCTCGACGACCTGAAGGGCGGCGCCTACAGCCTGTGCGTGGGCGACGACTCGGTGCCGGCGGGCACCTATGCGGCCCAGGCGCTCTCCACGGTGGGGCTGTACGAGCCGCCGGCGGCCGAGGCGGGCAAGACGGGCGCGGCCATAACCGGCAAGGGCGGCGCCTACACGGGCATAACCCCCATCCTGCAGACCTCGGTGGGCAACGTGTGCAAGCAGGCCGAGAACGGCGACGTCGACCTGGCCATCGTCTACAGCTCCGACGTGTTCCGCTTCGGCGGCGTGAAGAACGTGGGCATCATCCCGGATGACGCCCACAAGCCCATCGCGTACCCGGGCGCCGTGTGCGCGGGCTCCGAGAACGCCCAGGCTGCTGCCGACTTCATGGAATGGTGCCTGACCGACCCCGATGCCCAGAAGATATGGCAGAAGTGGGGCTTCGAGCTCTCGGAATAAGCGCTATCATCTTCATCCGAGGATAGGACGAGGGAGGGGCTCATGGGAGCGAAGCTCGCACAGGTGGTGGTCGCTTGCCTGCTGGCGGCTGGCTGCGCAGCCCCTTCGCCCTGCTGGGCCGATGACAGCCTGGGCAGCGTCGAGGAGCCGGCGGCTCCCATCGCGCCGGCCAGCGCCTCGGGCGGCCAGGCCGTCGAGCGCGCCCCGCAGGACGACGACGGCGTGGAGGTGTCGGCTGCGGGCGACGCGGCGCTGATCGAGGGCTGCCGCTTCGCCGTGGCCGACTTCGCCCGCTCGCAGTCGGGCTCGAACCGCGCGGTGGATGGCACCTACCAGGGCTACAACTACTACGTGGGCACCGAGCCGGACAACCTGGCCGTGGTGTCCACGGGGTCCATGGCGGTGGTCTACGTGCCCGCCGCCACGGCCAGCGCCTTCCGCATCGACCTGGCCAGTGCCGCCGACCAGCAGCTGCTCCAGCGCTACCTGGTGGCGCTGGATTCCGCGGCCGCCAAGGGCTCGGCGCGGCTCGAGGCCGTGGCCGACTGGCGCTTCACGAGCGAGCAGCGCTACCGGGCGGGCGGCATCGAGTTCCGCTTCGACATGGCGCTGCAGGAAGGGCGCTACTACACCTGCGTCATAGGCGAGGACGGCGGCGACGTGACCGCGTCCTCGCACCCGGCCCACGCCCAGCTGGCCCATGCCGACTTCGGGCGCATCGTGGACCCGCACGCCGTGGCCATCCAAGGCGAGGCCACGGGGCTGGAGTGGCTGGCCGCGTTCCTGGCTGAGGTGGACTACAGCCCTCTGTGGGTGACGCTGCGCACCACGGGGCTGGCCATCGTGCTCATATTCGCGCTGGGGCTGGCCGCTGCGTACTTCACGCTGCGCCTGCCGCCGCGCGCGCAGGACACCTTCGACTCCATCTTCACCATACCCATGGTGCTGCCGCCCACGGTGTGCGGCTTTTTGCTGCTGCTGGCCTTCGGGCGCTCCACGGCGCTCGGCCAGTGGTTCATCGACGTGGGCTTCCCGCTGGTGTTCAGCTGGCAGGCCACGGTCATCGCCGCGGTCATCGTGGCGTTCCCGCTCATGTACCGCAGCGCGCGCGGGGCCTTCGAGAACCTGGATCCCAACATGCTCGACGCTGCCCGCACGCTGGGGTGGAGCGACCCGCGCATATTCTTCCGCATCATGCTGCCGCTGTCGTGGTCGTCCATCGCCGCAGGCACGGTGCTGGCCTTCGCCCGGGCGCTCGGCGAGTTCGGCGCCACGCTGTTCCTGGCGGGCAACTACGCGGGCGTGACGCGCACCATACCCATAGCCATCTACTTCGAGTGGATGAACGGCAACACCGACGTGGCCGTGTTCTGGACCATCGTCATCATCATGTTCAGCTTCGTGGTCATCCTGTTCATCAACTTGTGGAGCCGCCGCACCACCAAGTACCGCCGCCCGGTGGCCGACGACGGGCCGGCTTCGGGCCGCAGCCGCCGCAAGCGCCTGGGCGGCGATGGGGCGCTCGAGGCGGGCGTGGCAGCGGCCGACGCTGGGGAAGGGGGCGCGCGATGAGCCTCGAGGTGGACATCGTCAAGCGCTTCCGCGGCTTCACGCTGGACGTGGCGTTCGAGGCCGGCGACGAGACGCTGGGCTTCCTGGGCGCGTCGGGCTGCGGCAAGAGCCTGACCCTGCGCTGCATCGCGGGCATCGAGCGGCCTGACGAGGGGCGCATCGTGGTGGGGGACCGGGTGTTCTTCGACTCGGAGCAGGGCATCGACCTGACGCCCCAGGAGCGCAAGACCGCGCTGCTGTTCCAGAGCTACATGCTGTTCCCCAACATGACCGTCGAGCAGAACGTGGCGGCGGGCATCGGGCGCGAGGTGCCCAAGGCCGAGCGCGCGGCCATCGTGGCCGCCGAGCTGAGGCGCTTCGGGCTGGAGGGCTTCGAGGGGCGCTATCCGGCCCAGCTCTCGGGCGGCCAGCAGCAGCGCGTGGCCCTGGCCCGCAT
The DNA here is from genome assembly GCA_947564525.1 of uncultured bacterium. Taxonomy (GTDB): domain Bacteria; phylum Actinomycetota; class Coriobacteriia; order Coriobacteriales; family Eggerthellaceae; genus D16-63. The sequence continues at coordinate 35,574 of CANOCK010000005.1, read as the reverse complement.
GCTGGCGGCGCGGCCGGGCATCCTGATGCTGGACGAGCCGTTCAGCGCGCTGGACGCGCATCTGAAGGGCGTGCTGGAGCAGAACCTGGTGAGCCTGTTCGACGCCTACCAGGGCACCATCCTGTACGTGAGCCACGACATCGACGAGGCGCTGCGCTTCTGCGACCGCATCGCCGTGGTGGAGGCGGGGCGCATCATGGAGGTGGGCACGGGGCGCGAGCTGGTGGACAGCCCGCGGTCCACTGCCGGCCTGAAGCTGTCGGGCTGCAAGAACGCCACGCCGGCTGCCTACGTGGACGAGGGCCACGTATGGCTGCCCAAGTGGGGGGTCACCGCCGCTTGCCCGGGCTCGGTGCCGCGCGACGTGCTGACCTTCGGGGTGCGGGCGCGCTACGTGGAGCGGGCCGAGGGCCCTGGCCCCAACTGCTTCCAGGTGCGGGTGGACCGGGTGAGCGATGCGCGCTTCGAGCGCACGGTGCTGCTGGGGTTCGTCGACCGCGACGAGCGGGAGGCGCCCACGGTGGAGCGCACCGACGACGAGATGAAGTACCTGCACCAGCACCTGTTCTGGCGCGTGGGCCTGGAGGGCGCCGAGGGAGCCCTGCCCGAGGTGGGCGACGTGCTGTGGGTGCGCCTGCCCGAGGAGCGCATCTACCTGGTGACCCGCTAGGGGGCTTGGCCGGCTCCGCGGCGGGCGGGGCGCCCGGGCCCTTCCGGGCCGGGTTGGGGCGGCCGCTCGCACCGCCGCCCGAACCCCGCTCGCACCGCCCTCGGCCGCCCGAGCCTCCCTAGGCGATTTGTTCTCAGTCGGCTATAATGCCCCCAAGGGACGACCGAGAAGCTTGGGGGACCTCCGTGAAAGACGCCCATGGCCGCGTTATAGACTACCTGCGCATATCCCTGACCGACCGCTGCAACTTCCGCTGCATCTACTGCATGCCCGAAGACGGCGTGTGCCAGCTCGCCCATGACGAGATCCTGCGCATCGAGGACATCGAGCGCCTGGTGCGGGTGGCGGCCGGCATCGGCATCCGCAGCATCCGCCTGACCGGTGGCGAGCCGCTGGTGCGCAAGGGCGTAGTGGGCCTGGTGGAGTCCATCACCCACACCCCGGGCATCGAGAACGTGTCCATGACCACCAACGGCGTGCTGCTGCCAGCCATGGCCGAGGACCTGCGCCGCGCCGGGCTGCATCGCGTGAACGTGTCCCTGGACACCTTGGACCCCCAGCAGTTCCGCGAGGTGACCCGGGTGGGGCGCCTGGAGGACGCCCTGGCCGGCATCGAGGCGGCCCTGGAGGCGGGATTCAACCCCGTGAAGGTGAACGCCGTCACCGTGCGCAGCCTTGGCCAGGACTTCCTGGCCTTCGCGAAGCTGTCCGTGGACCGGCCGCTCCACGTGCGCTTCATCGAGTACATGCCCGTGGGAAACGCCAGCGGCGTGGACGGCTGCGGCTGGGGCAAGGCCGACGTCATCCCCAGCGAGGAGCTGTTCGAGCTCATCAACGAGCGCGCCGTGGCCGAGGGGATGGAGCCTCTGCGCCCGGCGGGGGAGAGCCGGCCCATCGGCTGGGGCCCCGCCCGCTACTTCGAGTTCCCGGGCGCCCAGGGCACCGTCGGGTTCATCAGCCCGCTGTCGCGCCACTTCTGCAGCGAGTGCAACCGCCTGCGGGTCACGGCCGAGGGGCTCATCCGCCCCTGCCTGTTCAGCGATGCAGAGCACGACGTGCGGGCCGCCCTGCGCGCCGGCGACGACGAGGCGGTGCGGGCCGTGCTCTACGAGGCCTTGGGCGCCAAGCCCGACGAGCACCACGACAAGGTGGGCACCGAGCGCAACATGAGCCAGATAGGGGGCTAGGGCCCGCGCTCGCGCCGACGCGGCGACGCGCGTCGGGCCGCCCTGCTGCCCCATGACATGCCGAGCATAGGAAGGAATACGGAAATGAGCGACCATCTTACCCACATAGACGAGAAGGGCGAGGTGCGCATGGTGGACGTGTCGGCCAAGCCCGACACCGAGCGCGTGGCCGTGGCCGAGGGGTTCATCGCCATGCACCCGGAGACCCTGGCGCTGATCGTTGAGGGCAAGGCGGCCAAGGGCGATGTGCTGGCCTGCGCCCGGGTGGCCGGCGTCATGGGCGCCAAGCAGACCAGCTCCCTCATCCCCATGTGCCACCCGCTCAACATCACCAAGGCCAAGGTGGAGTGCGAGCCGGTGGGCGCCGGCGAGCGCGAGGACGGCCGCGTGGGCATCCGTGTGACGTGCACCTGCGGCGTCACCGGCAAGACAGGCATAGAGATGGAGGCCCTCACCGCGGCGTCCATCGCCTGCCTGACCGTCTACGACATGTGCAAGGCCGTCGACCGCGGCATGGAGATCATGGACGTGCGGCTGCTGAAGAAGGACGGCGGCAAGACGGGGCTGTGGCTGCGCGAGGCCCAGGCCTAGCCCGCGGGACCGGGCGGCCGGCCTCCGAGCCGCCCTCGGGCCTCGGGCGGGGGCGCCCGCAGGCCCTCGTTGTGCTAGAATAGCGGGTCGGTAACTGCACTCGCGGAAGGGAATGATCTATGTCAGGGCACTCTAAATGGGCAACCACCAAGCATCGCAAGGCGGCGCAGGACGCGAAGCGCTCCGCGCTGTTCTCCAAGCTCTCGCGCAACATCACCGTTGCGGCCAAGGAGGGTGGCGATCCCAACCCTGAGAACAACGCCAGCCTGGCGGCGGCCATCGAGAAGGCCAAGGGCTACTCCCTTCCCAAGGACAAGATCAAGACCGCCATCGACAAGGCCTTCGGCAGCGGCAAGGACGCCGCAAGCTACGAGACGGTCATCTACGAGGGCTACGGCCCGGCCGGCGTGGCCGTGTACTGCGAGGCCCTGACCGACAACCGCAACCGCACCGCCGCCGACGTGCGCAGCGCCTTCAGCCATGCCAACGGCAACCTGGGCACCAGCGGCAGCGTGGCCTTCATGTTCGAGCGCAAGGGCCAGGTCATGGTGCCCAAGCAGGTGGAGACCGGCGACAAGAAGAACCCCATCGCCCCCAACGGCGCCGCCGCGGACGAGGAGGAGTTCATGCTGGCCGTGGCCGAGGCCGGCGCCGACGACTACGAGGACGCCGACGAGGAGTGGATCGTCTACACCGCTCCGACGGAGCTCATGGCCGTGAAGAAGGGCCTGGAGGCCCAGGGCGTCGAGACCAAGGGCGCCGAGATGACCATGGAGCCCACCACCCCCACCTCTGTGAGCGTGTCCGACGCGAAGAAGGTCATGCGCCTCATCGACAAGCTGGAGGAGCTGGAGGACCTGCAGAACGTCTACCACACCATGGACATCACCGACGAGATCGCCGCTGCCCTGGACGAGTAGCCGCATCGCGCGAGCCGACCGGAGGGGGCGCCGGGCCGCAGGGCCAGGCGCCCCCTCTGCCTTTCAGGGGGCGAGCCGGTCGCCGGCAACAGGCTGGAAACACGGGCGCGGTCGGTTCTGGTACCGTGGAGGGGACAGGGGCTGCGGCGCGGGCCGCGCCCGACGCTCGCGGAAGGAGGCCCCATGGGCTTTTTGGAAGGCAAGACCGCTATCATCACCGGCGCCGGCTTCGCGGCGCTGAAGGACGGCTCGGCCGGCTCCATCGGCTACGGCATCGCCACTGCCTACGCCAAGGAGGGCGCCAACCTGGTGATCACCGGGCGCAACGTGCAGAAGCTGGAGGACGCCAAGGAGCGCCTGGAGGCCGAGCACGGCATCAGGGTGCTGGCCGTGCAGGCCGACGTGAACGCCGGCGCCGACAACAAGGCCGTGGTGCAAGCCGTGGTGGACGCCGCCATGGCCGAGTTCGGCCGCATCGACGTGCTGGTGAACAACGCCCAGGCCTCCGCGTCCGGCGTGACCCTGGCCGACCACACGACCGACCAGTTCGACCTGGCCGTCTACTCGGGCCTCTACGCCACCTTCTACTACATGCAGGCGTGCTATCCGCACCTGAAGGAGACCAAGGGCTCGGTCATCAACTTCGCGAGCGGCGCCGGGCTGTTCGGCAACTACGGCCAGTGCGCCTACGCGGCCGCCAAGGAGGGCATCCGCGGCATGAGCCGCGTGGCGGCCACCGAGTGGGGCCCCGACGGCATCAACGTGAACGTGGTGTGCCCGCTGGCATGGACCGCGGCCCTGGAGAACTTCCAGGAGCAGTACCCGGAGGCCTTCGAGGCCAACGTGCACATGCCCCCGATGGGCCACTACGGCAACGTGGAGACCGAGATCGGCCGCGTGGTGGTGCAGCTGGCCAACCCCGACTTCAAGTTCATGAGCGGTGAGACGCTCACGCTGGAGGGCGGCATGGGGCAGCGTCCCTAAGGGGCGCGGCGCCTTGGCGGGGCCGTGGCAGCCCAGAGGGACGGCCGACGGCGACGAGGCGACCTGCGAGGGCCCAGGCTACCTGCCTGGGCCCTCTCTTCATGCTGCTGCGCCCTTGGCTGTTGGTGCGAGCCTAGGCCAGCGCGAAGCAGTAGGTGATGGTGGCGATCGTGACGCCAGGGCCGTGGTTCGCGCCGTCAGGCAGCGCCCCAGAGGCCAGCAGGGCGCTCGGGTCGAGGGAGGCGCCTTCCCCGAGGTTGAGCCGATAGCCCACCTCCAGCATGCCGCTGGCGGGCACCTTCCAAGCCATGGGGTCGAAGGCGGCTTCCAGCAGCACGTCGTCCAGGGAGAAGGAGACCGCATGCGCGGGCAACGCGCCTGCAGGCCCCTTGGCGGCATCGAGGGATGCGCTCGTGCCCTCCTCGTCAGGGAAGGCGGCGAGCACTTTGGTGCCCCCAGGGCTCGGGTCGGCCAGGGAGAGCGCGTCGGCGGCTTCCCCACGCCGGCTCTCCAGCCCCGAGACCCGCAGGTCGGCAGCGCTGCGGTTGAGGAACCGCGCGCCGCCCTCGGCGTAGGCCGTGCGGGGCTCGTCCGGGTCGAATCGGCTCAGGTCGTAGAGGAACGTGGCCAGCGAGGGCACGTCCACCGACAGGACGCTCGACCATCGCGCCACCAAGGTGACCAAGTTGTCGGCGTCTGCGTAGTCGGGCAGCTTGGCGGTGTCGAGCGACCAGGTGCCGTCAGGACCCTTCGCGAGCAGCGCATCGTCATTGGGAAGGCCCTCTGGCATCCAGCCCATGAAGGCATAGCCTGGGCGCAAGGGAGTTGCGAGCGGCACCAAGCCGGCATCCGCCTCGAGGAGCGTTGGGGGTTCGTATGGTGTTGGCCATAGCCCTTTGCTGTTCACGTCCAATGGCTCTGAGTCGAGTTCGTACGCAATGCTCGTCGGAGGGAGACGCGTCCAATGCGCATAGAGCGTTAGGTCTGAGTCGGTATCCCATTTGTCCATGCAAGCCGTTCCTGCTGAAGAGTACATCCTCTCCCCGTCAATAGGCTGATTGAACCATCCTTCGAAGGCATAGCCGCTTCTTTTGGGTATGAAGGATGAGGCGTCAGGCAGCGGCAATCCGTAAACAGCGGTGATCGGCTCGACGCTGTCCAGCACGCCTCCTTGGGGGTCAAAGCTGATCGTGTAGCTCCGTGGCTGCCAGGAGGCGTAAAGAGTGATGTTTTTATCGGGGCAAGGAACTTCGTCGCCAGGTGAAGCGATGACGTTCGGGGGTTCCTCCTCGTCGACCCATCCGACGCAATCGTGCCCTTTGAGCTCGGGCGTAGGAGCTGTGGTGAATCCCCCTAACGGGATGTTGGTATAGGAGGGGCTGACGCGTCCTCCCCGCGCATCCCACTTTATAGTGTAGCCGCGCCCCCAGGAGGCATACCAGTTAGCTGGAACGCTGTCTGTGTACGGAGATTTGTGATAGTTATAGCCTATAGCGTATTCAGTGTAATCGCCGCTGGGAGGACGGTTTCTATTCCATCCTTTAAGGTAGTAGCCATCTCTGATGAAAGCATAGTCACCGGGTAGGTATAGAGTGAAACGCTCTCCGTACTCCCATTGCACAGTGTGAGTAAATGAGGTGGCACCGGTGGTGGTGAGTCCTCCATTGCCGTGATAGGTAACGTCTTGAGTTCTTTTCAGACGGGAAACCGCAGCTCGCCCTAAGGTCGAGAGGTAATTCAGCGGTAGCTTGGTCGTGCTGCGGAAAGAGGAACGCAGAGGCTCGTATTCGTTACAGAGGGCGTCCTTGTCTTCGTGATCGCTGGTCGGTGCCTCTGACTTATGGCGAGAGGGTGTGGTCGGGCCGGCCTTCCCTTGGCTTTCGGGGGCGTATAGCAGCGCGCCTTCGGCATCGTATAGGCACCCATCCTCCGAGGAGAAGGCTGCGCTGCCCGCATCCGCTTCGATCGCCGTCACCGACGCGCAATGCGAGAACGCGTCGGCAGGTACGACCTCGGCTGTCTTGGGGATGCGGACAGCGCCCTGCTTGCCCTCGGGAATGAGCAAGAGGCTTTTCAGCTCGGCGCCGTACAAGACGCCTTCGTAGGAAGCTAGGTTGGGATTGCCCTCGGCAACCTCGACGCCACCGACCGACGAGCCGCGGAAGGCGGCCTCGTCGACGGAGGCGACGGATGCCGGGATGCGCACGACGTCGGCGTCGCAGCCGGCGAAGGCGCGAGGGCCGATGGAGGTGACGGAGTAGGTGATGCCGTCATGCCCGACGGATTCGGGGACGTCGAGGACCACAGGCTCGGGGACTTCCTCGCCCTCGGCGCCATCGGAGCTGCTATCGGAAGCGGTAGCCAAGCTGCTAGCAAGGAAGGTCGAAGCAATGGCCACGAGCTCGACGGTCCCGTCGCCCGTGACGGCGTAGGTCATGCCATCAACGGTGAAGGACCCGAGCACCGAGGCCTGTCCGTCGAGGGAAACCTCTTGGTTCACGAAGCGGGTGGGCTGGCCGGCCAAAGCGTCGGCCAGCAGCGGCACGCTGGAGCCATCCTCGGTGAGCGGCTGAAGAGCCACTTCGCGGCTGAGCTGCGAGGCAGCCAACGGAGAAGGGAGCTCGTCGAACGCCGCTGCATCGCCATGCTCGTCCTGATATGCCTTCTCGTCGTTCGCCGAGGAGGCAAGCTGGCTCGCCAGAGGCGTAGCATTGCCCTGGATGTCTCCCTGGGCGGCAGCGTCGTCGGCTTCGCTAGCTGCGGCGAAAGGGGTAACAGGTGCGATCAGAAGGGCGCAGAGGGTCACTCCTGTCAGGATGCGCGAGGCTCTATGGGAGGCAGAAGCAGCACGGGTCTTCATGAAGGGACGCTCCTTCCGATTGCATGGCGAACACCATTGCGGAGGAGGTCCTCGGGTGGCACTGCGTAAAGGAAGCGCCGACGTAAGGAGGGTATCCACCACAATCGGAAAAAAGCAAGATTGCAAACAGTTCTGAATGTCCTTCAGAAACCCAGCGTCTTGAAAGGCAGATACCCTCTTCACGTCGGGTTACCTGAAAGGACGAATGCAGCGAGGCTGGCATCCCGGTATTCGACTGTTCGCAATTCCCTGAAAGGGTCGCTTTTTTCCTGGGTGGGAGTGTAGCAACCGCATTTCCGGTCTGCAAGAGGGAATTTTTCTGCATGCAAGTATCGCCAGATGGGAAGCGCGGTCAACGACTTATAGGTCGTATTCTGGGGAGAACGTCGGCAGGGTCGCCCCATTGCCCCTTTCCCCACACGGCGTCAAGGCGCCAGGGGCCCCGCTCGCGCGCTGTCCCTTCTCTGCCCTTGCGTGACCCAAACGTTTGTTCTATCATAGCTCCATCGAACGCAAGGGGCTATTGGGCAGCCATGGGAGGTGGGAGTTGGTGGAGCGGGTGATCCTGGGCATAGACCCGGGGCTGGCCCATACCGGCTGGGGGGTCATCCGGCAGCAGGGGGCGCGCTTGGGGTGCGTCGCCTACGGCTGCATCGCCACGCCGCGCACCCAGCCCCTGGCCGAGCGCCTGTTGAAGATCAGGGAGCAGGTGGGCGCGGTGGTCGAGCGGTTCCGCCCCGTCTGCGTCGGCATAGAGACGGTGTGGTTCGGCCAGAACGTCTCCGCCGCCTTCGCCACGGGCCAGGCGCGCGGGGCGGCCCTGGTGGCCTGCGCCGAAGGAGGGCTCTCCGTAGGGGAGTTCACCCCGCGCCAGATAAAGCTGGCGGTGGTGGGCACGGGCACGGCCGAGAAGGACCAGGTGCAGTACATGGTGCGCCAGCTGCTGACCCTGGAGGACGTCCCCCGGCCCGACCACGCCGCGGACGCCCTGGCGGCAGCGGTGTGCTACGTCACCCATGAGGGCTGCTCCCAGGCCGAGGGGCGCTACGGAGCCGCCGTGGCGCGGGCCTGCGCGGCCGACGACAGGCGCCGCGAGGCGGCGCGCACGAGCAGCGAAAGGATGACCGCATGATCGCCTTCCTCTCCGGCACCATGGCCGCCGTCACGGCGGACAGGGCTCTCATAGACGTGGGGGGCGTCGGCTACGCCGTGCTCATGCCCCAGTCGGCCCTGGCCAAGCTGCCCCCGGTGGGGCAGCCGGTGGTGGTGCACACCGCTCTGCAGGTGAGCGACAAGGGGGCCTTCCTGTTCGGCTTCCTCTCCGAGGAGGAGAAGGCGCTGTTCGAGCGCCTCGTGTCCGTGAGCGGGATCGGGCCCAAGATGGCCCTGGCGGCGCTGTCGGCCTTCACCCCCCAGGCCCTCGCCTCGGCCATCGCCAACGAGGACAAGGCCCTGGTGGCCCAGATCCCCGGCGTGGGGAAGAAGACGGCCTCGCGCATGATCCTGGAGCTCAAGGGGTCCTTGGAGCAGGGGTTGGGCGGCCTGTTCGCCCCTGCGGCCGGCGAGGGTGACGTGGGCGCCCCGGAGCAGCCTGCGGCTCTGCAGGGCGCCACCGAGGCGCTGCTCTCCATGGGGTTCACCTCGGCCGAGGCCGAGCTGGCCTTGAAGGGCGCCCCGGAGGGCGCGGCCGAGCCGCAGCTGCTGCAGCACGCGCTGAAGCGGCTTGGGAGCCGGTAAGGAGGGCCCGTGTCGGACAAGGTGCAGATAGAGGGCATGGTGTTCGAGGCGCCAGAGGCCACGGGCAGCGTGAGCGGCCCCTCCCGGGCGCCGCGGGCGGTCACGCCGGAGCTGGTCGAGGACGACCTGGCCCTCGACCGGTCCCTGCGGCCGAGGCGCCTGGGGGACTACCTCGGGCAGGAGCGCATCAAGGAGGCGCTCGCCATCCTCATAGAGGCGGCCCAGGGCCGCGGCGACGTGGTGGACCACATCCTGTTCTCGGGGCCTCCGGGCCTCGGCAAGACCACCTTGGCCAGCGTGGTGGCCAACGAGCTGGGCACGCACATCCGCGTGACCAGCGGGCCGGCCATCGCCCGCACGGGCGACCTGGCGGCCATCCTCACGAACCTCGAAGAGGGCGACGTGCTGTTCATCGACGAGATCCATCGCCTGAACCGCATGGTGGAGGAGGTGCTCTACCCGGCCTTGGAGGACTTCGAGCTGGACATCGTGGTGGGGCAGGGGCCGGCGGCCCGCTCCATCCGCCTGGACCTGCCGCGGTTCACCCTCGTCGGGGCCACCACCCGCACGGGCTTGCTCACCGGCCCTTTGCGCGACCGCTTCGGCGTCGTGTTCCGCCTGGAGTACTACACGCCCGAGGAGCTGGCCGCCATCGTGCGCCGCTCGGCCTCCATCCTGGAGGTGGGGGTGGGACAGGAGGGCGCCCTCGAGATCGCCCGGCGCAGCCGCGGCACGCCGCGCCTGGCCAACCGCCTGCTGAAGCGGGTGCGCGACTGGGCCCAGGTGAGAGGCGATGGCGCCATCGACGAGGACGTGGCCGCCGAGGCGCTGGGGTTCTTCGAGGTGGACTCCCTCGGCCTCGACGCCATGGACAACCGCCTGCTGGAGGTGCTGTGCGTGCAGTTCTCCGGCCGGCCGGTGGGTCTGTCCACCCTGGCCTCGGCCCTGGCGGAGGACCCGGACACCATCGAGGACGTCTACGAGCCCTACCTCATCCAGCAGGGGCTCGTCATGCGCACGCCGAAGGGCCGCCAGGCCACGGTGCGCGCCTTCGACCACCTGGGGCTGCGGGCCCCCGAAGGGCAGTGAGGGGGCGAGGCGATGCTGGAGCGCGACTACCTGATGCGCATCATCATGGAGCTGGGAGCGGCCATCCGGCGCAGCCTGGAGCGCGCCGAGGTTGAGCGCGACCCGGGGGACGCGGCCAGGCTGCTGGAGGCGGCGGTGGGGGAGGCCACGGACCTGGACGGCGCCACGTTGCTCTCATTGGCGCCCGATTCCATCGCCACCATCATGCAGGCCACCGGCACCGACCCGGCGGTGACCGAGTACGTGGTGCGCAGCCTCTACCTGGCCTCCCACTACTACGATGCGGCGGGCGACCAGCCCATGGCCGACCTGAGGGCCCAGCAGGCCGAGGCCATCGCCGCCGCCTACGGCCATGACGTGACCAGGGACGACGCCGCCCCGGGCGCCATGGAGGGGTTCCTGTTGAATTGCGGATATTAGGCAATAAATTGTGTAAAGGGGAATTCCCCCTCGTTATGGCCGGTATTTGGCGTATAGTGTACCGAGTGCGCTAGGCACGGGTCCGTGCCCGAGCCGCACGATCCATCGGTATCCCTTTTAGGGAAGAGCAAAAAGGAACAAACATGGCACAAGGTACGGTTAAGTGGTTCAATCCCGAGAAGGGCTACGGCTTCATCTCCCAGCAGGATGGCGAGGACCTCTTCGTCCATTTCTCTGAGATCCAGATGGACGGCTTCAAGACCCTCGACGAGGGCGTCGCGGTCAACTTCGAGGTGACGGAGGGCCAGAACGGCAAGCTCCAGGCGAGCAACGTCACCCTGGCATAGCGCTAACCCGCTTCACGAGAAAATGACCTGCTAGAATAGGCGGGTCATTTTTTTATGCGAAGGAAGCCCCGTTGTGAGCCAGAAGCCGTTGAGGATAGCCGGCGCTGTCGCCGGCATCGCCGCCGGTGCGGCCGTGCCGCTGCTCTGCGGCTCCGACGGGCTCTCGTTTCAGGCCAACTGCGGCCTGGGCATCCTGGCGTGGGCCATCGTTTGGTGGGTCTGCAGGGTGCTGCCGGAGCATGCCACGGCCCTGCTGATGGCGGTGCTGTTCGTGACGGTGGCCGGCGTGCCCACCGCCTCGGTGTTCGCCGCCTTCGCCACGCCCACCTGGTGGCTGCTGCTGGCCGCCTTCGGCTTGGGGCTCGGCATGCGCCAATGCGGGCTGCTGCGGCGCATGGCCCTGGCCGTGCTGCGGGCGTTCCCGCGCACCTACCGGGCCCAGGTGTTGGGCCTCCTGACAGCGGGCACGCTCATCGGCCCTTTGGTGCCCTCCATGGCGGTCAAGGCGGTCATGCTGGCGCCGCTCTCCCTGGGCGTGTCCGACTCCCTGGGCTACGAGCGCAAGAGCCGCGCCGCCGAGGGGCTGTTCCTGGCCATGTTCACCGGCATCCGCAACATCGCCCCGGCGGTGGTCAGCGCCTCGATCATCGGCTATGCCATCCTGGGGTTGCTGCCGCCCGACGTGCAGGCCCGGTTCGACATGGTGCATTGGCTCCTGGCCATGCTGCCCTGGTTCGCGGTGGTGAGCCTGCTGAACTACCTGGCCATCATGGCGCGCTATGCGCCGACCAAGGGCAGGGAGTGGCGCGCCCGCGCCGGCGGCGGCCCGCGGCAGGGCTCCCTGACCGGCAGCGCGGCGGCTCCCGAGTTCCCGGCTGCCGTGGCCGTTGCGCAAGCTCCGCCGACCGCGGAGCCGGCTGCCCTGGAGGAGTCGGGCCCCCTCTCGCCCCAGGAGCGGCGCATGGCGGCCATCATGGCGTGCTGCGTGGCCCTGTGGGTCACCGAGCCCCTCCACGCCATCGCCTCCCACGTGGTGGCGCTCGCCGCCCTCGTGGCCACCATCGCCTGCGGCATCTTCACCAAGGAGGAGTTCAAGGAGGGCATAGCCTGGGACTCCCTCATCTTCATCGGCGTGGTGTTCGGCCTTGCGGATGTGTTCGCGAGCCTGGGCATCGACGAGTGGGTCGTGGCCCTGTGCGGCCCGGCCGTCCAGTCGCTTGCCGCGAGCCCCTACTTGTTCGTGCTCGGCATAGGGGCGCTCACCGTGGCCCTGCGCTTCCTCATCGTGTCCGAGACCCCCTTCGCGAACCTGTTCATGGTGTTCATGGTGCCCGTGGCCCTGGGGGCCGGCATCGACCCGTGGGTGGTGGGCGCCACGGTCTACGCCATGGTGAGCCCCTGGTTCGCCCCCTACCAGAACGTGATCTACCTGACCGCCTACTACGCCACCGGCGCCGAGATGGCGCGCCAGGCTGAGATGGCTCGCTACTGCGGCATCTACCTGGGAATATCCATGATAGGGCTGCTGGTGTCGGTGCCCTACTGGCAGTGGTTGGGGCTGTTCGGGTGAAGGGGGCCTCCCATTTCATGTACGTGGTGGAGTGCGCCGACGGCACGCTCTACACCGGCTACGCCGTGGACGTGGCCCAGCGGGTGGCGGCCCACAACCTGGGACGTGGCGCCAAGTACACCAAGGCGCGCCGTCCCGTGCGGCTGGTGGCCTCGGCGGCCTTCGCCACCAAGCACGCGGCCATGAGCGCCGAGTTCCGCTTCAAGCGGCTGACGCGCTCCCAGAAGGAGGCGCTGCTGGCCGGGGCGGAGGGGGAGGCGGACTTCGCAGCCGCCTTGGCCCAGCGGTTCGGCCTGGAGCTTTGAGGGACGAGGGGCTGGCGCGGGCGCCTCGTCCCGTGCGGCCTGGTGCCCTCGGGCGCGCGGGGCGAAGGCACCGTGATGGGGCGCGGCCGGCCTCTGGCGGCACAGGGCCTCGGGCCTCAGGCCGCCTGCAGCCCGAGCAGCCCGACGGTGCTGCCCAGCAGGTCGTCGAAGGCCCAGGCCTGCGGCTCGTGGGCGGCGCTGGCGGGGTCGACGACCGCCAGGGCGCTGTCCTCGTTCACATCGTCGATGACCGCGCAGGTCACGGTGCCGTCCTGGCTGGCGCTGGGCATCAAGGCGATGACCGTGCTCCCCTGGGCCAGGGCCTGGCGCAGGCCCAGGGCGCTCGGCTCGACCGGGACGACGGCGAGCCCGAAGGCCTCGGCGCCGGCCTGGAGGTAGGCCAGGGCGCCTGCGGCGTCGCGGCCCGTCAGCCCCTGCTCGTTGCCGAAGGCGGCGAAGCCGGCCGGCGTGTAGCTGCGGCTGCCCGTCGCCTTGACGTAGACCATGCACAGGCTGGTCGGAGCGGACCCGGCCTCGCCCACGGTGGCGTCGCCGAAGGGGGCGTAGGCCCAGCCCTGGTTGGACTGGTAGAGATGGGGCAGCGTGCCCTGGGCCCAGTCGGCCATGGGCGTGCTCTGCTCTGGCTCGCCGGCCTGGCCCGGCTCCTCGGCCACGGCGGCCGGGGCGCGGGTGCCGGCGAAGGCCAGGGCCGCCAGCAGGGCCACGGCCGTCAGCAGGGCGAAGGCGATGGCGAACAAGGTGGGCGCCTGGAGCGCCGCGGAGTCGGCCGACCGTTCCGGCGCGGCCGCCGGAGCCTTCACGCTCGGCCGCTCGGGCTGCCCGTGGCCGACGGCTCCGTAGCTGGCGCGGTTGGGCAGCACGGCGACGTAGCTGAATCCCGGATGGGAGAAGGTGTGGATGCTCTCGGCGCCGCGGCTGCCTGCAAGGGTGCTGCTCGTCATGATGCGTACCTCCGTTCCTCTCACCCATAGTTCCATGAATGGAGCATAAGCCAGCAGACCGGGGCGCTCGGCCGCGCGGCCCATCCGTCACGGAGGCTCTGGCAAGCAGTAAGGAGCCTGTAACCTGCAGGGCCGGGGCGTTCCGGGGAGCCCCGCCCGTGGCGAGCGTCGGGCTGCGAGCCGAGGCGCGTGCGGGCCACGGGGTCGGGAGCCGCCCCGGCAGATGGCCTCGATCCGCCCTACCCGGCAGGCCTCCTGGGCAGGGCCGGTGGTAGAATGGGGCGGACACGAAGGGAGGCGGCGCGCCATGGCCGACTTGGGAAGGACCCTGCTGGTAGCCAACCCGGCTGCGCAGAACGGGCGCGGCGGGAGGGCGGTCGACCAGGCGGCGGCATGGCTGCGCGAGCAGCTGCCCGAAGGGGCCCTCACCGTGGCCCGCACCAGCGGCCCGCGTCATGCCACCGCCTTGGTTGCCCGGGCCGAGGGGTTCGACACCGTCATAGCCCTTGGGGGCGACGGCGTCATCCATGAGGTAGCGAACGGCCTGATGGAGCGTCCTGCCGGCCATAGGCCGACCCTTGGCGTGCTGCCCATGGGCTCCGGCAACGACTACGCCCGCACCCTCGGCATGGCCTCCGACCTTCGCCGCGCCTGCGGCCAGCTGCTGGCTGCTGAGCCGCGCCCGGCCGACGTGGGCTGCGTGAACGGCCGGTGGTTCGTCGAGACGCTCTCCTTCGGGCTGGACGCCGCCATCGCGTTGGACACCGTGGAGCGTCGCGTGCGCACGGGCCGCACCGGCACCTTGCTCTACATGGAGGCGGGGTTCGACCAGCTGATCAACCACCTGGGCTCCTACGGCTACTCCCTGAGCCTCGACGGCGGGGAGCCGGTGCGCGGTCGCTCCATCATCTTCGCCGTGCAGGTCGGCCCCTACTACGGCAGCGGCTTCAAGGTGTGCCCGGATGCCGCCATCGACCGCGGAGCCTTCAGCCTGTGCATCGCGCACCCGCCGGTGAGCAGGGCCAAGGCCGCCTACATATTCCTGCGCGCGAAGCGCGGCCGGCATGTCGGCGCCAGGCCCATCGAGATGCTGAGCGCCCGCAGCCTCCGCATCGAGTTCGACGAGGAGCCGCCCGCCCAGATGGATGGCGAGGCCATCCATGGGCGCACCTTCGAGGCCACCCTGGAGCCCGCGGCCCTGAGCGTCCTCGTGCCGTCGCAGGGCTGAGGACGGCCTGCCGGCCGCGCCGCACCGCGGGCCGCCTTCCCCTTGCGCTGCTCGCGCTCGCCTCGGCTGCGCGCGCCTGCCCCATGCCCCTCCCTTGCGCGCACCCTCGCAGCCCCTCTGGCGGAAGGGCCCCTTGCGCCTTGCGCGCCCAGCGCTATACTGCATCTGACAAGTTCATAGCTTCAGATGCGTCGACGAGGAAGAGTACGGACGCACCTTGCCTTCGAGAGAGCCTGGACATCGGCTGGGAGCCAGGCGGCAAGGCGGCCGGAAGCCCCCTCTGAGCAGTTCGGCATGAACGCATGGCTGGCCGCCGCTTACCGTGGGCACCAGCCAGGCTGGTAGCGCCGGACCGGCATGCGGCCCCGTCATGGCCCTTCGTGCCTGCTTTCGGACAGCCTTCCTATCGAAGGCGCCCTCGGCAGGACGGCCCTCGGCCCCGTCATCCCGGTGCGACCTGCCGCCCGGGTCTTTTTGTTTCCGCCAGGAAAAGGCGGATCCGCTGTTCCTTGATGGATGGCGAGGGAAGGGGAAGGAGGGCCATGGAGCTTCGAAGCGACCAGGTGACCAAAGGGGTGGCACGCGCCCCGCACCGCAGCCTGCTCAAGGCCGACGGCATCACCGACGAGGAGATGAAGCGGCCGTTCATCGCCGTGTTCAACTCCCGCAACGACATCATTCCGGGGCACACCAACCTCGACAAGGTGGCCGAGGCCGTGAAGGCCGGCATCTACATGGCCGGCGGCGTGCCGTTCGAGATATCCACCATCGGCGTGTGCGACGGCATAGCCATGAACCACGACGGCATGCACTACTCGCTGGTCTCGCGCGAGACGATCGCCGACTCGCTCGAGTGCGCGGTGCAGGGCCACGCCTTCGACGGCATCGTGTGCATCCCCAACTGCGACAAGATCGTGCCCGGCATGCTGCTGGGCGCGCTGCGCGTGAACATCCCCACGGTGTTCGTGTCCGGCGGCCCGATGCTGGCTGGCAGGCAGCCCGGCGGCTGCGGCCCCACCACCGACCTGAACACGCTCTTCGACGGCGCGGCCGCCGTGGCCGCGGGCAGCATGGACGCCGACGCGCTCGAATACTACGAGAACACGGCATGTCCCACCTGCGGAAGCTGCTCGGGGCTGTTCACGGCGAACTCGATGAACTGCCTGTGCGAGGCGCTCGGCGTGGCGCTTCCGGGCAACGGCACCATACCGGCCGTCTACTCCGAGCGCATCCGCCTGGCGAAGCACGCCGGCATGAAGATAATGGAGCTCGTCGAGCGAGGCGTCCGCATCAAGGACATCGTGGACGGCGCCGCCATCCACAACGCCATGGAATGCGACATGGCCTTCGGCGGATCGACGAACACCGTGCTGCACCTGACGGCCATCGCGAAGGCGGCGGGATGTCCCATCACCATGGACGACTGGGACGCCGCGAGCGCCCGCACGCCGCATTTGGTGAAGCTGCAGCCTTCGGGCCCGCGCCCGCTCTCCGACCTGTACGAGGTGGGCGGCGTTCCCGTGGTCATGCACGAGCTTGCCGAGCTCGGCCTGCTCGACATGGACGCGCTCACCTGCATGGGGCCGATGCCCGACTACATCGCCACGTGCACCAAGGCGGCCGACGGCGAGGTGTGCCGCACGCACGAGAACCCCTTCTCGGCGCAAGGCGCCCTGCGAGTCCTGCACGGCAACATAGCGCCTGCCGGAGCCATCGTGAAGAAGGCGGCGGTCGACCCCAAGATGATGAGGCACACCGGCCCCGCCCGCGTGTTCGACGGCGAGGAGGAGGCGTGCGCCGCCATCAACGCCGGGGCCATCCGGCCGGGCGATGTGGTGGTCATCCGCTACGAGGGCCCCAAGGGCGGCCCCGGCATGCGCGAGATGCTCACGCCCACCAGCTCCATCTGCGGCATGGGCCTCTCCGACAGCGTGGCGCTGGTCACCGACGGGCGCTTCTCCGGCGCCACCAAGGGCCCCGCCGTCGGGCACGTGAGCCCCGAGGCGGCCTCGGGCGGCCCCATCGCGCTGATCGAGGAGGGCGACTCGGTCACCGTCGACATCGAGGGCGGCGCGCTCGTGCTGAACGTCGACGCGGACGAGCTCGCCCGCAGGCGCGACGCCTGGCGGCCCCCCGCCCCCAAGCACGACCATGGCGTGCTCGCGAAGTACGCACGCCTTGTTTCATCGGCAGACGAAGGAGCGTACGTGGCATGATGACGGACGAGAAGAAGGCGGCGGGGGCCGCGAGAGGCGCAGGGCCCGAGGCCGTCGAGCGCACCGCCGCGGCCATGGGCGCCCCGCGAGGGCTCGGCAGCAAGACCCCCAAGCAGGGCAAGCGCATGCTCGGCGCCGAGGCGCTGGTGGCGTCGTTGGAGGCCGAGGGGGTGGACGTGCTGTTCGGCTACCCGGGCGGCCAGGCCATCCGCATCTACGATGCGCTCTACGACTCCGATCAGATAACGCACGTGCTGGCCCGCCACGAGCAGGGGGCCGTGCACATGGCCGACGGCTACGCTCGCGCTACCGGCCGGCCAGGCGTCGTGGTGGTCACCAGCGGCCCCGGGGCCACCAACACGGTGACCGGCATCGCCACGGCCAACATGGACTCGGTGCCGCTCGTGGTCATCACCGGACAGGTGTCCCAGGCGGTCATCGGCACGGACTCTTTCCAGGAATCCGACATCGTGGGCATCACCATGCCGGTGGTCAAGCACTCCTTCCTGGTCCAGTCTGCCAGCGAGCTGGCTCGCACGGTGCGCGAGGCCTTCCATATCGCGGTCACAGGCCGCCCTGGCCCGGTGCTCATCGACGTGCCCTCCGACATCGCCAGCGCCGAGCTGGTGTTCGAGTACCCTGATGAGGTGTCCATCCCTTCCTACAAGCCCACCTACAAGGGCAACGCCAAGCAGGTGCGGGCTGCTTGCAAGCTCATCGAGCAGGCCGAGCGCCCGCTGCTCTACGTGGGCGGCGGCGTGGGCATATCCGATGCCGCGCCCGAGCTCGAGCAGCTCATGGACCTCATGGGCATCCCGGCGGTGACCACGCTCATGGCCAAGGGGGCCCTGCGCGCGTCGCATCCGCTGAACCTGGGGCCGGTGGGCATGCACGGGGCCAAGTACTCCAACCTGGCCATGACCGAGTGCGACCTGCTCATAGCCGCTGGCGCGCGCTTCTCTGACCGCGTGACCGGGCGCCTGTCGGCCTTCGCGCCCCATGCCGAGGTCATCCACATCGACATCGACCCGGCCGAGATCGGCAAGATCCGCGAGGCCAAGGTGCCCATCGTCGGGGACGTGAAGGGCGTGCTCGCGGCCATGGCGGCCCAGCTGCGCAAGGTCGGCGCCGCGCGCCAAGACGGGCCGTGGCTCGAGCAGGTGCGGGCCTGGCGCGAGCGCTATCCGTTCTACGATGCGGCTGTCGGGGAGAACGAGGGCGAGGTGGTACCCGAGGTGGTGATGAGGGAGCTCTCGGCTCGGCTCGACCCGCAACGCTCCATCGTGGCCACCGAGGTGGGCCAGCACCAGATGTGGGCAGCCCAGTTCATCGACCGCGAGGTGCCCCGCTCGTTCATCTCCAGCGGCGGGCTGGGCACCATGGGCTTCGGGTTCCCCGCGGCCATCGGCGCTGCCATCGGGTGCCCAGGCAAGCAGGTGGTGTGCGTGGCCGGCGACGGGTCGCTCCAGATGAACTCCCAGGAGATGGCCACCGCTGCCATCAACCAGGTGCCGGTGAAGGTGCTGGTCATGGACAACCGGGCCTTGGGGATGGTGCATCAGTGGCAGAAGATGTTCTACGGAGAGCGCTACTCCGAGACGCTGCTCGAGCCGGTGCCCGACTTCGTGAAGCTGGCCGAGGCCTATGGCTGGGAAGGCGAGCGCGTCGAGGCCCCCGATGCCGTGCCGGCCGCCATCGACCGCATGCTGTCCGCCCAAGGGCCCTACCTGCTCGACGTGGCCATATCGCCCGACCAGAGCGTCTATCCCATGGTGGCGCCGGGCAGCGCGCTCGACGACGTCATGGGGGCCATCGATGTGGCCGTCGGCGCCGTGCGCACCGCCATGCCCGCCACAGCGCCGGTGCAGGCCCCTGCGCCGTCGCCCTGCGCCCAGATCGACGAGCAGTTCGGCGGACGATGGGAGGCGGGGCCCGATGACACCGCGCCCCGCGCAGGCGCCGACGAGGAAGGAGGCCGCTCGTGAGCGACAGCATGAGGCATGTGCTCTCGGCCCTGGTGGAGAACAAGCCCGGCGTGCTCTCGCGCGTGACCGGGCTCATATCGCGCCGCGGCTTCAACATCGAGTCCCTGTCGGTGGGGCCCACCGACGACCCCACGCTCTCGCGCATGACGGCCATCGTGCGCGCTGACGCGGTGGCCTACGAGCAGATCACCAAGCAGCTGCACAAGCTCGTGAGCGTGCACAAGATAACCGACCTCACCGACGAGGCGTCCATCGAGCGCGAGCTGGTGCTGTTCAAGGTGAACGCCCCGCCCGAGCGCCGCGGCGAGATCATCGAGGTGGCCAACATCTTCCGCGCCAAGATCGTCGACGTGGGGCGCAACGCGCTCACCATCGAGGCCACGGGCGACGAGGAGAAGCTGCGCGGGCTCGAGGACCTGTTCCGCACCTACGGCATTAAGGAGGTGGTGCGCACGGGCCTCATCGCGCTCTCGCGCGGCTGAGGCCGCCCTTCCGACCCACCGCGCCCGTGAGCGAAGCGGGCGAACGCCCCGTCTTGCGGACGGGGCGACTGACAACCGACGAAAGGACCATACCCATGGCAGTGACCATCTACTACGAGCAGGATTGCGACCCCGAGGCCATCAAGGGCAAGAAAGTGGCCATCATCGGCTATGGCAGCCAGGGCCATGCCCATGCGCTCAACCTGAGGGATTCCGGCTGCGACGTGCGCGTGGGCCTGCGCGAGGGCTCCAAGTCGTGGCAGGCTGCCGAAGATGCCGGCCTCAAGGTGATGCCCGTCGCCCAGGCCGCCGACGAGGCCGACCTCATCATGGTCCTCGTGCCCGACGAGCTGCAGCCGGCCGTCTACGAGGAGTCCATAGCCCCGCACCTCAAGGCGGGCGACACGCTGGCCTTCGCCCACGGCTTCAACATCCACTACGGCTACATCACGCCGCCCGAGGACGTGAACGTCATCATGTGCGCGCCGAAGGGCCCCGGCCACATCGTGCGCCGCCAGTACACCGAGGGCTCCGGCGTGCCCGACCTGGTGTGCGTCGCCCAGGATGCCACCGGAGACGCCTGGGACATCGCGCTGTCCTACGCATGGGGCGTCGGCGGCGCGCGCTCGGGCGTCATCAAGGCCACCTTCAAGGAGGAGACCGAGGAGGACCTGTTCGGCGAGCAGGCGGTGCTCTGCGGCGGCCTGGTCGAGCTGGTGAAGGCCGGCTTCGAGACGCTGGTGGAGGCGGGGTATCCGCCGGAGCTCGCGTACTTCGAGTGCTACCACGAGATGAAGATGATCGTCGACCTCATGTACGAGTCGGGCATCCACTTCATGAACTACTCCATCTCCAATACGGCCGAGTACGGCGAGTACTACGCCGGCCCCAAGGTCATCAACGAGCAGAGCCGCGAGGCCATGCGCGAGATACTGAAGCGCATCCAGGACGGCAGCTTCGCCGAGGAGTTCGTGCAGGACTGCAAGAACGGCCACAAGCGGCTCGTCGAGCAGCGCGAGGCCATCAACGACCACGAGATCGAGAAGACGGGCGAGCGCATCCGCTCCATGTTCAGCTGGCTCAAGGAGGCCTAGCGCCCCTTTGGCTGACGGCTCGGTGGCGGATGGGGCTGCCCGGCTGACGGGCGGTCCCTTCGCCATGCTGTAAGATGGCAGCGAAGGCCCATGATGGAGGGAGGATTGCTTTGAGGATCGACAAGAGGGCATTCCGCACGCTGACCAGCGGCTTGTACCTGGTCACGGCCAAGGATGGGACCGGTTGCAACGTTGGCTGCGTCATCAACACCCTCGTGCAGGTGGCATCCGAGCCGCCCACGGTGTCCATCTCGCTGAACAAGCAGAACGCCACCACCAAGGCGGTGCGGGAGTCGGGCGCCTTCGCCGTGACGGTGCTCGGCCAGACGGCCACGATGGAGCTCATCGGCCTGTTCGGCTTCAAGTCCAGCCTGGAGGTGGACAAGTTCGCGAGCTGCGGCCTGCGCGCCTGCGGCAATGGCGCTCCGCTGGTGACCGACCACGGGCTGGCCTACCTCGCCGTGCGCGTGGAGCAGGTGGTAGACGTGGGGTCGCACCTGATGTTCGTCGGCCCCGTGGAGGAGGCCGACGTCCTCGACGAGGGCGAGCCCATGAGCTACGCCTACTACCATGGCACCCTGCGAGGGAAGACGCCGCCGAAGGCCGCCTCCTACAACGGCGGCTTCGCCGCCCAGCCGGCCTCGGCCGCCATCCCCGTGGAGGGGCCGGCCCCGGCGGCTCCCAAGGGCGACGGCCCCAAGCGCTACGGCTGGCAATGCACCATCTGCGGCTACATCGAGGAGGGCTACCCCGACGGCTTGCCCGAGGGCTACGCTTGCCCCCTCTGCGGCGTCGGCCGGGAGTACTTCGAGCGCGTCGAGCTGTAGGGCCGCGCTGCGGTCGCTGCAAGGGAAGGGCCTCCCGCCGCCTGGCGGGAGGCCCTTCGCGCCTTCCTGGCGAGGTTGCGGGCCCGGGCCCGCCCTTGGGGTCGCAGCGAGGCCGACGCTGGCCCGAGCGACCCCCAGCGGCCTCGCGGCCCTACTCGCGCCCGGTCCAGCAGTAGGTGCACACCGACTCCGGGTCGATGCCGATGGCCTCCAGCATGCCGGGCAGGCTCTGGTAGCCCAGGGAGTCGAAGCCCAGCTGCTCGCAGATGGTCTTGAGCATGCACTGGCCCCGCTCGGTGGAGGCGTCGGCGTACTCAGCAAGGTGCTTCTGCCCCTCGTCGCCCTCGAGGTCCTGCACCACGCGCCGGGCGATGAGGTCCATCTCGGACTTGCTCGACGAGAAGCTCAGGTACTTGCAGCTGAACATGATGGGCGGGCAGGCGCTGCGCATGTGCACCTCTTCGGCGCCGCAGCCGTAGAGGAAGTCCACGGTCTCGCGCAGCTGGGTGCCGCGCACGATGGAGTCGTCCACGAACAGCAGCTTCTTGCCCTCGATGAGCTCGGGGATGTGGATCTGCTTCATCTTGGCCACGCGGTTGCGGACTTCCTGGTTCGTCGGCATGAAGGAGCGCGCCCAGGTGGGGGTGTACTTGATGAAGGGCCGTGCGAAGGTGCCGCCGCAGCCTTGGGCGTAGCCGATGGCGTGGGGCACGCCGGAGTCGGGCACGCCGGCCACGTAGTCCACCTCGGGCACGCCGCCGGCCGCCGCCTCGTCCCGGGCCATGACGGCGCCATTGCGGTAGCGCATCACCTCGACGTTCACGCCCTCGTAGTTGGAGTTGGGGTAGCCGTAGTACACCCACAGGAACGCGCAGATCCGCATGCGGTCGCCCGGAGGCGACAGCTGCTCCAGCCCGTCGGCCCGCACGCGCACGATCTCGCCGGGGCCAAGCTCGTAGTCGTCCTCGTAGCCCAGCTTGTGGTAGGCGAAGGACTCGAAGGACACGCAGCGCCCCGCGTCGTCCCTGCCGATGAGCACCGGCAGGCGCCCCATGGCGTCCCGCGCGGCGATGATCGAGCCGTCCGCTTCCATGACCAGCAGCGTGAGCGACCCATCCACCTTCGACTGGGCGTAGCGGATGCCCTCGACGAAGCTCTCCTTCTGGTTGATGAGCGCCGCGACCAGCTCGGTGGAGTTCACCTTGCCTGAGCTCATGGCCATGAACTGCTTCTCGCCGCAGCCGAAGAACTCCTCCACCAGCGCCTCGGCGTTGTTGATGGCGCCCACGGTGGTGATGGCGAAGGTGCCCAGGTGGCTGCGGACCAGCAGGGGCTGCGGGTCGGTGTCGCTGATGCAGCCGATGCCGCTCATGCCGTGGAAACCCGGCAGGTCGTCCTCGAAGCGGGTGCGGAAGGGGGTGTTCTCGATGGAGTGGATCTCCCGCTGGAAGCCGCCCTCCTCGACGAACACCATGCCTGCGCGCCGGGTGCCCAAATGCGAGTGGTAGTCCACGCCGAAGAACACGTCCAGCACAACGTCGCGGCTCGAGGCCGCACCGAAGAATCCGCCCACGGAAGTCCCTTTCGACGAAGCCGGGGGCTGCGCGGTCGGCGCCCCCTGTTTTCTCTCTGTCTGCGAGTATAGCGTGCTTTGCCGACGGGGGAGGCGCGGTTTAACAAAGAGGTAACCTCGCCCTGGGCTGCCCGGCGTCCACGCTGGCCCGGGCGGCCCTCGTCCGGCGCCGGCGCCCCGGCCGCCAGGCGAAAACCGCCGCAGCGCCCAGGCGCCCCAGGGCCCATGCGCTACAATGGGAACCCTGTCAGGAGACAACCGAACAAGAAGGAGAGACGTCCATGGGCAGGGTCTACAACTTCTCCGCCGGCCCGGCGGTGCTTCCCGAAGAGGTGCTGCGCCAGGCAGCGGCCGAGATGCTCGACTACGACGGCACCGGCATGTCCGTCATGGAGATGAGCCACCGCTCCAAGCCCTTCGCCGGCATCATCGAGGCGGCCGAGGCCGACCTGCGCGAGCTCCTGGCCATCCCCGACAACTACCAGGTGCTGTTCCTGCAGGGCGGCGCCACCCAGCAGTTCGCCGCCATTCCCATGAACCTCATGCAGGGCAAGGTGGCCGACTACATCGTGTCGGGCTCGTGGTCGAAGAAGGCGTGGAAGGAGGCCAAGCTCTACGGCGACGCCCGCTGCGTGGCCAGCTCCGAGGACGGCAACTTCTCCTACGTGCCCGATGTGGCCTCCCTCGAGCTCTCGCCCGAGGCCGACTACGTCTACATCTGCCAGAACGAGACCATCTACGGCACCCGCTACCCCGAGCTGCCCGACACCGGCAGCGTGCCCTTGGTCACCGACGTCAGCTCCATGTTCCTCTCCGAGCCCATGGACGTGAGCCGCTTCGGCCTCGTCTACGGCGGCGCCCAGAAGAACATCGGCCCGGCCGGCGTCACCATCGTGATCGTCCGCGACGACCTGGTGCGCGAGGACGTGCTGCCCTTCACGCCCACCATCATGCGCTACTCCACCCAGGTCAAGGCCAAGAGCCTGTCCAACACCCCGCCGGCCTACGGCATCTACGTGTGCGGATTGGTGTTCAAGTGGCTGAAGGCCCAAGGCGGCCTGGCGGCCATGAAGCAGCGCAACGAGGAGAAGGCGGCGCTGCTCTACGACTACCTGGACTCCTCCGAGCTGTTCCGCGGCACCGCCCGCAAGGAGGACCGCTCGCTCATGAACGTGCCCTTCGTCACCGGCGACGAGGAGCTGGACGCCCTGTTCGTGGCCGAGGCGAAGAGCCACGGCATCGAGTCGATCAAGGGGCACCGCTCGGTGGGCGGCATGCGCGCGAGCATCTACAACGCCATGCCCAAGGCCGGCGTCCAGGCCCTGGTGGACTACATGGCCGAGTTCGAGCGCGCCCACGCCTAGGCGCCGGGCCGGGTGCGATTGGGACGCTCCAAACTGCACGTCTCCGATGTGCAGGTTGTGCAGAAAGCTGGTTCCGCAGCCGATGTGCAGTTTGGAACGTCCCAATCGCACGAATTGCACGCACTGAGGGGCGGCCGTCCGCCCCTTCGACAGCCTTTGGCACTCTACGTCCGAGAAGGAGGCCGAAGATGGCCAAGAGAGTCCTGGTAACCGAGACCATCGCCGAGGAGGGGCTCGAGGCCCTGGAGCGTCGCGGGCTGGAGGTGGATGTGCGGCTGGACCTCACGCCCGAGCAGCTCATCGAGGCCATACCTCCCTACGATGCCATCATCGTGCGATCGGCCACGCGCATCACCCCCGAGGTCATCGACGCGGCGGAGAACCTGAAGATCATCGGGCGCGCCGGCGTCACCGTGGACAACATCAACGTCGATGCCGCCACGGCCAAGGGCATCACCGTGTGCAACGCCCCTACCTCCAACATCGTGTCGGCAGCCGAGCACACCATGGCGCTGCTGCTGGCGGCGGCCCGGCGCATCCCGCAGGCCAACGCCTCCATGCACGATGGCCGATGGGACCGCACCAGCTTCACTGGCTCGGAGCTGCTGGGCAAGACCCTGGCCATCTTCGGCTTGGGGCGCGTCGGCGAGCTGGTGGCCCAGCGGGCCCGGGCCTTCGGCATGAAGCTGGTGGCCTACGATCCCTATTGCAGCCTGGAGCGCGCCGAGCACCTGGGCGTGCGGCTCTACGACTCCATGGACGAGGTGCTGCCCCTGGCCGACTTCATCACGGTGCACCTGCCGAAGACCGCCGAGACCACCCACATGTTCGGCCCCGAGCAGTTCGCCGCGTGCAAGGAGGGGGTCGTGGTGGTGAACACCGCCCGCGGCGGCATCTACGACGTGGGCTCCCTGGCCGACTTCGTGGCGGCGGGGAAGGTGGCTGGCTGCGCCCTGGACGTCTACGAGGGCGAGCCCTGCCTGGACAGCCCCCTGCACGGCATGGACGCTGCGGTGCTCACGCCGCACATCGCCGCGGTCACCGCCGAGGCCCAGGCCCGGGCCGGCCGTCAGATTGCCGAGGCGGTGTGGGCGGGCCTGGAGGGCTCCATGGTGCCCACGGCCATCAACAAGTCGCCTTTGCCCTCCGAGATGCTCGACGCCATCGCCCCCTACGTGCCTGCCTGCCGCATGATGGGCCGGCTGCTGCTGCAGGTGCTCGGCCGCACGCCGAAGCTGCTGCGGGTGGAGCTGGCGGGCGGCCTGGCCTCCTCCGACCCGGCCCTGCTGGTGTCCGGCGTGCTGGATGGCATGCTGACCGACCGCAAGGCCGCCGACGTGACCACTCCTGACGCCGTGTCCATCGCCTCGCGCTACGGCATCCACGTGGAAACCGCCTCGGAGAGCGATGCCCAGGAGTACGCCTCGGCCGTGCGCGTGGTCGCCGACGGCGTGGAGGTGGCGGCCACCCTGTTCGGCATCGAGCAGACGGCGCGCATCGTATCGCTGCTGGACTACAAGATCGACATCGTTCCGGCGCCCCAGGCCCTCGTGTTCGAGTACGAGGATGCCTCGGGCCGCATCGGCACCATCGGCACGATCCTGGGAGATGCCGGCGTGAACATCACTACCATGCAGATCGGCACGAACCCCGACCAGCAGTGCGCGCTCGTGTACATGAACGTCGAGGGCGACGTGACCGACGAGGTGCTGGCGAGCCTGCGCGGCGCCATCGACCTGAAGAACCTCTGGTACCTGTCGCTGTAGCCGAGGGACGAGGCGCAGGCGACAGCCGCCGCGCCTCGTGCTGCTGTCGGCCCGGCCGGCATCGCCTGCGCCTACGGCCCAAGCCATGGAAGGGCCGCTGGGTGCGCTGGCCACACCTCGGGTTTTACCTGTTAGGGGTGTCGAATGCTGGCAATTCCCAAATTCCCCCTTGCGCGCTCCCCGGGCGCTTGGTATATTCCCAAGCGTCAAACGCCGATTCCCCATAGAGGGAATTGCATGCAAGAGAATACCCGTTTTCTCTAGTTCTCGAATCTAGGAAAATGCATGAATTGGAGGGCATCTGCCATTCGAGGGTGCATTTTCTTGGAAGCGATTCCAGTTGCATGCAATCTTGGCGTTTGACGACTGCGGTGGATGCCTTCCTCTTTGCAAGTCGTCAGAGCTTCGAGCGCGCCTTGGCCTCCTCCGCAGCGGGAACAACCTCATAGCGGAAGGAGCTGGGTGCAATGCGAGCCCCTGCCGTCTCTCCGGCCAAGCCCCTGGGAAGGCTGGCCTTGACTTTCGTCGCCTTGATGTTGGCGACCGCTTCGATGACCGCCCCTGCGAAGGCGGATGAGCCTTCGGATGCTCCCGTTGTCGAAGGCGCTGATGACGCCTCCGACGGGCAGGGCGACGCCGGGCTTGCGGCGGATGCTGCTAGCTCCGAGTCTGTCAACGTTTCCACTCTAGCGGCCTACTTGTCGGATGGTATGCTACGCCTGAGCGCCGACGTGGCGCTCGTGGACGGCGACGACGAGGCCATCGAGCCTGTCGTCGGGTCCTTCACGGTGGATGGCCTCACCTACGCGATCGTAGGCGAAGGCGAGGTGGCCCTGGTGGCTGTGTCGCCCCAGACGCTCGCCGATGGGCTGGTGGGTGGCTCGGACGCTGGCCTTGATGAGGGCTCCGACGTCGGCGTGGCAGAAGGCCTCGCGGCGCCTGGCCCTGAGGCGAGCTCTGGCGCTGATGGCGCCATTGAGCCTGCGACCCTGACGCTCCCCGACGCTGTCAGCTACGACGGCTCCCAATACTTCCTGGCCGCCATCGGCCCCCGCGCCCTCGCTGGGTGCGACGCGGCCATGGTCGTGCTGCCGGCCTCGGTCGAGACCGTCGACCAGGCCGCCTTCGAGGGCTCCTCTGTCGCCTCGGTCGAGGTGGCCGAGGGCAACCCCCACCTATCTTCTTTCGACGGCATGCTCTTCGATGCCGACCGAACACGCCTCTTGCTCGTTCCCGAGGGCAAGCAGGGCGCTGCCCGCATCCTCAAGGAAGCGGAGGTGGTGGACCCGTCGCGCTTCTCGCATTCGGCCGGCGTGTCCGCCATCGACGTGGAAGCGGGCAGCGCAGCCTTCTCCTCGCGGAACGGTTGTCTGTATAGCTCGATTGACCAGACGTTGTTATGGATGTCTTCTGATGATCTGGGGCTGGGAGTACGTTCCTTGGGTAACGCGCCTGGCTATCGCTTGTACGTGAAAACGAATTCCTCCAGCATGTACGGCAAAGAGTTCCTCAACGGAACGATCACCTATCAAGGCTGCACGAAGCTTACGCCTTACACCTGGTCGCGTCGAGGAAGTGATCCAGGAGAGATTAGGACCTGCAAGTACGAAGGCGGAATTCTCTGGGTCATGCGGGGCTTCGACGATGATCGCAGATGGATGTACATGCCCAATGGAGGCCTATGGCACTATACAACTGCATATATTGGAAAATCAGAAACAACGCTGAACAAAGTTGAGAAGGACTTCGGGTGGCGTGGCATCGACGGTGATCTGTATGCATTTTTGCTTATAACCTTCGACCCCGGCGGCGGGAGCTTCCCGGAGGAGGCTAAGCCCGGAGCCGACGGCTCGGTGCGGGCGGCCGTCGACGAGGTGGGCGCCGACGGCAAGGTGAAGATGCCCGTCGCGCCCAGGCCCGTCCGGGAGGGCCACGTGTTCCGCGGCTACTGGAGCGAGCCGGGCGGCAAGGGGGAGCAGCTCTACGACCAGCAGCTCAGGTGGGTAGCCGAGGCCGAGGGGCCGACCGAGGACGTGACGGCCTACGCCAAGTGGGACAAGGGCGGCGACATGTACCAACGCTTCGACACCAAGGCGCAGTACAGCTGGTCCGGAGATGCCTGGGTAGAGGCCGCCTTCGCCCCCTTCCAGTGGGTCCGTCGGGGCGAGGCGCACAACCAGTTCACCCACATCCGGTTCCGCGATGGCGTCCTCGAGAGCCGGGCCGTGTGGTCGGACGGGGGCGTCGCGGCCACCTCCGCCGGCGCGGAGGGCCGCCCCTTCGCCGCGGTTTGGGCCGGGCCCTCCCCGACGCAGCTCTCGCGCCTTGAGCCAGGGGAGGAATGGGTGGCGCTCGGCGATGGCGACGACTTCTACGTCTTTCCCCTCTACGGCCACGAGGTGGCCTTCGACCCCGGCGGCGGGAGCTTCCCGGAGGAGGCGAAGCCCGGAGCCGACGGCTCGGTGCGGGCGGCCGTCGACGAGGTGGGCGCCGACGGCAAGGTGAAGATGCCCGTCGCGCCCAGGCCCGTCCGGGAGGGCCACGTGTTCCGCGGCTACTGGAGCGAGCCGGGCGGCAAGGGGGAGCAGCTCTACGACCAGCAGCTCAGGTGGGTAGCCGAGGCCGAGGGGCCGACCGAGGACGTGACGGCCTACGCCAAGTGGTCCCTTAGCTATGACGTTGACGTGCCGATAGCGCCTCTTGCCCTGGTCGCCTTCGAAGTGGACTCGCTCACGGGCCAGGTGCGCGTGGCCCCCGGCACCTCGGCCGAGGGCGCCATCCTCTCCTACATGGTGGTACCGGTGGCCTTCGACTCGCTCTCCTGCGAGGGGCTGGGCGCATCGGGCTCGCCCGACCCTGCAGGCGGCGCTCCCGAGCTGGAGGCCATCTTCGGGGCGGGCTCCGCCTCCAAGGTGCGCTTCACGGCCACGCTCGGGGAGGGCGGCTCGTCCCAGACGGCCAGGCTCACGGCAGGGGGCGCTGCCGGCTCCGCCTCGCTCACGGGCCTTTCCATCCCGGCTGCGACTTCCAAGGACGCCTCGGGCCGCATCCCGGTCTCCTATGGCCTGGAGCTCGACTCCGACCTGGCCATCCCGCCCGTCCGCGACGTCGCCCCCGTGGCCAGGCTCTCCTATGCGGTGAGTCTGGCCGTGGCCGGCGCGTGAGGCACGCGGCATGCGATTTTCAGGCGTGAACGGTGCTGCACCTCATGTTCACGCGCGAGGCCGTCCCTAGTGGTCAAAAATTGCGTTTGTCGCCCCTCTAGGAGCGTGAAACGGGTCCTGCGAGGCTCGTCCGGGCTATCCTCTCCCGCAAAGCCCCAGGTCGCGCTTTGTGGGAGGGCATCTGCATGATGTCCGGAGGGGCAGCAAACGCAATTCTTGACCACCGGGAGCCGCCGCTAAGCCGTCATCGGCATAGGGTCCCTCCCTAAGGCAGGCGCGCAGGGGCTGGCAGGCAGCGCGCAGGGGATGCAGCCCTGCGTGCGCCCGGTTGGGAGCCAGCGCAGGCGCATGCCGATGGTGGCCCAACGGCGAAAGCGGTTTTCCCGCGCAGGGCCCGAGGCGACGCTGTTCCGCACCGCGTGGGCAGGGGCTGCTCGCGTCCGTGCGACCCGCCTGCGACCTCCGATAGGCTGTGCCCTCGGCCCTTGCGACCGCCTTCAGGTCCTCGGCGGCGAGCTCGACCTCGCCGCAGCGTGGGCACCTCCGATGCTCGACCCCTCGACCATGAGGGAGCAGCCCTTGAGGCCAGAGGGGAGGCGTCTGACGAGCGCCCCATGGAGCCGCCGCATTCAGCGCATCTCGTCGAAGCTCCTTCTGGCCTTCTGCAACGGAGCCTTCAGCTTGCTTGTGAGGAGGCGGCCTCGTGATAGCGCCGATGCGCCGAGGGCTGCTCTCCCTACCTATATATAAGCAGGGGAGGGCCGAGAAAGACGCTCGCGCCTTCGAGCTGTTGGTGTACCATGCAATCCAGACGCCACGAACGAGAGAAGGGGAGCTCAACCATGACGCGGAAGATCGACATCTTCGACACCACGCTGCGCGACGGGGAGCAGTCGCCTGGCGCCTCCATGAACACTGAGGAGAAGCTGGTCATCGCCCGGCAGCTGCTGCGCCTGGGCGTCGACGTCATCGAGGCGGGATTCCCCATATCGAGCCCTGGCGACTTCGAGAGCGTGCGCCGCATATCGGAGCTGGCTGGCGACAACGCGGTGGTGTGCGGCCTCACTCGCGCCATCGACAAGGACATCGAGGTGGCCGCTGACGCGCTCAAGTACGCCAAGCGCCCCCGCATCCACACCGGCATCGGCGTGAGCGAGAGCCATATGCGCGACAAGCTGCGCATCACCGAGGAGCAGTGCATCGAGCGCGCCGTCCATGCAGTCGGCTATGCCAAGACCTTCGTCGACGACGTGCAGTTCTACGCCGAGGACGCGGGACGGTCCGACTTCGCCTTCCTCGCCAAGGTGATCGAGGCGGTCATCGCCGCCGGCGCCACCGTCGTCAACATCCCGGACACCACCGGCTACTCGCTGCCCTGGGACTTTGGCGAGCGCATCAAGTACCTGGTGGACAACGTGAAGGGCATCGAAGACGTCACCATATCGGTGCACTGCCACAATGACCTTGGCATGGCCACGGCGCTCTCCCTGGCCGGCGTGCGCAACGGCGCCACCCAGATCGAGTGCACCATCAACGGCCTCGGCGAGCGCGCGGGCAACACGGCCATGGAGGAAGTGGTCATGGGCATCCGCATGCACGGCGAGGAGCTGGACGCCCGCACCGACATCAACACCCGTGAGTTCGTGAAGGCCAGCCGTCTGGTGAGCTCGATCACGGGCATGAACGTGCAGGCGAACAAGGCCATCGTCGGAGCCAACGCCTTCGCCCACTCCTCGGGCATCCACCAGGACGGCGTGCTGAAGAAGCGCGACACCTACGAGATCATCGACCCAGCCGAGGTGGGCGTGAGCGCCAGCCAGATCGTGCTGACCGCCCGCAGCGGGCACGCGGCCCTGAAGCATCGCCTCGAGGAGCTGGGCTACGCCTACGAGGGCGAGGAGCTCGACCGCATCTACGAGGCGTTCCTCAACCTGGCGGACCGCAAGAAGGAGGTCTACGACGAGGACCTGGAGAGCCTGGTCAACGAGCGCGACCGCGAGGAGACGGCCCTGTTCTCCCTCGAAGGGGTGCAGGTGAGCTGCGGCTTCCCGCTCAAGCCCACGGCCACGGTGACCCTGCGCGACGCCGAAGGGGCTCCCACCACGGTGTGCGAATGGGGCACCGGCCCAGTGGATGCGGTCTACAAGGCCATCGACAAGGTGGTGCAGGTGCGCTGCGACCTGTCGGAGTTCTCGGTGCAGTCCGTCACCCGCGGCATCGACGCCCTGGGCGAGGTGACCGTGCGGGTGAAGGCGGCAAGCGGCGAGGTGTTCACGGGCCGCGGTGCCGATGGCGACATAATCGTGTCGTCGGCCAAGGCCTACCTCAACGCGCTTAATCGGCTGTTGACCAGCTCGCGGTAGCTGTGGCATAATAGGCGAGCTGACGCGCGGCGCGTCTTCACAACTTTTCTTGCATCTAGGGAAAGTGGGCATCTGCCCGCTTTCTTTTTGTAAGGGGCCGTGACGCGCATCAGGACCGAAGGACGAACGGCATCGCCGAGCAAGGCGCGGAAGGAGGAGCCCGACATGCCCATGCTGACGGCCAAGGAGCAGTCGCTGCTGCGGGCCCTGGAGCCCCGGGCCGCCCAAGAGGGCGTCGAGGTGGTAACGGTCGAGGTGGTGGGCTCGCGCAAGGCGCCGACCATCCGCGTGTACATCGACGGTCCCGACGGCGTGAGCTTCGACGAGCTCTCCCAGGCCCAGGGCTGGATCGACGGCATCGTCGAGGAGCTGGACCCGTTCCCGGGCGCCTACATGCTGGAGGTGTCCTCGCCGGGCATCGACCGGCCCTTGCGCACGCTGGAGCACTTCGCGCGCTTCGCGGGCGAGACGGCGGTGGTCAAGATGGCCGCTCCCGTGGAGGGCCGCAGCACCTTCACCGGCACCCTGGAAGGGACTGAGGGAGACGCCGTGCGCCTGACCTGCGACGGCGCCACGGTCGACCTTCCCTATGACGGCATCAAGCGCGCCCACCTCAAGGGCACTGTGAGTTTCAAGTAGGCAGCACAAGAGAGGAAGCGAACGGACACATCATGGCAACTTCAGAACTGATCGCGGCATTGCAGGCCCTGGCCCACGAGCGCAAGATCGACGAGTTCTACCTCATCGAGAGGCTGGAGGAGTCGCTGGCGAAGAGCTACCAGCACATCCTGGACCTGGAGTGGGACGCGCGGGTGACCATCGACCGCACCACGGGCAAGATCTACGTCTACGAGCTGGTGCCCGTAGGGGAGCCCGACGAGGTGGTCGACGAGGAGACCGGCCATGTGGACTACGTCTACAGCGAGTTCGCCGAGCGCGACGTGACCCCTGACGACGTGAGCCGCATCGCCGCCCAGAACGCCAAGAGCGTCATCAACGCCATCGTGCGCGAGGCGGGCCGCAAGTCCATCTACGAGGAGTTCTCCGACCGCGTGGGCGACCTGGTCACCGGCACGGTACTCCAGGGCACGCCGGACTTCACCATCATCAAGATCCGCGACGGCGTCGAGGCGGAGCTGCCCCACTACGACCCCAAGCGCAACCCCGGCGAGCGCAACGAGCGCCCGAACAACGAGCACTACCGCCACAACCAGCGCCTGAAGGTGCTGATCATCGACGTGCGCGACCCCGAGTCCGACGAGCCCCGCGCCCGCGGCGAGGCGGCGCGCCCGCCCATCGTGGTGTCACGTACGCACCCGGACCTGATCCGGCGCCTGTTCGAGATCGAGGTGCCCGAGATCTACGACGGCATCGTCGAGATCAAGTCCATCGCCCGCGAGCCTGGCGCCCGCTCCAAGGTGGCCGTGGTGTCCCGCGAAGGCAACCTGGACCCGGTGGGCGCCTGCGTCGGCCCCAAGGGCAGCCGCGTGCGCATGGTGGTCGAGGAGCTGCGCAACGAGCGCGTGGACGTCATCCAGTGGAGCGACGACCCGGCTGCCTACGTGGCCAACGCCCTGTCGCCGGCCAAGGTGAGCCGCGTGACCGTGGACGAGGAGAACCACTACGCCACCGTGGTGGTGCCCGACGACCAGCTGTCCCTGGCCATTGGCAAGGAGGGCCAGAACGCCCGCCTGGCCGCCCGCCTGACCGGCTGGCACATCGACATCAAGTCGACCACCTTCTCCGGCGAGCCGCTGCTGGCAGAGAATGTGCTCATCGACGTCGAGGACGAGGGCGACAGCGAGTTCTGCGCCCATGTGTCGGAGGACGGCACCCGCTGCCGCAACCACGCGCGCCCGAACAGCCGCTACTGCGGCATCCATCAGGGCGACGCCGAGGGGGGGGCCGAGGCCGAGCCCGCGCCGGAGAAGGCCGAGGAGGCCGACGTCGTCGAAGGGGCAGCGGCCGAGTCCGTCGCCGAGGACGTCGCCGAGGACGTCGTCGAAGCGGCCGAGGGGGCTGTGGTCGAGGAAGCCGCTGAAGAGGCTGGCGAGGCTGCGGAGCCCGAAGGGGCCGACGATGCGCCCGAGGCGGAGCCCGAGCCGGCGGCCGACGCCGACGAGGAGTAGCGAGGCGGCCGGATGGCGGACGAGGGCAGGATGCTCCAAGGGCGCATGTGCGTCGCGTGCCGTGCCAAGAGGCCCAAGCAGGACCTCTGGCGCGTCGTGCGCCGCAGCGACGGGGCCATCGCCTTCGACCCCACGGGGCGCCTGGCCGGCCGCGGGGCCTACGTGTGCTCGGCGGCCTGCTTGGAGCAGGCCCAAGGCCGCAGGGGGCTCGAGCGCGCGCTGCGCTGCCGCCTGACCGAAGAGGACTACGCGCAGGTTGCCGCGGGCATCGCGAGCGCGACGAAGCAGGACATGAGAGAGACTGAGGTGTGATCAATGGCCACGATGCGAGTACATGAGCTGGCTAAGGAGTTCGAGCTGTCGAGCAAGGAGATGCTCGAGAAGCTCCATCAACTGGACATCGCGGCGAAGTCCCACGCGAGCGTCCTGACCGAGGAAGACGTGGCCAAGGTGCGCGAGAACCTGGACCCCGAGATCAAGCAGCGCGCAGGCCAGCTTGACTCCGAGGAGGCCGCCGAGCTCAAGGCCCAGCAGGAGGCCGAGGCGGCCAAGAAGGCCGAGGAGGAGGCGGCTCGCAAGGCCGCCATGGAGAAGGAGCTGGCCGAGCGCGAGGCCGCGCGGGCCGAGCGCAAGGGCGCCAAGGCGGCCGAGGAGGCCGAGGCCGCACCCGAGCCCCCCAAGAAGAAGGCGCCGCCCTCCCCCAGCTTCGCGAGCCTCATGGACCAGATCGAGTCCGAGAAGCAGCGCACCGAGCGCGAGCGCGCCGAGGCCCAGGCCCGGGCCCGCGCCGAGCGGGCGGCGGCCGAGGTGGCCAAGAAGCAGGCCGTGGAGCAGGCGCTGCGCGAGCGCGGCCGCAAGCCCTCCAAGGCCACGGCTGCAGCGACCAAGGCGCCCGCCGCAGCCCCGACCGCGGCCAAGAAGGCCAACTTCGACTCCCTGCTCTCCCAGATCGAGGCGGAGAAGCAGCGCATAGAGGCCCAGAAGGCTAGCCATCCCGCCGCGGCGGATGCCGGCAAGGCCGCCAAGGGCAAGCGCGGCAAGCGCAGCCAGCAGGTGGTGCCCGAGCTGGAGTCCCAGGGGGGCGAGGGCGGCGACCGCTATGCCCAGATGGCCGTCCAGGCCGAGAAGCTCCAGCGCGACAAGGTGCTGGCCGAGGCCCGTGCCGCCGTGGCAGCGGCCACGTCCCACGAGGGGGAGGGGCGCCGCAAGAAGCGCAAGGAGAAGCGCGAGGCCGAGGCCCGCGAGCGCGCCGAGGCCGAGGCCATCGAGCGGGGCCTGGACCCGACGCTGGTGCTGGACGACTCCGTGGTAGAGATTCCCCAGGGCGCGACCGTGGCCAAGTTCGCCGAGCTTCTGGGCGTGCAGCCCAACGACGTCATCAAGCGCCTGTTCATGCTCGGCCAGGTGCTGACCCTCACCCAGTCCATGAGCGACGAGCTCATCGAGCTGGTGGCCGACGACCTGGGCCGCAAGGTGCGCGTGGTGTCGCCGGAGGAGGAGTACGCGGTGGTCTACAACGACACCGAGGCCGACCTGAAGCCCCGCCCGCCGGTGGTCACGGTCATGGGCCACGTCGACCACGGCAAGACCTCGCTGCTCGACGCCATTCGCGACACGGGCGTGGCCGAGGGCGAGGCTGGCGGCATCACCCAGCACATCGGCGCGTCGGTGGTCAACATCAACGGACGCCAGATCACCTTCATCGACACCCCGGGCCACGAGGCGTTCACCGCCATGCGCG
>CANOCK010000004.1 GCA_947564525.1 uncultured bacterium | reverse complement strand
CGACGGCCAGGCAACGCGGGCCGAGAGCCCGGTCGAGGCCGTGGCGGAGGCGGCTGCCGGGGAGGCAGCTGAGGCTGCAGGCCAGGAGGGGACGGCCGCCTGCGGTGACGTAGCGGGCGAGGGCGCCTGGGCGGCAGGTGCAGATGCGGGCGCCGAGCGCGCGCACGCGCCGAGCGTCTTTCCGTTCGAGGAAGACGCGCGCAGCGGCGCCGCGAGCGACGGGGAGCGCCCGTGAGCCAGCTCGGCAGCGGCCGGGGCTCGGTGCTCGCCGCCATGAGCGGCGGCGTGGACAGCTCGACCATGGCGACGCTGCTGGTGGAAGCCGGCTACGACGTGGTCGGCGTCACCATGGAGCTGCTGCCGGAAGGGGCCGGCATCCCGGCAGAGGCGCGCGAGGCGGCCCAGGACGACCTGCGGGCGGCCCGGGCGACCTGCCAGGCGCTGGGCATTCCGCACCACGCCGTGGATTTCTCCGCGCGCTTCCTCGACCAGGTGGTGGATCCCTTCTGCCGCAGCTACCTGGAGGGGCGCACCCCCAACCCCTGCATCGACTGCAACCGCCATCTGAAGATCGCCGGGCTGCAGCAGCTCCGGCGCGAGATGGGGCTGGACTACGTGGCCACCGGCCATTACGCGCGCATCTCCCGCAGCGCCGACGGCAGCCGCTGGCAGCTGCGCCAGGCGGCCGACCGCGCCAAGGACCAGAGCTACGTGCTGTTCTGCCTGGGCCAAGATGACCTGGCCCATCTGCTGCTGCCCCTGGGCGGGCTGACGAAGGAGCAAGTGAGGGCCCTCGCAGCCGAGCACGGCCTCGCCAACGCCGACCGGCCCGAGAGCCAGGACATATGCTTCGTGCCCGATGGGGACTACGCGGCCTTCATCGAAGGGCGCGGGGCGGGCTGCGCGTCGGAGCCCGCCTTGGAGCCTGGCCCCATAGTGGACGGCCGGGGCGCCGTGCTGGGCGTCCACAACGGCATCGCCCGCTACACCATCGGGCAGCGCAAGGGGCTCGGCGTGGCAGCGCGCGAGCCGCTCTACGTCTGCGCCAAGGACGCAGCGACGAACACCCTGGTGGTAGGGCCGGCGGATGAGGCCATGGGACGGCTGGTGGTCGCCCACGACGTGAACCTGGTGTCCGCCGCCACGCTGGAGGGCCCCCTGCGGGTTGCCGCCAAAACCCATTACCGCCAAGCGCCCCAAGCCGCCACGGCCTGGCAGCCTGAGCCGGGCACGCTGGCCGTCGAGTTCGACGAGTCCCAGCGCCTCGCCGCCGCGGGCCAGGCGCTGGTCGTCTACGACGGGGACCGCGTGCTGGCCGGCGGCACGATCGCGCCGAGCCCCAACGCTCCCACGGCTCGGCCCTAGGGGCGCCAGCGGCCCCTCGCGAACAGGACCACCGCATCCA
Organism: uncultured bacterium; assembly: GCA_947564525.1. Taxonomy (GTDB): domain Bacteria; phylum Actinomycetota; class Coriobacteriia; order Coriobacteriales; family Eggerthellaceae; genus D16-63. The sequence goes on along the minus strand of CANOCK010000004.1, from coordinate 41,943 downwards.
CCACGTCCGCAACGAACACCAGCTGCAGCATGACGTGGGCCGCGCACTCCAGACCGCCGATGCGCCCGCTGCGGCAGAGGGCGATGGCAGCGGCAACGCCCCACAGCGACCCCGGCAGCATGATGAGCCACCCCACGACCCCGAACGTGAGCAGCGGCAGCCAGCCAACAACGGCCAGCACCGGATGCAGGGCGATGAACATGAGGAGGACCATGAGGATGCCACCGCCCAGGAAGAAGGGAGCCAAGCCCAGCTTCACCGCGAGCGCGGCCTTGCGCGCGTAGTCGGCAAGCCACGGGCGGTCGAGGGCGCTCAAGGCCACGAACTGGATGAGGTTCGCCAGCGAGAGCAAGAAGGCGACGAGGACCAGCAGCATCGTGGCAACGAGCACGGCGCCCTCTTGGCCGGAATCCGACGGGTCGGCGAGCAGGGAGGCGACGAACAGGGCCGAAGCGGCATCCAGGACGAGCACGAAGGCGATCGGGATGACCCAGAGGAGGGCCGGCGCCCTGGAAGGCCGAGCCGCAGTGGGCTGCGCCCCCGAAGCCTCCTCCATGGCAGCACCTCCCAACGGCAAGGGGCTCCCTCGCCCCGCGTTCCCGACCCACGCGGCCGCCCGCAGGCATCCCGCACGCCCATTCTAGATGACGCGCGGCGAAGACGCTGCCGACAAGGCTGCAGCTAGCGTGAGGAGTGGAGAGGGGTGGCGGACGAGACGTCGGCCGGGAGGGCTGGCGAGTGGACAAGCGAATGGGCGGGGCGTCGACCGGGAGGACTGGCGGGGGTGCCGTGCTCGCACAGTCCTCGCTGGGAGGCCCGCAGCACTGGCGCCGTGGGCGCGAGGGCGGCTGCGGAACTGCGCGTGGCACCCCGCCCGGCAGTCCCTGCAGCTCGGAGCCGAGCCGACCCAGCAGGTCAGGAGCTGCCAGCTTCAAGCCGCGCAGGGCCACTTGAGACGAAGCACCCGACCCCGTCTCACGTGCCGTCTCACGTGAAAGCCAAGTTTCGTCCGCTTTGACATAAGCCAAGCGACCCAAGAGGGTCGAAAAGCCAAGTTTCGCCCGATTCGACATATCACAGGCCCTCCCGGCGCAGCTTTTTATGTCAAAGCTCGCCAAACTTGGCCTCTCAGCCTCCCATCCGCGCTCCCCTTATGTCAAAGCGGGCAGAACTCGGCCTTCGGCCAGGGTGGCGCGCCGACCGGGCGGGCCGGCGTGAACAGGGGGCGGGAGGATGACGCAGGACGGTTTGAGACGAAGCACCCGACCCCGTCTCACCCGTCTCACGTGGCAGGAGGCGGCTGGGTGGAGTGGTCAAGATATCTTGGACGATTATTTAAGATTCTTCAGGCCGCATCGCGCTCTAAGTCGCAAGGGGCATTGTAGCCAATACTGGAATGCATCCTTTGCCTGTCGTAATAGAGCTCGATGTACTTGAAGATATCCTGCCTTGCCTCATCTCTCGTCTTGTATTCTTTTCCCCTCACCAGCTCTCGCTTCAGGGTCTTGAAGAAGGATTCGGCGAGCGCGTTGTCCCATGGGCTGCCGGGCCTCGACATCGACTGGGCTATCCCATGGGATTCCAGGCAGCGCTGGAATGCACGGGATGTGCACTGGGCACCCTGGTCATCGTGGAACACGAGGCTGAAGTCGGCAGGGGGATCCTCTCTGCCTACTGCCTGATCAAGGGCGTCTACGGCAAGCTTCTCGGTGATGCGCGCAGGCATCGACCAGCCGACGACCTCGCGATGCCATGCGTCTATGACGGCGGCTAGGTAGAGCCAGCCTTCCGAGGCGTCGATGCATGTGATGTCGCCCACCCAGAGGCGGTTGCGCGCATCCACCTCGAATATGCGGTCGACGAGGTTGACGCGCGGACCTCCCATCTCGACCGCCTTCGCCCTGCGGCGCCTCCTCGTAGCGCCCTTGGCCTGGAGCCCCGACTTCCGCATGACGCTCAGCACGCGCCTCTCGCTGACCACGATGCCGTCTTTCCTGAGCTCGCGGTTGATGCGGCGATGGCCGTAGCGACCCTTGTGGAGCTCGAGCTTCTCCACGACGAACCCCTCCAATGCCTCGCGCTCTATCTGGGCATTCGATTTCCTACGCTTGATATAGCCATAGCATTCGGATCTCGAGACCTCGAGGACCTTGCATGCCTTCCTGATGGAGCTAAACTCGCCCCTATGCGCCTTGAGGAACTCGCATCTCACGCATGGTCTTGGCTCAAGAAGGCCCGGAATTCTTTTAGCATTTCGTTCTCGAATTCGAGCTCCTCGACTTTTTTCCTGAGCTTCACGATCTCGTAGCCTTTGCTGACCTTAGGGCTGCCGTTGCCGGGGAATGCCGCCCCTCCCATTTCCTCGTACTCTTGTGCCCAACGTCTGAGCGTCGAATCCTTGATGTCCAGCCCTTTCGCAAGGTCGACGACTCTCACTTCGCCGCTCAAGACGGCCTTCGCCGCCGCTATCTTGAACTGCTTGTCGTACCGCTTCCTCTTTTGGGTCATATCGAACACCTTTCACCCTTAACTCGGTGTCCAATTTATCTTACCCTCTCCAAATCACCAGCTCACGCCCAAGAAATACGCACTATAAGCCTTAACGCCCTAGTCAGAGAGGCGCCGTCAGAGCGTTTCTCGGCCCCAGCCAACCACCGCCAGCGCACCGCCACAGGGACGGCCAGGCGAGATGTCCCGACCTCAAGCTCATGTCGCAAGCAAAAGACGGCCTATCAAATGTCGGCATCGCACGCGTTGCATCCTCAGGCCGCGCAAGCTCGATGCTGAGACGCCGCACCGTAGCTGAGACTCGAGTCGCAGCCAGGATCGGCCCAGCTGACAATGCCGCGGAGCAGAGTCCCTTGGCCCCTCCATCCCGTCCCGTGCTGCCGTGCCCTTGCAGTTATCAAATCGTGATTTGCCAAATCACGATTTGATAACTGCCCGCCAGACCGCCACGCCCAACCCGCACCGGTGGAGGGCCCTTGGGCATCCCCGGACGCGACGCGAGATGGACGGGCCGCTCCTCTTGCAGGGCAGAATCGCGGCTGCCCTCAGCCCGACAGGGGCGCCTGGATCGCGCACCCCTGACTTTTCCGCCATCAAGTGGGAGAATGGTTGCCGCCAATCGACGCGGCCAAGGCGACCCGGGAAGGAGGCCGAGCTCGTGGCCACAAAGCGCATTCCCTGGATAGACCTGGCCAAGGCCATCGCGATCGTCGCCATCATCGTCGGCCACTTCACGGCGTTCTTCGCGTCGGCCTCCCCGGCGGCCGACGCCGCCTTCCGCCTCATGGATTCCTTCCACGTGCCGCTGTTCTTCCTGCTGAGCGGCTATTGCCTGAAGGGCCCCCTCGACCGGGCCCGCGCGGCGAAGCTGGCCAAGCGGTGCCTGCTGCCCTACGCCTTCTGCGGGGCGGCTTGCCTGGTGGCATGCGCCCTGCTCATCAACGGGATCCGGATCGAGCAGCACCTGTTCGGGCTCTTCTACGGCGCCGGAGCCTATCGCGACCACATCCTGTTCGCCGACGCGGCGGACGTCCAGGCCATCGGGGTGCTGTGGTTCCTGCCCAGCTTGCTGTTCGGTCAGCTGTTCGCCAGCCTGTGCCTGCGAGCGGGCAAGCTCGGCCCGGGGCTGCCGCTGGCGCTCTCCTTCGCGCTGTTCCTGGTCGGCGCCACCACGGCCGGCCTGCTCTTCCTTCCCTGGGACATCCAGCAGGCGCTGTGCGCGGCCTGGTTCATCTGCTGCGGCTACCTGCTCAAGCGCTACGAGGTGCTCCGGCGGCCGTGGGCGCGGCGGGCGCTGCAGATGGCGGGCGCCCTGTACATGGCGGCGCTGGTGGGCGGCGTGCTGGAGGAGCCCATGTACTGCAACTCCACCTACCACCAGCCGGTGCTAGACGGCCTGGGGTGCGTGGGCGCGGCCTGCCTGGTGACGAGCCTGGCCAAGGGGCTCGAGCGGCTGCCGCAGCGCGCCGAGGCGACGCTGAGCTGGGTCGGGCGCAACACCCTGGCCATCTTCTGCTTCCACGCCATCACCCTGGCGACGGGCGACCACCTGAAGTGGTGGCTGCTGGACCTGGCCAGCTCAGGGCTGGGCGTGGCCGTGGTGCTGCCGGTGTCCTTGGGGGTCGACCTGGCCCTCAGCATCGGGCTGGCGTGGGCAGTGCGCTTCGTGCCCGGGGTGCGGACCGTCTTCGGCTATAGGCCGCCCGACCAGGCCGCGCTCCGCGGGGACGGCTCGGTCACGCCCCGAGCAGGGCGTCAGCCAGGTCGCTGAGGCTGGAGCATTCCAGGGCCGGGCGCTCGGCGGCCAGAGCCGCGGCGGGGAACATGCCCCACAGCGCCGCGACGCTCAGGCAGCCGGCGGCGTTGCCCGCCCGGATGTCGTAGGGGCTGTCGCCCACGTACAGGCACGCGCTCGGGGCCAGCCCCAGCCGCTCGCAGCCATGGAGCACGGGGCCCGGGTCGGGCTTGGACTCGGGCCAGTCGTCGCAGCCGATGAGCACGGGGAAGAAGCCGGCGATGCCCGCCAGCTCCAGGCCGTGGGCCGCCATCTCGTGGCGCTTCGACGTGACCACGCCCATGGCCAGGCCCGCGTCCCGCAGGCGCTCCAAGGCGCGGTGCGTGTCGGGGAAGGCGGCGATGCCGTCGGCGTGCAGGGCGTCGTTGTGCTCGCGGTAGCGGCGGGTGAGCTCGGCGGCCAGCGCCTCGTCGCCGCCGGCGAAGCCGCGCATCTGGGCCGGCAGGGGCGTGCCGACGCCGGCCATGAGCTCCTCGTCGGTGCGCTGCTGGCCATGCACGTCGCAGACCACGTGGCGCATGGAGCGCAGGATGATGTCGTAGGTGTCGATGAGCGTGCCGTCCGCGTCGAACAGCACCCCTTCGATGGTGCGTCCCTGAAGCTGTGCCGTGGGGTCCAAGCCTTTCGAGAGGGCGGGAATGGTTGCCGTCCCATTCTAGGACATCAGGCGCCGAGCAGGCCGGCCGAGAGGCCGCAGCCGCCCAGCAGCTCGGGGCGACGCGGCCACGAGCGACGCGGGCAGCGGAGAAGGGCAGCCGGGAGCGCCAGCAACCCTCACGCGAACAGCGGCACCTCGCCCCGCAGGAAGGACTCGAGCGGCGCTGCGCTCGAGCCGACCACGAGCCCATGGGAGCCAGGGAACTCCTTCGCGAAGGCATCGAGGCCGCCCAGGCGCTTCACCCGGCCGCCCTTCACCTCGATGGCCGTCCGCGCCGTGCCGTCCTGCACGACGAAGTCCACCTCGCGCGTGCCCTCGCGCCACCAGAACACCTCGAAGTGCTCCTCGGAGGCGCGCTTCAGCAGGTAGGCGCCCACCGCGCTCTCCACCAGATGCCCGCGCAGGTCCGGCTCCTTCAGCAGGAGGTCCCGGCGGCGTCCATAGGAGGCCACCATCAGCGATGTGTCGTGGGTAATGAGCCGCGGAGAGGACGCACGGGTCTTCATCAGCTTCTCCGAGTACTTCTGCAGCCCGGTCAGCAGCCCCGCGTCGGAGAGCAGGGACAGGTAGTGCGCGATGGTGGTGGCGTTGCCGGCGTCGTCCAGCTGCCCCATCAGCTTCCGGTACGACACCTCCTGCGCAGAGTACGCCGAGCCGAGCGCGAACAGCGCCTCCATGAGCGCCGGCTTGGTCACGCGGTCGAGCGCCACGACGTCCTTGAGTACGCTCGGCGCGATGATGGAGCCCTGCATGTAGTCGAGCCAGCGCTCCTTGTCGCCCTTGAGCGAAGCCGCGCCCGGGTAGCCCCCGAAGCACAGGTAGTCCTCAAGGGAGAAGCCGAAGGCCTCCTCGCACTCGCGGAAGTACCATTGCTGGCACGGAATGACATCGAATCGGCCGGTCAAGGACTCGCGCATGCCCTTCTGGAGCAGCAGGGAAGGCGAGCCCGTGAGCACCACGGCCAGCTCGGCCGAATGGTCGGTGTCGGCATCCCACAGCGCCTTGACCACCGCTGACCACTGATGGACCATCTGCACCTCGTCGACGACCAGGAGGGCAGGGCCCTGCGCGGCCAGCGTGCGCGCCTCGTCCCATTCCCGCCTCAGCCAATCCTGGGAGCTCGGGATGTCCTGGGATGCCCGAGCGAACCGGACCGGGATGCCGACCCGCTCCATGGCCTGTCGGACCGCCGTCGTCTTGCCGGTCTGCCGAGGGCCTACCACGATCTGGATAAAGCGGCGCGGCTCTGCGATGCGGGCGGCTATCACGTCGACGATCGCCCGCTGGTACGTCGGGAGCATGGAGCCCCTCCCCTCTTCGGTGCCTCGGAGTGAATTGTAGCAGTCACTGAACAAAAATGTTCAGTCGGAATGAACGGCGAGGTCAAACCGCGATTCTTCCGCGAGAAGAAGGGGCTGAAGGATGGCTTGGTGCCGCAAGGCGAGGCCATGCCGCCGCCAGGACGGGGCCACGGCGAGGGCAGCACGGTCGGGAGGCACCCAGGGCGGGGCCGGCCGCAAGGTGCGGCGACCGGTCGGCGCCCGGCTGCGCCGCCAGCCGCAGCCGGGCGGCCGCCCTAGTCCACCCAGGGGCGGATGCGGTAGCGCACCCCCAGGTCGTCGCAGAGGCGCTGGCAGGCCTGCTCCTCCTCGGGCGAGAGGGTGGTGGCCACGGTGGTCAGGGTCACGTCGGGGACGTAGGCGCGGGCCCGGCGGGCGAAGTCCAGCATGGCCGGGAAGGCCTCCTCGCCGAAGCGGCTGCGGGTCAGCTCCAGATAACGGGCGGCGTCGGGAGTGTTCAGGCTGATGGACAGCGCGTCCACCACCCCTTCCAGCTCCGGCGCTATGTCGCGCCCGCAGATGAGCGAGCCCTGGCCGTTGGTGTTCACGCGCACCGGCTTGCCCCAGCGCTCCTTCACCGCCCGAGCCACCGCCACCAGCCGGTCGAAGGCGCAGGTGGGCTCGCCATAACCGCAGAAGACCACCTCTGTCACGTCCTCCATGGCGTAGTCGTCGAACGCCGCCATGACCTCCTCGAAGCTCGGCTCGCGCACGAGCCACAAGGTGTCGGAGCCGTGGGCGCCGTCCGCGGCGTTGCGCAGGCAGAACGTGCAGTCGCACGAGCAGCGGTTCGTCAGGTTGACGTAGAGCTTGTCCCCAATGGGGTAGAGCACGTTCATGGCCTCGGCCATGGCAGCCTCCTTCTCGGGCCTCGCTTCCCGTTCCTCGCCAGCGCCCCGAGCGCCCTAGGCGCCCGCGCGCGCCGCCAAGCGCACCTCGTCGAGGTGCAGCTCGATGGGCACGCCCTTGAAGCGGTCGGGCACCTCCAGGCACCGCTCCAGCAGCCGCACCACGGTGTCCATGGCGGCTTGCACGCTCTCCACCAGGCCGTATCCGTTCATCTGATGGCCTATCAGCACGCTGGAGAATATGTCGCCGGTGCCGGGCATCTGCACCGGCAGCTCGTCGTAGGGCAGCAGCGCGGGCGCCGTCGAGCCCTCCTCGCACACCAGGGTGCAGGGCTGGCCCTCCACGGCCATGCTGGTGACCACCACGTTGCGGGCGCCCAGGTCGCGCAGCCCCTCCACCAACGCCTCGGCCTGGGCGCCCGTGACCGAGCGCTGGCCGGTGAAGCGGTCGCACAGGAACTGGGCCTCGGTCATGTTGGGCATGATGACGTCGGCCACGGCGCAGAGCTTGCGCGCATGGGCCACGTTGGCCTCGGTCACGCCGTTGTAGAGGCTGCCCCAGTCCCCCATGATGGGGTCGATGAACACCGGTAGCCCCTCGTCGCGGCTGCGGCGGCAGTAGTCGGCCACCAGGCGGCTCTGCTCGTCGGAGAAGAGGAACCCCGCGAACACCGCGTCGAAGCGGAAGCCCAGCTCGTCCCATACCGCCAGGGCGTTGCGCATGTAGCCGGTGGTCTCCAGGATGTCGAACTTGCCGTAGTCCAGCGTATTGGACACCAGAGCCGTGGGCAGGTTGTACACGTTCAGGCGCATGGCGCTCAGCACCGGGATCATGGCCGCCAGCGCCACCTTGCCGTAGCCGGCCAGGTCGCTGATGAGCAGCACCGACTTGCCCTCCCCCGCGGCACCGCCGCAGGCCGCTCGGGGCGAAGGAGCCTCTGGCCTCGCCATTCCCTCGAGGGCGCCCCGGCCCTCCGACCCTTCTGCGGCCTCCATCGCCTGGTTTTGCATCGCATCCCCTTCCGCCCCGCAGCTCTCCCTCGAGCCTCCGAGCCCTCGCGCCACGGCGCCCGAAGCGGCGCCCGGCGCCGTGCCGGCTTCTTTCCCTTCCCCTATTCTATGCCGAAGCGGGGTGCGGCCGCCCCGCGCCATCCCCGGAGCGCACAGTCCCGTCGGCCCCTGCCGGTGCGGCCGGCGGAACCACGCTGGCAGCGGCAGCTCCGTCGGACCGGAACGGCCAGTGCAGCTGCCCGCCCCACGCCATCGACTCGCTCACCGGGCCCGCACGGGCCGCCATCGGGCCGTCGGCCCCTGCCTGCGGCCGCCCCGCGCCTCCTCAGCGCTCGTAGTCGGCGTCCACTTGCACATTGAAGGCGTAGCCAGGGAACCGCTCCCCCATGGCGCCCACCACCGCCTGCTCGACCGCCTCCCCGTCGGCTTCGAAGTCCACCACCAGGTCGAAGTAGCACACCTTGGCCTGGCCATCCACGTAGAAGCCATGGGAGCGCAGCACCGCCGGCTCCTGGGCCACCACCTGGGCCAGGGTCGCCTCCATGGGGGCGAACTCGTCGGTGGTGTTCTCGGCGCAGATGCCCACCATGGCCAGAACGCCGAACTTGCGCTGCAGCCCCTCGGCGATGCGGCGCGTGACGACGCCCACCTGGCGCGCCGTCAGGTCGTCGGGCACCGCCACCCGCACGAGCCCGAGGGTGCGATGCGGCCCGAAGTCGTCCAGCACTATGTCGCACACGGCTTCCACCTCGGGAAACGACAGCGAGTACTGCTCGATGGCGCTCACGAGCCCCTTATCCTCGGGCTGGCCGATGATGGGCCCCAGAGCGTCCCGCAGCACGTCGATGCCGGCCTTGCACACCACCAGCGATATGGCCAGGCCCACCACGCCGTCGATGTTGACGCCCCACAGGTTCTGGGCCAGGGCCACCATCAGCGTGCCGGCGGAGAGCACTGCGTCGTAGTTGGAGTCGACGCCCGACGCGACCAGCGCCTCGCAGCGAGTCTTGTCGCCGTAATGCTTGAAGCAGAGGCCCAGCGCCACCTTGGCGAGGATGGCCACCACGATCACGACGATGGTGACGGCGGAATAGCTGGGCACACCAGGATGCACGACCTTCACGACCGACTCCTTCAGCGACATCAGCCCTGCCGCCAGGATGATGACGGCAATGACCACCGAGGTCAGGTACTCCACGCGCCCGTAGCCGAAGGGATGCCGCGCATCGGGGCGCCGGCCGGCCAGCTTCGTGCCCACGATGGTGACCACCGAGGACAGGGCGTCGGTGGCATTGTTCACGCCGTCGAGCACGATGGCGATGGAGTGGGACGCGAAGCCCACCACCAGCTTGAAGGCCACCAGCACCAGGTTGCCCGCGATGCCGATGGCGCTGCCCTTGACTATCTCCCGCTCGCGCTCGGCGGCCCCGTCGGGCCGCCCGGCCTCGCCCGTGCCCATCGCGCCCATCCTGAGGCCTCCTTTCCCCATCCCGATTGTAGGGCGCAAGCGAACGGCAGGGGCCCGCATCGTGAAGCTGTTGGCCCATTGATGGAAAGGGCGCCCAGGCAGCTCCTTGACATTGAATGAAATTTCATTGAATATGAATTCAACATATCGGATGCCCAAGCGAGGAGGGGCGCCCCAAGACAGAAGCCGGGAGGACGGTTCCATGGAGACGCGCAAGGAGCAGAAGGAGCGACGACGTTGGCAGATCCTGAAGGCGGGCCTCGACCTGTTCGTGCGCCGCGGCTACGCCGAGACCACCATCAGCCAGATAGCCGAGGCCTCGGCGATGAGCACCGGGTTGATGTTCCACTATTTCCCCTCCAAGGAAGACCTCTACCTGGCCTTGGTCTCCATCGGCGTGGAGGGCACCCAGGCGCCCCAGGCCATGGGCGCCCCAGGCCCGGTGGAGTACTTCGAAGGGTTCTTGAGCCAGCTCATCAGCCTCACGGAGGCCGAGCCCTGGGTTCCCCAGCTGTTCGCCCTGATGGGTCGCGCACGTCGCGAGGGGGCGCCCGAGGCCGTGAGAGAGCTGGCTCTGAGCATCGACCAGGTGCAGCGCTCTGCCGAGGTCATCCGCCAAGGCCAGCAGGAGGGCCTGTTCCGCCCCGGCGACCCGCTCCGGCTCTCCCAGGCGTTCTGGGCCAGCGTCCAGGGCGTGATGGAGCAATGGGCCTCCGACCCGGGCATGGCAGCCCCGGACCCCGCATGGCTGATGGGCATCCTGCTGCCCCCAGCCCCCTAGACGAGCCGAGCGCCCAGGCCGCGGCCATGCGTATCGGCAACGAGAGAAAGGCATGACTATGACGAAGCGCATCACAGTGATCGGCGGCGGCATCGCCGGCCTGTCGGCTGGCATCTACGGCCGATTGGCCGGGTTCGAGGTGGATGTGTTCGAGAAGCACGTCGTGGCTGGCGGCGAGTGCACCGGCTGGGACCGGCGCGGCTGCCACATCGACAACTGCATCCACTGGCTGACGGGCAGCCGTCCCGGCAGCGACCTGCACGAGGTGTGGCGCACCGTCGGCGCCATCGACGAGGGCACGGCCTACGCCCCAGACGACAAGTTCTTCACCGCACGCCTCGGCGACGAGCGGGCCACCTTCTGGCATGACCTGGACCGCACCGAGCGCGAGCTGGTGGCGCTCTCGCCCGCCGACGCCGACGAGGTGCGCAAGCTCATCAAGCACGTGCGCTACGCCCAGTGCTGCGACATCCCCGCTGAAAAGCCCATGGACATGATGGGACCGCTCGACTACCTGAAGCTGGGGATGCGCATGCGCTCGATGCCGAAGGTGATGAAGGCCTACGGCGGCCTGAGCGTCGGCGAGCTGGCCCAGCGGTTCGAGAGCCCTCTCCTTCGGATGCTCGTCGGCGATTACATGCCCAAGGAGTACGCCGCCTACGCCCTGCTGGTCTCCTACGCGACCATGGCCTCGGGCAACGGCCAGGTGCCCCTGGGCGGCTCGCGGGAGATGGCCCAGCGCATGGCCCGGCGGCTGGAGGAGCTGGGAGGGCGGCTGCATCTGGGACGCGCGGTGCAGCGCGTGCTCTGCGAGGGCGACTGTGCGGTGGGCGTGGCGCTGGAGGGCGGCGAGGAGATGCGGGCCGACGCCGTCATCTTCGCCGCCGACATGAGCCTGCTCTATGGCGGGTTGATAGACGAGGCGCTGATGCCCGAGAGCTGGCGCGAAGCCTACGCGCAGCGCGACCGCTACCCGGTGATGAGCGCCGTCCAAGCAGCCTTCCTCGTGGACGAGGGGCTGGTGGAGCCGGTCATCACCCTCATGGCTTGCGACCCCATCCCGATCGGCGAGACCGCGGTGACGCGGGTGAGCGCGCGCCCCTACGACCACGAGCCGTCCTGGGCGCCCGAGGGGAAGTCGCTGGTGCAGATGACGGCCACCCAGAGCGACGCCGAGTACGAGTGGTGGAGCTCGCTCGGCCCAGAGGAGTACCGGGCCGAGAAGGCGCGGGTGGCCCAGGCCTTCGCCGACGCCCTGGTGGCGTTGCAGCCCGAGGTGGCGCCGAGCCTGGAGCTGCTCGACTGCTGGACTCCCCTTACCTACGAGCGCTACTGCGGCGCCTACCATGGCAGCTACATGGGATTCATGACGGTGCCCGGCGTCAAGCCCGTGGACTGCCCGGGCACGGCGAAGGGGCTCGATGGCCTCTACCTGGCCGGTCAGTGGGTCACCAGCCCCGGTGGCCTCCCCATCGCCGTGACCTCGGGGAAGTTCGCCATCCAGCGCATCTCCCGAGCCCTGGGCGCCTAGGGCGGCCGCTTGTCCACCGGCGCACTAGGCGCCCCACGATAGGGAAAAGCCAAGTTTGGCGAGCTTTGACATAAAGTGGGAGCAGCCAAGGGGTCGAGAAGCCAAGTTTTTGCCGGTTTGACATAAGAATCTGAATCTTGATGCGCGTTTTTATGTCATATCGCCCAAAACTTGACTTTTCGAGGCACCCAGACAACCTTGAATATGTCAAAGCTCGCCAAACTTGGCTTTTCCTTCCCTCCACCCGCTGGGCAAGTGATACCATCGAGAGAAGAGCCAGCGTGGGTTCAAGCATGATATGGCTGTCCGCGCAGAGTCGATGGCATTCTCCTCTGCAACTCGCGAGATCCTCTTGATTCGTCACCGAGAAGAGGGGAGACCCATGACCAGCCGCAAGCCGACCCCAACCCCAGCGACCGAAAGCGCCCCATCCACAGGACCACGAGCGCCTCGCCCCGTATGCCTGAGCCACCGCTCAGCGCTCGAAGCGCTCTTCGGCCTTCCCGCAACGAAGCGGGTTCCAAGGTCCACGCACACCGTCGCCCTGCCGATCGTTCCGCCCACCAAAGCCGATGTCGATCGAGCGTGCGGGCAGCTGAGCTACCTTCAAGCCCCCACCCCAAGCATGCCCATCCATGTCCTCCAGGCAGGCAAGAGGCATAGCGCCCGGTCATCCCGCATCGTCTCTCACTCCACGACCCAACGCCTACCGCCCTTGTCGCTCGTCCTCCTAGGTGACGGCCTCTACACGACCAACGCCCCCCTCGCATTTGCCCAGATGGCAAGTGAGCTGACCTACGCCCAGCTCATCGAGCTAGGCTACCACCTGTGCGGGACCTACCGATGCGCCACCCAAGAGCGGCCCACCACCTTCAACGCCACGCCCCTCACATGCATAGGAGAGCTGCGCTCGTACCTGAGCGCCAACCAACAGCTAAGCGGCAGCGCCAAGGCGATGCGAGCGTTGGCATACGTCGCCGACGGGTCCGCGTCCCCCAGGGAGACCAAGGCCGCCATCCTCTTGAGCCTGCCGCCCTTCCATGGAGGCTATGGGCTAGGCGTTCCCCAGATGAACAAGGAAGTGAAGGCAAGCGAGGACGCGCGTCGGATTTCAGGCCGAAGATCGCTGCGCTGCGACATGTACTGGGAAGGGGCGAAGGTCGACCTTGAGTACCAGAGCAAGCTCTTCCATCAGGGCGAGGCAAGTCGCCTGAGCGACTCCAGGCGCACGAATGCCCTGATCGCCATGGGCTACACGGTCATAGGCATGACCAACGACGAGCTGGACAGCCTTACCGCAACGGACGTCATCGCCGACTCCCTCCGCAAGACCTTAGGGCTGCGCCGTCGCACTGCCGTAAAGAATCTGCGGGAGCGCAGGGTAGGATTGCGCCAGCAGCTGCACCTCCCCATCGAGCCGTTCCTCGCCTAAGGCCGAATCGAGCGCAAGCGTCCGCGCCTCGCCATCCGGAGCCTGCAGCCAAGGGACCTTTGCCAAGGGAGCAGCGTCGATCGGCAAGAAAGGGCACCCAGCAAGCACGGCCCCTCACGATGCGGAGCCTTGCCAAGCCGAAGCCTCGACGGCCCAGGGAAAGACAGAAAGGGCGGTGCGCCGAACTCGCGCAGCCCGTCGCGCTCCGACATCAGGGCGACGAGGGCCTCGCCCGCCTCGGGGTCGCCTTGCAGCACGCTCTCCATCGCGGGCATTCCGTCTCCTTCCTCGTCATCCGGCCCAACGACAATCCTAGGGAAGGCGGCCCCGCGCGAAGGGACGGGCATGCCCGTCCCTTCGCACACCGCATCTCGGCGCACGACCGTCCCCTCTCGCACCACACCTCGACGCACGACCCACACGACCCACGCATGACCACGAAAGGCCAAGTTTGGCGAGCTTTGACATATTCGAAGATGCCGTGGCGCCTCGAAAAGCCAAGTTTTTGCCGGTTTGCCATAAAAACCCGTCGCAAGACCCAGAATCTTATGTCGAATCGCCCAAAACTTGGCTTTTCGGGTCCCTGGATGCCTGCACTTTATGTCAAAGCTCGCCAAACTTGGCTTCCCCGTCCCGCCTCCAGCGAACCGCGCCCAGACGGGGCGAGCCCTCGGCATCCCATCTTCTCCCGAGCGGCAATCCCGCATGCCACCCTGACGTAGCGTCGCCAGACCAGGCAGCCCCTCCCATCCTAGCCCACCCGGCGCTGCACCTGGCCGCACCCATCACACGCCCAATCGTTCCAGCCGGGCGCAACTCCCGCCCCGCGCCCGCTCCGACGCGAGGCCCCCGCGCGCCCAACCGGCCTGCAGCGGCCCCTTGACGAGTGTGCATAGGTGTGTATATAGTGTACAGGTAGCGTATATACACTATGGCTGCCCCGGGGACGCCCGGCGGCAGCGACCGAGCGGCGGGCGCCCCCGGGCGCCCCTGCGGGAGGAGCACCTTGGAGATAATCATTTCGAACTCGAGCGCATCCCCCATCTACGAGCAGATAGCCCAGCAGGTGAGAGAGGCCATCCTGACCGGCGAGCTGGCCGAGGGCACGCTGCTTCCGAGCATCCGTGCTTTGGCGAACGACCTGCGCATAAGCGTGATCACCACCAAGCGCGCCTATGCCGAGCTGGAGAAGGCGGGCCTGGTGAGCACCGTGCAGGGCAAGGGCACGTTCGTGACTGGCGGCAACCTGGAGCTGCTGCGCGAAGAGCACCTGCGGCACGTCGAGCAGCTGATCGGGCAGGCCGTGGCCGACGCGAAGGCGGCCGGCCTGACCGCCCAGGAGCTGCACGAGATGCTGGACCTGCTGATGGAGGGCTAGCGCTGAAAGGCTAGGACCATCATGGAACGACTCATACGAGCGGAGGGGCTGGCCAAGCGCTACGACGGCTTCGCCCTGGAGGGCCTGTCCCTCACCGTGCCCGCGGGCACGGTGGTGGGGCTCATCGGCTCCAACGGCTCGGGAAAGACCACCACCCTCAAGGCCATCTTGGGGATGACCGCCCTCGACGCCGGCACCGTGGAGCTGCTGGGCTGCGACCCACACGCCCCCGGCGCCGACCTGGTCGCCATCAAGCGGCGCATCGGCGTGGTGCTGGACACCTGCGCCTTCCCCGTGACCATGCGGGTGCGCGACGTAGGCGACCTGGGGAAGGCCGCCTACCGATGCTGGGACCCCACCGAGTTCGAGCGACTGTGCGAGCGGTTCGGCCTGACGCCCAAGAAGCCCGTCAAGGGCCTCTCGCGCGGCATGGGCATGAAGCTCTCCCTGGCCTTCGCCCTGGCCCACCGCCCCGATCTGCTGGTACTGGACGAGGCGACGGCCGGCCTGGACCCGCTGGCCCGCGACGAGGTGCTGGACCTGCTGCGCGGCTTCATGGAAGAGGAGGGCCACGCCATCCTCATGTCCACCCATATAACCACCGACCTGGAAAAGATAGCCGACGAGGTGGTCTGCATCGACGAAGGGCGCCTGGCGTTCAGCGCCCCGAAGGACGCCATCTGCGACGACGCCGGCATCGCCCGGTGCCGCACGGCCGACCTCGAGAGGCTGGCATCCAGCGGGGCCTTCGCCGCCGGCAGCCTGAGGGCGCTGCCCCGCGGGATGGCCGTCGACGTGCTGGTGCCCGACCGCTTCGCCTGCGCCCGAGCGCTGCCCGACGTGGCGGTGGACCGCGCCTCCATCGAAGACTACATGACCATCATGCTGAAGGGAGAGGCCCTATGAAGGCGATGCTGTTCTCCGACCTGATCACCGCGCGCAACTCGTTCCCCGCGCTTCTGGGCATCACCGTGTTCGTAGCGGCGTTCATCGCCGTGGGGTCGGGCATGACGGTGGCAGCCGTGGGATGCATGGCCGCCATGGTGCCGTTCATGTACCTGTTCAGCATCGCGGCCTACGACGAGTGGAACGGCTGGGAGCGCTTCCGGCTGACGCTGCCGTTGAGCCGGCGTCAGGTGGCCTACGGCCGCTATGCCAGCATGCTCGTGGTCACAGCCTGTGCGCTAGCGTTCTCCCTGGCCATCGGCCTCCTGATAGGGGCCGTGGCCCAGGCGCTGCCAGCGGGCGTCGTGCCCGAGAGCCTCTCGCTGGACGAAGCGGGCCTGCCGGTGCTCGCGACCGCTGGGATGGCGGCCGCGCTGGTCGTGCTGCTGACGTCAGCGGTGACGCTGCCGCTCGTCATGCGCTTCGGCATGACGAGCGGAACGCGCCTGGTGCCGGTAGTGCTGGTGCTGGCGGTGGCCGCCGGCATGGTTCTTCTTGGCGGCGAGAGCACCTTGGATGTGGACGAGCTGCTAGCCAGCGCCGGCCCGTCCATGGCTATGGCGGTGGCCGCGGTAGTGGCGCTTGCGCTCTATGGGGCGAGCGCGCTTCTGGCGGCCCGGCTCTACGAGCAGCGCGAGCTCTAGCGGAAGGGGCCTCTCCAGGAGAAGGCTCAACGCGGACGGACCCGATCCGACGCGACCCGACCCAGCCCGGCTTGGCCACGACCTGGCCTGGCCGGGCCCTCGGTTTTCTGGGACAATGGCCCTTTGCCGCACTGCGGGGCCGGTCCGAAGCGGCTCCGGGCCGGCCCCGCCAGCTCGGGCAGGCCCAGCGCCGACCCGAGCACCGAGCAGCGGACCCGAACCCTGCCGCGCAACCATCTTCGACAAGGAGCAATCCATGGAGGACATCCCTTCCCTCGTAGCCCACGACCTGGGCCTGGACCCGAGCCAGGTGGCCGCCGTGATGGCGCTGCTGGACGAGGGGTGCACCATTCCCTTCATCGCGCGCTACCGCAAGGAGGCCACCGGCGGCCTCGACGACGCCACGCTGCGCGACCTCGACGCCCGCCTGGCCTACCTGCGCAGCCTCCAAGCCCGCAAGGAAGAGGTGCTGCGATCCATCGAGGAGCAGGGCAAGCTCGATGACGCCCTGCGCGCCAAGATCGCCGAGGCCACGGTGCTCCAGCGGGTGGAGGACCTCTACAAGCCCTTTCGGAAGAAGCGCGCCACCCGGGCGTCGAAGGCGCGGGAAGCCGGCCTGGAGCCCCTGGCCCAGCGCATGATGGCCCAAGGCCGCCGCGACGGCGACCCCCTGGTGGCGGCTGCGGTCTTCGCCAAGGAGGGCTCGGCCTACCCCACCGCCGCCGATGCCCTGGCCGGCGCCCAGGACATCGTGGCCGAGGTCATCGCCGAGGACGCCGAGGCCCTGGGCGCCTTGCGCTCCCTCGCGCGGCGCCACGGGCAGCTGGCCACGGAGCCCATGGGGGAGCCGGACCCGGCCGAGCCGCCCCGCCCGCCGGAGAGCCTGGGGCGCATCCCGGGCCACCGGGTGCTGGCCGCCAACCGCGGCGAGAAGGAGGGGACGCTGCGCGTGCAGGTGCGCCTGGATGGCGACGAGGCCCGAAGCCGGTTGGAACGGCGGTTCCTTAAGGGACGCAGCCCCTGGTCGGAGCCGCTCGGCGCCGCCATCGCCGACAGCTACCGGCGCCTCATCGCCCCCGCGCTGGAGCGCGAGATGCGCGCCGAGCTCACCGAGCGGGCCCAAGCCGAGGCCATCGGCGTCTTCGCCCGCAACACCGAGGCGCTCCTGCGCCAGCGGCCGGTGCGGGGCGCGCGCATCATCGCCCTGGACCCCGGTTACCGCACCGGCTGCAAGCTGGCGGTGCTGGACGAGTACGGCAAGCTGCTGGACCACGGCACCGTCTACCCCACGCCGCCGCGGCGCCAGGTGGCCGAGACCGAGCGCGTGCTGGCCGAGCTGGAGGACCGCTACGACGTCAACGTGGTGGTCATCGGCAACGGCACCGCCAGCCGCGAGGCCCAGGAGGTGGTGGAGGGCTTCATCGAGCGGTTCCACCGCCCCTTGGGCTGCACCGTGGTCAACGAGGCCGGCGCGTCGGTGTACTCCGCCTCGGCCCTGGCCACCGAGGAGCACCCCGGCCTGGACGTCACCACCCGCGGGGCGCTCAGCCTGGGGCGCCGGCTGCAAGACCCTCTGGCAGAGCTGGTGAAGATCCCCCCGCAGTCCATCGGCGTGGGCCAGTACCAGCACGACCTCGACCAGGCCGAGCTCGGCCGCGCCCTGGCCGGGGTGGTGGAGCGCGTGGTGAACGCCGTGGGCGTGGACCTCAACACCGCCAGCGCGAGCCTGCTCGGCTACGTGGCCGGCATCGGGCCGGCCGTGGCCCGCAACATCGTGGCCTACCGAGAGGAGCACGGGCCCTTTCGCAGCCGCACGGAGCTCAAGGCCGTGCCGAAGCTGGGCCCCAAGGCGTTCCAGAACTGCGCCGGCTTCCTGCGCATCCGCGACGGGCGCCAGCCGCTGGACGCCACCGGCGTGCATCCCGAGAGCTACAAGGTGGCCACGGCGGTGCTGGAGCGCGCGGGGCTGGGCCCCGGGGCCGTGGCCGCCGGGGGCGCGGGCGGCCTGGCCGAGCGCCTGGGCGACCTGGGCGCCCTGGCCCAGGAGCTAGGCGTGGGGGAGCCCACGCTGCGGGACATGGTAGCCGAGCTGGAGAAGCCTGGGCGCGACCCGCGCGACGACGCGCCACCGGTGGTGCTCAGCCGCTCCGTGCGGGAGATGGGCGATCTGAAGGAGGGCATGGAGCTCACGGGCACCGTGCGCAACGTGGTGGACTTCGGGGCCTTCGTGGACATCGGCGTGCACCAGGACGGCCTGGTGCACGTGTCCCAGATGGCGGACCGCTTCGTGCGGCACCCGAGCGAGGTGGTGGCCGTGGGCGACGTGGTGAAAGTGCGGGTGACCGCCGTGGACGAGGGGCGCGGGCGCATATCCCTGTCCATGAGGTGACGTCCTGACGTGGTAGAATCGAGGGACTACCTGCACCTCCAAGGCATCCGGGAGGAACCGTTGCCAAGCATGTCCCCACAGGATTTCGAGCGGCTCTGCCGATCCATCGACCAGTCGGTCGCCCAGCTCGTCCAAGGCGTCGTCAAGGGCATCGACAGCGCCGGGGACGCCCTGGGCGATGCCATCGGCCAAGCCGTGGAGAAGCATCGCCAGGCCACGGCCCAAGGGCCAGCCGCCCCAGGGCCCTCCGCCGCATCAACCACACCGGCGCCTCCCCCGCCCACCGGGCGCCCCGTGCGCCCCGCCCGCCCAGGCACGGCCCCGAGCACCCTGGCCCGTGCCCAGGCCCGCGAGCGCGCCGCCGCCCTCAAGAAGCGCTTCCGCTCGCCCGTCGGCCTCACCGTCAGCGGCACCGTCATGACGGCCCTCGGCGGCCTGGGCGCCCTCGGCTCGGCCGGCGCCGCCGCGCTGATGCTCACCGGCACTCTCATCCTCGGTGCGACCCCCTGGGCGCTGGCGATGGGCGCGGCCGGCGTGGCAACGGCGCTGTGCGCATGGCTGACGGCAGCCGGTGCGCGACGCCTGGGCATCGCCCAGCGGGCGCGGTCCTACCGGCGCGTGTTCGGCGAGCGCGAGGTGTGCACCTTCCGAGAGCTTGCCGCCCAGACCCAGTCCACCGAGAAGCAGGCCCGCTCCTCGGCCCGTCGGATGCTGCGCCACGGGCTGCTGCCCCAGGGCCACATCGACGACGAGGGCACCTGCCTCATGGTGACCGACGGCTCCTACCAGCTGTACCGCCAGGCCCAGGGCGCCCAGCGCCAACGAGCCCTGGAGCAGCAGGCCCAAGCCCGCGAGCGCGCCCGGGCCCAAGCCGCCCACGGGGCGCTGCCGCCCGAGGCCCAGGCCTTCCTCGACCAGGGACGCTCCTACCTCGAGCAGCTGCGCGAGCTGGATGCCGCCATCGACGACAAGGCCCTGAGCGCCCAGATCGCGCGCATCGAGGGCCTGGTGGGCCGCATCCTGGAACGCGTCGCTGACGAGCCCTCCGCCGTGGAGCGGCTGGGGCGGCTGACCGGCTACTACCTGCCCACCACCGTGAAGCTGCTCGCCGCCTATGACGAGCTGGAGGAGCAGCCCGTCCAAGGCGAGAACATCGCCAGCTCGCGCCAGGAGATCGAGCAGACCCTGGCCGTGCTGGCCAGCGCCTACGAGAAGCTGCTGGACGACACCTTCCGCGACCTGTCGCTGGACGTGTCCTCCGACATCGCCGTGCTCCACGCCATGTTGGCCCAGGAGGGCCTGACCGACAGCCCCTTCGACGCGCCCGGAGCCGCCCGGCCCGCCGCCGATCCCGCCGACCCCGACGAAAGGACCCAGCCATGACCGACGACCTGTCCAAGACCACGGCCGCGCCCATCCCCGAGCTCACCTTGGAGCCCCTCGGGGCCAGCGAACCCGAGCCCACCGTGGAGGCCCTCATCGTCGAAGCCGAAGCCGTGGGCGCTCCGGCCCTGGAGGACTCCCTGAGCGAGGAGGAGCGCGCCCAGGTGGAGGCCTTCTCCCAGCAGATCGACATCGCCAACTCCCAACAGGTGCTCCAGTACGGCGCCGGCGCCCAGAAGAAGATGGCCGACTTCTCCGAGACAGCGCTGGCCAAGGTGCGCACCCAGGAGCTCGGCGAGGCGGGGGATTTGATCGCCAACGTGGTGATCGAGCTCAAGAGCTTCGACGCCGAAGAGGAGAAGGGGCTGTTCGGCCTGTTCAAGCGTCAGGCGAACAAGATCGTCGCCATGAAGGCGCGCTACGACAAGGCCCAAGCCAACGTGGACAAGATCGTCGGCGCCCTGGAGGGGCACCAGGTGACCCTCATGAAGGATGCCGCCATGCTCGACAAGCTCTACGAGCTGAACCTCACCTACTTCAAGGAGCTGACCATGTACCTCCTGGCCGGCCGCAAGCGCCTGGCCGAGGTGCGCGACGGCGAGCTGCGGGAGCTAGTGGCCACGGCCAAGCGGACCGGCCGCACCGAGGACGCCGAAGCGGTGCAGAAGCTGGAGGCCTCCTGCAACCGCTTCGAGAAGAAGCTGGCCGACCTGGACCTCACCCGGACCATCGCCATGCAGATGGCACCGCAGATCCGCCTGGTCCAGGGCAACGAGATGCTCATGATCGAGAAGATCCAGACCACCCTGGTGAACACCATCCCCCTCTGGAAGAGCCAGATGGTGCTGGCGCTCGGCATGGCCAACAACGAAGCGGCCCTGCGCGCTCAGTCCGCCGTGACGGACATGACCAACGAGCTCTTGCGCAAGAACGCCGAGAAGCTGAAGACCTCCACGGTGGAGGTGGCCCGCGAGAGCGAGCGGGGCATCGTGGACGTGGAGACGCTGCGCGCCACCAACGAGAGCCTAATCCAGACCTTCGACGAGGTCATGAAGATCCAGGACGAAGGCCGGGCCAAGCGCGCCGAGGCCGAGCTGGAGATCCGCCGGATGGAGGCGGAGCTGAAGGAGAAGCTGCTCCAGGTGCGCGGCTAGCGGCCCAGGGCGAAGGGCACGATGGCCCGATAGGCCTCGACGAGCCGGTCGAGGGAGAAGCTGGCGTTGGCCGGGCTCGTGGAGGGCAGTCGCACGCAGGGGCGCCCCGCGGCAGCCTCGCAATGGCGGCCGTAGAGCTCGGCAGCCTTCGCCCCCGTGCAGAAGATGGCCCGGATGGGGGCGCGATCCAGGATGCGCGCCAGGTCGTTCGGCACGCAAGCGCCGATGGAGCCGTCGGAGGCGCCTTCGATGGAGCATTCCGCCAGCACGTCCCATAACGCGATGCCATGGCGCAGGGCCAGGTCCCGGCGCTCGTCGTTGGTGGCGGGCAGCGGCTCGTCGAACAGCGCCGCCATCACCTTCCAGAAGCGGTTCTGCGGGTGGCCGTAGTAGAAGCCCGTCGCGCGGGAAGCCGGCGAGGGCATGGTGCCCAGCACCAGCACCCGGGAGCGCTCGTCGAACACCGGGTCGAGCGGATGGGCCACGCGCTCGGCCCCGCGGCTGCCTGCCATGGGCGGCTCCTTCCCTCCATCTGAGGCGTGCGCTTCGCATTATAGCGGGCTGGCGCGACCCGAGCCCAGGCCGCGCCGCGGGCCCTGTCAGAGGAGGGCCACCGCCACGCAGCCGGCCATGGCTGCGCAGATGACGCCGAAGAGGATCGCGCCGAGAGCCAAGGTCAACATGGGGACTCCTTTCCGAAGGGGCTCCTACGTCCTTGGCCCCTATGATGGCATTCCCAGGTTATCGGCAGCTTGCACGTCGATTACCGTTTGGCAATGCTCGAGGGCGAAGGTGCACGAGGCGAGGCAGCAGGACGCGTCACGCCGCGCGCCTCGGGCCCGCTCCCTGCGCTTCCCGCCCTCCTGGCGCCTCCGGCTCGTCCGCGCCCTTGGCCGGCGCCGCCGTCACGATGGCGACGCCCACCACGATGAGCGCCGCGCCCGCTCCTTGCAGCACCGTGAGCTGCTCGCCCAGGATCAAGTAGGCGAACAGCAGCGAGAACGGCGTCTGGCTGATGCCGATGAGGGCGGTCCTGGTGCCGCCGATGCGCTTGATGGCCACGATGTAGAGCAGCATGGGGGCGATGGTGCACAGCACCGCCAGCAGGCTGCCGAGGCCGAGCTGGGCGCCATCCAGGCGCAGCATGGTCGGCACGCTCGGCGCGAAGATGAGCGCCGCAGCCACCAGGTTCGTCCACGATATGGTGAAGGTCAGCGTGAAGGGGTCCTCGGCGCGGCCAGCCTTCTGCACCAGCACGGTGTAGACGGCGAAGGCCACGCAGGAGATGGCGCCGTAGACGATGCCCAGGGCGTCGAGCACCACCTCGCTCTCGGCCACGCCCGACACCAGCAGAAGGCCGCCCACGGCGAACCCGAGGGCCACGGCCGTGGGCGCCGAGAAGCGCTCATGGAGCACGACGAGGCTGAGCAGGGCGACCAGCACCGGATAGAGGTAGAAGATGACCGTGGCGATGCCCGCCGACAGCCGCTCGACGGCCAAGAAGTAGAACAACGTGCTGACGAAGAAGAACGCCGCCTGCACGTAGACCATGGGCTCGCGGCTGACCAGCCGGTGCTTGCGCCACGCCAGCAGCACCACCCCGAGTATGACGGTGGTGGCCAGGTAGCGCAGGAGCACCGTCTCCTGGGCGGACAGGCCCGTCTCGTAGAGGAGCTTGCCGAAGATGCCCATCATGGAGTAGAGCACCGCCTGGGCGATGGCGAACCCGTAGCCGAGCCACGAGCCTTGAGGTCGTCGATGCGCCATAGGAGCCCTTCCCTCACGCGATCTGTCAGGAAGGATTATAGGGAATCTCAGCGACCGGTGGCCAGCAGCCGACCGCTCAGCGCAGGCAGCTCGTCCGCTGCTCGCCCGGTCCCACGCCGGATGCGCCCGCCCCGCAAGCCGTCGCGGCCGCCAGACCGTGCATAATAGGCAGCTATGGGAAACGAGCCACAGACCACGGCCTTGGCGCGCCGGGCGCTCCGGTTCGCGCGCGAGCATGCGGTGCTGGCCATCGCGGCCGTGGCCGCCTTGGCCACCATGGCCGTCGTGCCCCCGGATGGGCAGTACCTGGGCTACCTCGACTGGAAGACCCTCGGCTGCCTGTTCTGCGTGCTGGCTGTGGCGAATGCCTTCCGCTACCTGGGGGCCTTCGATCGGGTGGCCCGCGTGGCCATCAAGAGATTCAGCACCCTGCGGTCCGTGGCCTTGGCCCTGGTGGTCGTCACCGGCGCGCTGTCCATGGTGGCCACCAACGACCTGGCGCTCATCATCATGCTGCCGCTCTCGGCCACGGTGCTGGCCCGCGCCGGCTGGGGGCGCAAGATCGCCGCGCTGTTCGTCATGGAGGGGCTGGCTGCCAACCTCTGCGGCATGATCGTGCCCTTCGGCAACCCGCAGAACCTCTACCTTTACTCTTGCTACGGGATCGGCCTCGGGGAGTTCGTGCAGGTGATGGCCGTGCCGTTCCTGGTGGCCACGGCCCTGGTGCTGCTGGCCTGCGCCCTGCTCGCCCGCACCCCCGACAGCGCCCCCGCCAAGATGGAGCCCGTGCCCAAGCAGCCCCTCGGCCGGCGGCGCCTGGTGGCCTACGGGCTGCTGCTGGGGCTGACGGTGCTGGCGGTGCTGCGCATCGTGCCCATCGGCGTGACCGTGGTGGCGGTGGCCGTGGTACTGGCCCGAACGGACCGGCGGGCGCTCAGAGCCGTGGACTACCCGCTGCTGCTCACCTTCGCCTGCTTCTTCGTGTTCGCAGGGAACATGGCGCGCATGCCGTTCCTAAGCGAAGCGCTGACCGGGCTCATGGCTGCCGACGGGCTGCTGGTCGCGGCAGGCCTGAGTCAGGTGATCAGCAACGTGCCGGCGGCGGTGCTGCTGTCGCACTTCACCAGCGACTGGCCGGCCCTGCTCGCGGGCGTGAACGTCGGCGGCGCCGGAACCCTGGTCGGGTCGCTGGCCAGCCTGATAACCCTACAGCACTTCTCGAGCGTGCGGAAGGTGTTCCCGGCTCTGGACGGCCTGCCAGAGCTGCGGACGAGCCATTTCCTCGTCCTGTTCACGACGCTGAACGCCGGCTTCCTGGCCGTGCTGCTGCTGACCTGCCGCCTCTGCGGGCTCTGAGCGCCCCGAGCGCGGTGCGATGCGCTGCCAGGCTCCCCCAGGCGAGGCTCCCTCATGAAAATGCGCTTCGCGGCTTCTACGAGGGCTTTCGCGGGCAGTGTCGGCTCGTCAGGGGGGTGTCCTCACGCCCCCGCGCTTCTGCCTGTTCTTGCTGCGGCGCCTCCTCCAGGAGAGGCCGCCGCGCTAAGGGGCCGGCGCCCTTGGGCCTGGCCGCCGTAGTCTTCCCGTTGACGCGGAGGATGGCTGGTTGCGGTATCATTTTTCCCTTGGATCGAATCCTGGCCGAGAGAAGGGGGCAGCCGGCATGGGCAATGTGGGGCGCGTGTTCGTCCGCGACGTGCGGCGGCTGCTCAAGGTGCCGCCGGCCCTGGTGGTGGTCGTGGCCCTGCTGGTGCTGCCCTCGCTCTACACCTGGTACAACGTCATCGGCTTCTGGAACCCCTACGAGCAGACGGGCAACCTGCGCGTCTGCGTGGTCAACCAGGACGACGGAGCGTCGAGCGAGCTGACCGGCGAGCTGGACCTGGGCGACCGGATCGTCGAGCAGCTGCAGCAGAACACGCAGTTGAGCTGGCAGTTCACCGACTATGAGGACGCCATGGCCCAGGTGAGGTCCGGCCAGAGCTACGCCGCCTTCGTCATACCGGAGGACTTCACGGCCAACCTGCTCAGCCTGACCACCGGCAGCTTCACCAAGCCGGAGCTGCAGTACTACGTGAACGAGAAGCTGGGGCCCGTGTCGCCCAAGATCACCGACACCGGCGCCAGCACCCTGGACGAGACCATCAACTCCACCTTCGTGGCCACGGTGAGCAAGGCGGCGGCCGACGCCATCGACCAGTCGCTGGCCGAGTCCTCGGCCGACCTGAGCGCCATCCAGAGCCGAGCCGCCGCCAAGCTGCAAGGGGCCGGGCAGGCCATCGCCGAGGGACGGACGGCCCTGGCCCAGATGGGCGAGGCGGCCGGCACCGCCCTAGAGCGCAGCGAGGCGGCCCGGGGCAAGCTCGACGGCGCACGCGACAGCATCGGCGAGGCGGCGGATGCCCTGGAGGCCATCGCCGACCTGACCGCCTCGCTCCAGGAGGGCGTCAACCGCTTCTCCGCCGTGGCGCTGCCCGCCGTCAACCAGAGCATCATGGCGTTCTCGCAGATGGCCGCCAAGACCAATGGGGCCGTGGGCGACGCGGTGGCTGCCGTCCACGAAGCCCAGGGCAGCGTGCGCTCTGCCGTGGCCGAGGCCCAGGCCATCGTCGACCAGTGCGACGCCGCCATCGACCAGCTGCGCGCCCTGGAGGAGGGCATCGACGACCCGGCCCAGAAGCAGGTCGTCCAACAGGCCATCGCCTCGCTGGAGGCCACCTCGGCCACCGCCCGAACCACCCTCGCCAACCTCCAGGCCCTCAGCGCCGACATCGACGCCACCGCCAGCGCCGTGGACGCTGCCAGCAACGCCTTCAACGACGCCGCCCAGACCGCCTCGGCCGAGGCCCAGGGCTACGCGAGCACCCTGTTCGGCACCACGCTGCCCACCATCGGCAGCAGCCTGGGGCAGCTCAGCTCCACGGCATCGGCCATGGCGAGCGCCGTCGGCAGCGAGCGCGCCCTCGTCGACCAGGCTGCGCCCGTGCTCGACCAGCTGGACACCACCCTGCGCGCCGCCCGCGACGCCCTCGCCCAGTCCGACGGGCTGCTGGCCAGCCTCGAGCAGCAGATCGGCGCCGTGCGGGGCGACGTGCAGGCCCTGAGCATCTCCGACGCGCTCACCCAGGCCTTCGGGGAGGACCGCCTGGATGCCGCCGACATCGCCGACTTCATGGGCGCCCCCACCCAGCTGCGCACCGAGCAGCTCTACCCGTTGAACGCCTACGGCTCGGCCATGGCGCCGCTGTTCATGAACCTCACGTTCTGGATCGGCGCGTTCATGCTCATGGTCATCCTGAAGCAGGAGGTAGACGCCGAGGGCATCCGCAACCTGACCATCACCCAGCGCTACCTGGGGCGCTTCGCCTTGCTGGCGGTCATGGTGACCCTGCAGGCCATCATCTGCTGCGCGGGCGTGCTGGCCCTCGGCGTGCAGGCGGTGAGCGCGCCGGCCCTGTTCGCGGCGGCCATCGTGGCGTCGCTGGCCTACCTGAGCATCATCTACGCCCTGTCGGTGACGCTGCAGCACGTCGGCAAGGGGCTGTGCATCGTGCTGGTGTTCGCCCAGATCCCCGGCGCCACCGGCCTCTACCCCATCGAGATGACCTCACCGTTCTTCCAGACGGTCTACCCGGCACTGCCCTTCACCTACGGCATCAACGCCATGCGCGAGGCCATCTGCGGCTTCTACGGCGCCCAGTACACCGGCGACCTCGGCGTGCTGGCGCTGTTCTTCGCCGTGTCCATGGCCCTGGGCATCGTCCTGCGCCCCCGGCTGGCCAACGTCAACCGCATGGTGGCGCGCCAGGTGCGCCAGAGCGGCATCTTCAACGGCGAGGACGTCGAGGTGCCCCAGCGGCGCTACCGGCTCTCCCAGGTGGTGCGCGCCCTGGCCGACAAGGACGAGTACCGTGACGAGATTCAGCGCCGCTACGATCGGTTCAAGCGGCTGTACCCACGGCTGATCCGCGGCGCCCTGGTGGCAGGGGTGGCCGTGCCGGCGGCGCTGGTGCTGGTGTTCTCCGTGACCCCCACCGAGAAGGTGGTGGCCCTGACGGTATGGCTCGGGTGGCTGGTGGCCATCATCGCCTTCCTGATCGTGGTGGAGAGCCTGCGCTACAGCATTGACCGCCAGCTGCGCCTGGAGGCGCTGCCCGACGACGAGCTGCGAGCGCTGTACCGCCGACGGGACGCCATGGGCGCGCCGGACGAGGGGTCGGTGCGAGCGAGAGCGGCAGTGCGGGCTGAGGGCGAGGGCGCCGATGACGCGGGGGCTGTGGGCCGCTCGGATGCGGAAGCCGACGCCGACGTCGAAGCGCCCGAGGCCGCAAAGATCCCCGCCCCTGCCGAGGAAGGGGTTCGCTCATGAGCCGCTGGGAGCCCGTCATCCAAGCCGCCCGGCGCAACCTCTCAGTCATGGCGCGGCTCTGCCGCAGCGACGTGCGCCACCTGTTCGCCAACGTGGTGAGCATGGTGATCACCATCGGGTTGATAGCCATGCCCTCCATCTTCGCCTGGTACAACATCCTGGCCTGCTGGAACGTCTTCGACCATACGGGCAACCTGACGGTGGCCGTGGCCAACACCGACGAGGGCTACGAGTCCGACCTGGTGCCCCTGCGGGTGAACGTCGGCGAGCAGGTGGTGTCGGCCCTGCGCGCGAACGACCAGATAGACTGGACCTTCACCGATGAAGCCGACGCCATCGACGGTGCGAAGGCGGGGCGCTACTACGCCGCCGTGGTCATCCCGAAGGACTTCAGCCGCGCCATGCTGACCTTCTACACCGGCAGCGTGGAGCACGCCCAAATCATCTACTACGCCAATGAGAAGAAGAGCGCCATCGCCCCGAAGATCACCGACCAGGGGGCTGATGCGGTGTCCTACCAGGTCAACCAGGTATTCGCCGAGACGCTGTCCGAGATCGCCCTGGGGGTGGCCGAGTCGCTGTCCAACTACGCCGACACTTCGGGCCTCGAAGGGCGCGTGGCCGCCATGGCCCGCTCCATCGACGAAGTGGCCGGCCAGATGGAGTCCATGGCCGCGGTGCTGGGCCTCTACGGCTCGCTGATCGATGCCGCCCGCGACCTGGGCGACGAGTCGGCCAAGCTGGTGTCCGCCGCCCACGCCGAGGTGAATCAGGTGAGCGGCCTGGCCGCGGAAGGCGCGGCGGCGGCCGGCAGCATCGCCGAGGCCATCGGGGCCTCGGGGGACGCGCTGGGCAGCGCCCTCGATGCCAGCGCCGCCAGCTTCGACGCCGTGGCGGCCGCGGCGGACGAGCTGTTCGACGCCGCTTCCAGCCAGGCTACGGGCGCCGCCGAGCGCCTGAGGGCCCAGGCTGATGCCGTGGACGGCCAAGCTGCAGCGGCCCAGGGCACCGTGGCCCAGCTGGAGGCCCTGAAGACCCAGGTGCCGCCGGAGTACCAGCCGGCGGTGCAGAGCCTGATCGACCAGCTGCGCGCCTCCATCGGCCTGATGGGCAAGGCGAGCGAGGGGCTGCGCGAGGCCGCAGCCCGCATCGAGCAAGGCAGCGCCGATGCCGAGGCCCAGCGCCAGGAGGTGAAGCGCCTAGCCGACGAGGCCAAGCAAGGCCTGGCCGCAGCCAAGGCCGACTACGAGGCCAACGTGGCGCCCGCCCTGGCCGACCTCGGCCGCTACGCCACGGAGCTCGGCGCGGCCCTGGAGGCGGGCAAGGGGCACCTCGGCAGCGCCGACGACGCCCTGGGCTCCTCGCTCGGCTCGGCAGGCAACCTGCTGGCCTTCTCGGCCAACCGCATCGGGCCGATGATCGAGCGCCTGAACGCCGCAGCGGCTGAGCTGCACGAGGTGGCTGCCGAGATCAGCGACGCCCTGGCCAGTGGCGACGCCGAGAAGCTGCGCCAGGTGATCGGCGCCGACGTGCAGGCCCTGGCCAAGGCGCTGGCAGCCCCGGTGGGCGTGGAGCGCATCGCCGTGTTCCCCGCCGACAACTTCGGCTCGGCCATGGCGCCGCTCTACACCACGCTGGCCCTGTTCATCGGGTCGCTGCTCATCCTCGTGGTGGTGAAGCCCACGGTGTCAGCTCGGGCGCGGGCCGACCTGGGCGTGAGCGACCCGACGCCCCATGCGCTGTTCCTCGGCCGCTTCGGGGTCATGGCCTTCCTCTCCCTGGCCCAGACCACCCTCGCCGCCCTGGGCAACCTGCTGTTCCTGCAGGTGCAGGTGGCGGACGTCGGGCTGTTCCTGCTGTGCTTCTGGGTGGCGGGCCTGGTGTTCACCTTCATCATCTACGCGCTGGTGGCGGCGTTCGCGAACCTCGGCAAGGCCATGGCGGTGCTGCTGCTGATCATCCAGGTGACGGGCTGCGGCGGCTCCTTCCCCCTGCAGATCCTGCCGCCGTTCGTCCAGGCGCTGAGCCCTTGGCTGCCAGCCACCCACGTGGTGAACGCCATGCGCGAGGCCATGTTCGGCGCTTCCGGGGCGCAGTATTGGGTGCAGATGGGCGAGCTCTTGCTGTTCCTGGTGCCAGCCGCGCTCATCGGGCTGGTGCTGCGCAAGCCCCTCGCCCGCTTCATGGCCTGGTACGTGGAGAAGGTGGAGAGCTCGAAGGTGGTCGGCTAGGGCGCTCGCCCGACCTGGGCGAGCGTGGGCTTGGACGCAGCCTGAGAGCAGCTTCGGGCACCGAGCAGCCCCGGCATCGAGGCGGGGCGCATGGGATTGGCAGCTCTAGGGGCCCCTGGGCTCGGGGCGCACAGAGCCGGATGCACCTGGCCCCCTGGACCTGGGCCTGGGCCCGACGAACACGAAACCACCTGATGCCCCTCTAGCGTCGCACCTCGAATCGCCTTGGGCGTCGCCGATCCCTCGTGGCGCACAGGCCCTCCTAGCGGAAGGTGACGCCCTCCGGCAGGTCCTCCGGCGACCAGCCTAGCTCCTCTTCCTCCCCTTCGGACCGAGCAACGGGCTCCTCCACCACCGGCGCGGCGAACAGGGCGTCGAAGGCGTCGAAGTAGGCTCGCGGCACCGCGAAGACCAGCTTGCCGATGGCGCCCGGATGCGCGTCGACCCACGCGCGGAAGAGCTGGGCCACCCGACCCGCATCGTAGCCCAGCCGTCCGCAGGCGAAGGCTCCCAGGATCAGCGTCTCGCACTGGTTGGCCGCCGCCACGCGCAGCAGCGCCTCCACGCGGTTGGCCAGCTCGGCGTCGCACTCGCGCTCGGAGCGATGGGCCTCCATGGCCGCCACGCGCAGCGGCTCGGCGATGGCCAGCACGTCGGCACGGCGCACGTCCCCGCCGCGGGAGAACGCTACCTCGGGCAGGTACGCGCAGCGGTCGGTGAACAGCTGGCCGCGGCGGTAGTCGCGGTTGGCGTCGTGAAAGCTCTCCTTGATGCCGCAGAGCACCTGGTAGAGGTTGCTCTGGGAGCACAGGATCTGCTCCGGGCCGAAGGAGCCGTCCTCGTAGGCGCCCCCAGGCCGGCAGAAGGCCGCCGGGTCCACCACCAGCGTCTTGCCGCGAGCCTCCCGGTACAGGGCCTCAGGGGCGAAGCTGGTGGTGACGCAGGTCTCCGTGGCCTCGAATGGCGGCTCAGGCAGGTCGAGCTCGCGTCCCTCGCCCTCCTCATAGATGCGCGCCGCAGCCACCGTCGCCGCGGTCTCGGTCGAGAAGGCGCCCTTCATGAGCGCGTTGTGCTTCTGGGCTGCAACCCGTCGTTCGTCCCTGTCGGCCATGGTCGTCCTCCTTGAGAAAGCGGTTTCCCGCCATCATAGACCAAAGCGCCCGGCACGCCAAAGCCGAGGCAGCAGGCACAGCCACAGACAGAGCCGCAGCGCCAGCCTTGAGTGCACCTTCCGGCAGATTATTTGCGTTTGTGCATTGCTTCAGAGACCCTTCAGACCACCCTAGCGCAGCTTTCCAATGGATTATAGGCCTTGTGGTTTAACCGGAGCTCCAGAACGCATCTCCGAGCCGTGCACAATCGGAAATAATCTGCGCAACCCGACGCCCCAACCCCAGCGACGTCAGCGCATCCAATAGCCTGGCCTCCCGGCAAAGCACTACCCGAGCCCCTGAGCTGGAAACCCTGCAAGCAGGAACCAGGTTGCCTGCAAAGCATGCCCATGCCCGACAGGAGCCACGATGAGCGAGCACCCGCCCCATAGCGGCGCTAGCCGATTCGCCCGCGTCGGTTGTCGAGCACGAGGCATCATCGAATGGCGCTCCCCTCAAAGGGCGTCCGCTGGCGATGCCCTTACGGGCCATCGCAGCTGAGCCCCGAGGGTCCTGCAAGCCTGGCACGTCGTGGCAGTTGTTCAGCGATCGCCGAACTGCACCTTGGACGAGCCCCACCGTCCGCCAGCACGCCAACGCCGTGCTGGCAAGGGCTTCAGCGCGCAATCCATGCACGGCCTGAGCGCATCCTCGCTCGCCTGCAGAGAGCAGCCAAGCATCGCCTTCCGCCCCTCCCTTGCAGCCACCCTGCCACCTTCATGGGCGAGCCGAAGGCCCTCGGGCAGCTCTCCGAGCCGCTCGAGGCCCACGGCCTCATCGTCTACGCTCGCGCGGGGGCCGATCCGATAGCGAAAGCGACCGATGGCCAGTGGAAGCCTTCGTCGTGATGCTCGGAGGCACCCAAGGGGCGAGGATTCCAAGAACCTCCTCCGGCTTGAGAAGAAGCTGGCCGAGCGCGCCCACGAAGGCGGCATGGTGCTGTCGCCGACCGACGCACTGGCCCCTTAGGGCAGGCGCTCGAACCCTCCAGAAGGGCCTTTGCCGATCAGGCTAGCCCATCCTGCCCTTCCGCAGCCCAGCCGCGCCGAGCCGCCCGAGCCATCTCTCGGCCACCCAAGCCAAGCATCCGAAATTTTCTTCAGAAAGCTCAGCTGCAATCCCGAGGTTTATGCTATAGTGGTCTACGCACTTTTCGGGGCATTAGCTCAGCTGGGAGAGCGCATGGCTGGCAGCCATGAGGTCAGGGGTTCGATCCCCCTATGCTCCACCAATTTTCCGAAGGCCGGAGGCACACGCTTCCGGCCTTCTTGTCGTGTCTCCGACGAGAGGACCGCCCATGACCCGACCCGCCGACCAGCCGACAGCCACGCGGCCCTCCACCACGCTGCGCACCCTGCACTACTACTGGCAGGCCACGCGCAAGCACCTGGGGCTGTTCGTGGCGCTCATAGCGGCCACCATCGGCTTCTGCGGCTTCCTCACCTACGGCAACCCCTACGTCATGAGCCTGATCGTGGACCGCATCAGCGCCGACCCCGTGCCGGCTCAGGAGGTCTTCACGGTGTTCGGCCCCTACATCGCAGCGCTCATCGGCATCAACCTGGCAGGGCAAGCGTGCAGCAAGCTGCAGGACTACACCAGCTGGAAGCTCCAGATCGCCGTCAACTACGACCTGGCCACCATGGCCTTCGACGCGCTGTCCAACCAGTCCATGACCTTCCACTCCAACCGCTTCGGCGGCACGCTGGTCAGCCAGACCACCAAGTTCATGAGCGGCTACACCCTGCTGCTGCAGACCATCACCTTCCCCTTCCTGCCAGTGCTGTGCTCCATCACGTTCACCTGCGTGCTGCTGGTGCCCGTGGTTCCCGTGTATGCCGCCGTGCTCATGGCGCTGCTGGCCGTGTACGCCACGGTGAGCTATCTCATGTACAAGCGCATCCTGCACCTGAACGAGAAGGCGGCCGGGGCGCAGAACCAGCTGTCGGGCGAGCTCTCCGACGCCGTGACCAACATCCTGGCCGTGAAGACCTACGGCCGCGAGGACTACGAGCGCACCCTGTTCGACCAGGCCAACCGCGAAGTGGTGGCGCGCGACTCGAAGCGCATGGGGGCGTCGCTCGCCCGCGGCATCGTCACCGCCTGCATCACGCTGGTCATCATGAGCGTGGTGACGGTGTTCATCGCCGGCGGCAACGCCTGGTTCGGCATAACGGCGGGCACGGTCATCATCATGTTCACCTACACCTATACGGTGACCAACCAGTTCAACTTCATCAGCAACAGCCTGCAGCGCATCAACCAGGCCTTCGGCGACGCCAGCGGCATGACTGCGGTGCTCGAC
Organism: uncultured bacterium; assembly: GCA_947564525.1. Classification (GTDB taxonomy): domain Bacteria; phylum Actinomycetota; class Coriobacteriia; order Coriobacteriales; family Eggerthellaceae; genus D16-63. The sequence goes on along the minus strand of CANOCK010000004.1, from coordinate 8,858 downwards.
GAGCCGCGCCTGGTGGCCGATGCGCCCGACGCGCAGCCGCTCGTGGTGGAGCTGGGCGACATCGACTTCGAGGACATCGGCTTCTGGTACACCGACGGCAACGCGCGCACCCAGGTGTTCGACGGCTTCAACCTACGCATACCCGCCGGCCAGCGCGTGGGGCTGGTGGGCATCAGCGGCGCGGGGAAGACCACGCTCACCAAGCTGCTGCTGCGGCTGGCCGACATCCAGCAGGGGCGCATCCTGGTGGACGGCCAGAACGTTGCCGACATCACCCAGCAGAGCCTGCGGCGCCAGATCGCCTACGTGCCCCAGGAAGCGCTGCTGTTCCACCGCTCCATCGCCGAGAACATCGCCTACGGCAAGCCCGACGCCACCCTGGCGGAGATACGCGAGGCGGCGCGCCAGGCCAACGCCCTGGAGTTCATCGAGGCGCTGCCCCAGGGCTTCGACACCATCACCGGCGAGCGCGGCGTCAAGCTGTCCGGCGGCCAGCGCCAGCGCATCGCCATCGCCCGGGCCATGCTGGCCGACGCGCCCATACTGGTGCTAGATGAGGCCACCAGCGCCCTGGACTCCGAGAGCGAGGCCGCCGTGCAGGAGGCGCTCGGGCGCCTGATGGAAGGGCGCACCGCCATCGTGGTGGCCCACCGGCTCTCCACCGTGGCCAGCCTCGACCGCATCGTCGTGCTGTCCCATGGCCAGGTGGTGGAGGACGGCCCCCACGCCGAGCTGGTGGCCAAGGGCGGCGACTACGCGCGCCTATGGAGCCGCCAGACCGGCGCCTACGGGGAATAGGCCGAGGCGGCACCCCTCTACCGACGGGCTGCGCTATCATGGTTCCCGGACTCCCGCCGCAGCGGCGGGCACACGTACGGGAAGGGACATGCCATGGAGTACCGCAAGGCGGAGCTGGCCGACCTGGGGTCGGTCTACACCATCACCCAGGCGACCATCGGGAAGGTGTACCCGCTCTACTACCCCGCCCCGGTGGTGAGCTGGTTCCTGGGCTGGCATGACCCAGAGCGCATCATGGCCGACCTCAGCGCCGGCAAGGTGCGCCTGCTCCTGTTGAACGGCACGCCCATCGCCACCGGCACCTGCGATGGGTGCCACCTCACCCGCATCTTCGTCGACCCCGCCTACCAGCGCAAGGGCTACGGCACGCTGCTGCTGGACCAGTTGGAGGCCGAGGTGGCCCAGGGCCACTACAGCGCCATCCTCGACTCGTCGCTGCCCTCGGGCCGCTTCTACCAGCAGCGCGGCTACCGCACCGTGGCCCATGAGGCCCTGGACCTGCGCGGCCCCAACCAAGAGGTCGCCGCAGTGCTGACCTGGGAGGTGATGGAGAAGCCCTTCGTCAAGCCCGTCGAGGAGGCTCCCGTGTCGAGCAGCGCTCCCGCAGCCAGCCAGCCTGGCGCCAACGTGGTGGAGATCAGCGCCGAGGCGGCCGACGTGATGAAGCAGCTCCCCCAGATGCCCTTCTAGGGCCTTCGCCCGCCACCCGGAAGGGCGCCCACCCGCCAAGGGCCCTGCCGCTCGCCCAAGCGCGCTGCGCGTCAGAGCCTGCCGAAGCGCCTGCGCCACAAGGCTCGGCCCATCGCCGTTCGCGCACCCAGCAACCTGCCGACCCGCCGACCAGCGCGCCCATGCGACCTGGAGCCAAAAAGAGAGCCGCGGGAGCCCTCGCTTCCGAGGCTCCCGCGGCTCTGAGAATCCGTGCCGAAGAGGGCTTGTCGCTAGTTGCGCACCACCAGCGACACCTTGGCTGCCGCCTTGCCGACCGCCTCGTGGGAGTCGTGGTCGTAGGCGGTGAAGGTCGCCGTCGAGGGGTAGGTGCCCGCGTCGAGGTCCTTCGTCAGGGTGATGTCGTCGATGTAGCTGTCCGGAGCCAGGGCGCCCGACTGGTAGACCGACTCGCCGGTGTCGTCCAGTGTGATCTCCACCATCATGTCGTAGCGGTTGCCCGGGATGTTCTCGATGTAAGCGGTGCCGGGGCTGGTGCCGTCGGGGAACTCCACCACGCTCGCGATGGAGATGTTGAACATACCCTCCTCGACCTGGCGATTCAGCTCAGCCTGAACCTCCTCGTTGGTCTTATAGGGAGCCTGGCCGGACTTGGCGTTCGAGTCGAGCCAGCCACCGTTGGCGAACAGCAGCCACCAGATGCCAAGGCCCAGGATGGCCACCAGCAAGACGATGATGACGATGATGAGCGGCTTCTTGCTCTTCTTCTTTTTCTCGGGCTGCTGGCCGGACATGGGCGCGCCAGGACGGCCCGTCGGCGGCATGCCGCCCGGAATGCGGCCGGTGCTCATAGTCGGCTGCCCCATCGGAGGCATGCCCGAAGGCTGCTGAGGAAACTGGTTCGTGCCTGCCATGGACTGTTTCTCTTTCTCGTTCGGCGGACAATTAGTGTGTAGTGTACGACAAATATCGGAATGCGTAAACCTTTTCACCCAACCTTCTCAATCTGCTCAAGAATGGGATCAAGGGCGCTCTCAACTGCGTATTCTTCGATCCTGCCGCCGTCCACCAAGCGCGCCAGGGCGGGGTCCATGGGCAGAGTCGCCACCGCCTCGATGCCGTAGCGCTCGGCCACCTGGGCACCCTGCGGCTCGCCGAAGATGTAGTGCTGCTTGCCGCAGTCGTCGCACTTGAAGTAGGCCATGTTCTCCACGAGGCCCAGGGTCGGCACCTCCATGCGGTTGGTCAGGTTGGCCGCCTTGCCCACGATCATCTGGACCAGCTCCTGGGGCGCCGACACCATGACGATGCCGTCCACGGGCAGCGACTGGAGCACCGTCAGGAACACGTCGGAGGTGCCCGGAGGCATGTCGATGAGCATGTAGTCCACGTCGCCCCAGTTCACCTCGGAGAAGAACTGGCGCAGGATGCCCGTGATCACGGGGCCGCGCCATGCCACGGGCACGTCCTCCTCGGGCACCATGAGGTTCACCGAGATCACCTCGATGCCCGAAGGCGTGGCCACAGGGTTGATGCCATCCTCGTCAGCGGTGACCGTGGCATGGATGCCGAAGGAGCGCGGCATGGACGGTCCCGTCACGTCGGCGTCCAGGATGGCCACCTTGTGCCCCTTGCGCGCCAGCTCGGAGGCGAGCAGGCCCGCCACCAGGGACTTGCCCACGCCGCCCTTGCCGGACACCACGCCGATGACCTTCTTGATGCGAGAGCGCTTGTTCGGCTCCAGCTTGGCGGGCGCTGCAGCCGCCGTGCGGTCACCGCACTCGGCGACGCCGCAGCTGGAGCATTGATGGGTGCACTCTTCGGTGTCTTCTGCCATGGGATATCCTCCGTTTCCGCCCTAGCATGAGAAAGAGCAGAGCCGCCGCCGAGCTCGGGCTCGATGGCGGGCTCTGCCCCGTTTTCCGATGGAAAGCCTTGCTACTCCTTCACGCTCGCATAGAACGTGGCCGACTCGAACACCTCCGGGATGGCCTTGCCGTCCACGAAGGCGACGTCCATGAACTCGCCGATGGTGGGCACCAGCTCGCTGCAGTCGACGTAATGGCCCTTGTCGTTGAGCTGTGCGACATCCTGGGCGCGCCAGAAGCGGTCGTTCACGTCGGTGAGATAGTACTCGGCGCCGTTGACGTCCATGTAGACGGAATGGTTGGCACGCAGGTACATCGGCAGGTCTTCGAGGGTTACGTCGAGCGCCTCGGTTGCTTTCATGCCCATAAGTGACCTCGTTTCTGTTCGAGCCGTCTAAAACATTGGCTCCATGATAGCAAGGTTGCCCCACCCCGGCGCTGGAAACCTGAAACCCGCGGGGAAATGAGCCCGGTCCCGCATGCTGGCGGGACGACGGGGCGGGTCGCCACGGGAGGAGGAGCGACCGACGCGCCGTGCCCGAGCGGTCGCCGCGGGACCATCCCCTGCATCGCGAACGCGCCCACGGCGCAGGTGGCGGGGTCAGGCAGCCACGCCGGAGCGGCTGCTGCGACGGAAGCGACGGGCGCGCAGGAAGGTGCCGCCGACAGCTCGCCCCGCGGAGCCCTCCAGCTCGAAGCGGTACACCGCTTCGGTGCGGTTGGCCACGGGCACCGCCTCAACGGCCGATGCGGGCGGCAGCTCGGAGTCGTCCGGCCGAGCGTCGGGGAGCCAGCACAGGTTGCGCACTGGCAGCGGCTGGGCTGCGCCGCCCGGTGCGAGCAGCTCCAGGGCCTCCCCCTCGCTGAATCGGTTGCGGCAGCGCACATATATATAGGTACGGGCCGCGCCGGCAGAAGGCACGCAGCCCAGCACGTCGGCCACGTGGAGGCACTCCTGCTCGTAGCCGTCGTAATCGGTCGCCTGGGCCGCTTCGCCGAAGTAGAAGCCGGTGCCGTAGGGCCGATGGGACACGGCGCGAAGCTCCGGCGCCACCTGGGCCGCCGGCTCCCCGTCCAGCACCCGCCGATAGGCTCCCACCACGCTGGCCACGTAAAACGCCTTCTTGTTGCGCCCCTCGATCTTGACCGAGGCCACGCCCGCGTCGGCTAGGGCCTGCAGGTGCTCCACCATGCAGAGGTCCTGGGCGTTCATGATGAAGGTGCTGCGGCCGTCCTCCTCCACGGGGAAGTGGACGCCTGGCCGCTTCTCCTCCTCCAGGGTATAGCCCCAGCGGCAGGGCTGGGTGCAGTGGCCCTTGTTGCCGCTGCGCCCCGTGAGGTAGGAGCTGATGAGGCAGCGGCCCGACACCGCCATGCACATGGCCCCGTGCACGAACGCCTCCAGCTCGAGCTCCGGGGGCGTCGCCTCCCGCAGCCGGGCGATGTCGGCCAGGCTCATCTCCCGAGCGCAGACGATGCGCTGCGCCCCCAGCTCGTGCCACAGGCGAGCCGCGGCGGCGTTGGCGACGCTGGCCTGGGTGCTCACGTGCAAAGGGATGCCCGGCACCAGGTCGCGCGCTAGGGCGAAGGCCCCTAGGTCGCTCACGATCAGACCGTCCACCCCAGCCGCCTCCAGGGCGCGCAGGTAGGGCGGCAGAGCGGCCATGTCGGCCTCGTGCATCAGGATGTTGCAGGTAACGTACGCCTTCGCCCCGCCCTCGTGGGCCAGGGCCACCGCCGCGGGCAGCTCGTCCATGGCGAAGTTCGCCGCCCGGGCCCGCATGCCGAACCGTTCGGCCGCCAGGTACACCGCGTCGGCGCCGAAGCGCACCGCGGCGCGCAGCTGCTCCATGCCGCCAGCCGGGGCCAGCAGCTCCATGGCTATGGGGGTTCGGGGTTCCATGGTCGGGCCTTGGCCTACAGCAGCTCGTCGGCCTTCTTGGCGCAGTCGGGGAACACGAGCGTCACCGTCGTGCCCTCGCCGAGCGTGCTCTCCACCACCATCTGGGCGCGCTGGCCGAAGAAGCCGTGCATGCGGTCGTGGACGTTCTTCACGGCGATGCCCATGCCCGTGGAGCTCTCGGGGTGCATGATGCCCTCGCAGGTCTCACGGTCCATGCCCACTCCGTCATCGCGCACCACCACCAGCACGTCGTCGCCTTCCACGTCCGCCTCGATGTAGATGTTCAGGCGCCCTTCCGAGGGCATGGCGTGGCGCACCGCGTTCTCCACCAGGGGCTGGATGATGAAGGGCGGCACCATCATGTCCTGCAGGTCCTCGTCGGCGCCCACGAACAGGGCCAGCCGCTCCTCGCCGAAGCGCGCCACCTCGAAGCTGAAGTAGCGCATGGTCTGCTCGAACTCGCGGGAGAGCATGATGCGCTCGGTGGAGTCCTCCAAGGTGCGACGGTAGAAGATGGCGAACTCCCGCAGCAGGGTGCGGGCCTTGGGCGGGTCGGTGCGGATGAGCGAGGCGATGGTGTTGATGGTGTTGAAGAGGAAGTGCGGGTTGATCTGGCTCTGGAGCATCTTGAGCTCCATGGAGGTGGCCAGCTTGCGCTGGTCCTCCAGCTGCACGGCGGCGAGCTGGGTGGATAGCAGCTTGCCCAGGCCGCTGGCGATGGACTTCTGGGTCTCGGTGATGCGGGCGGTCTTGCGGTAGTACAGCTTGAGGGTGCCCTCGATGCGCTCACCCACCTTCAGCGGGATGATGATGGCGCCCTTGATGATGGTGGCCTGGCTGAAGCCGATCTCCTCGGGAGAGCGCAGCACCCGGGGCTTGCCATCGGCGATGACGTCGCGGGTGGCCTGGGTGCGGATGATGCTGCCGGCCGGGTTCTCCTGCTCCTGGAAGCCCGCGTAGCCCAGGATGGAGTCGGTGTCGGTGATGGCCACGGCAATGGCCGCCGTCTTGGGCAGCAGCAGCTCGCAGAGCTCTTGGGCCGACTCCTGGGTGAGGCCGCGCTGCATGATGTCCAGGGTCTGGCTCGACAGCTGGAGCATGGCGTCGGTCTGGCGGGCCCGCACCGAGTCTGGGTCGAGCAGCAGCCGAATGGCCACCAGCACCGACACGGTGAACAGCACGCCAGCCGCCAGGAGCATCGGCATGTTGATGGTGGGCATGATCACCGTCCAGATCATCACGAGCGCCGAGAGCACGGCGATGACGATGACCGCCACCTCCAAGCTGAGCACGTGGGGCTGGCGGCGCGGCGGCGCAATGGCCGGCGCCACCGAAGCGCTGCTCGATTGGCCTGCGGCGGAGGCCGGGCTGGCGGTGCGCTCGACAGCCGGGGCGGTGCCGGCGGCCGGAGCCGAGGTGTTGGTCTGCTGGGTCATGGGCGTAAGTATAGCAGGCCCGGACGCCCCGACCGGGCGGCTACTTCCCCGGGCGCAGGCCGGGCCGCCTCTTGGGATGGCGGCGCTGGAAGCGGTGGCGCTGGAACCAGAAGTGGTGGTGGGTCTTGCGCCGCGCATGCTCGGACCGCTGCTTAGGGCCCTTCGCTGCCGCAGCCGCCAGCTCCGCAGGGGGCTCCTCCGGCGCTGGCGCGGGCGGCACGTCGTACTCGTCGACGAAGAAGCGCTCGTGGGCATAGGGAGCTATGGCGCGCATGGCCAGGTCGGTCGCATGGCTGGCGTGGCGGCTGTCCGCCACGGCGAAGGAGAGCGCGCCCTTGAAGCTGGCCTCCCCCATGCCGTCGAAGGTGACCGCCGCCGGCTTCTTCATGGCGATGCCCGCCGTGAGGAACGCCTGGTTGGCAGCGTTCTCCATGTCGGTGGCCACGGCGTCCAGGCCACCCTGCTCGGGCACCGTGGTGACGAACAGCGGCAGGCTCACGTAGCTGACCGGGCGCAGCTTCACGAGCGCCTGGTTGTTGATGACCGAGTTCGGTATGACGATCAGCTGGCCGGCGCCGTTGACGATGGAAGTGTGGCGCCAGGTGACGTCCCGCACCACGCCGGTGTTGGCGCCCACGGTGATGTGGTCTCCCGGCTTCACCAGGCCGGTGACGCTCACCTGCAAGCCGCCGATGAGGTTGGACAGCGTGTCCTGGAAGCCCAGGGAGATGGCGATGCCGCCGATGCCCAAGGCCGTGAACAGGGCGCCTACGTTGATGTTGAAGCAGCTGCCCAGGATGATGCTCACGCCGATGGTCCACACCACGATGCGCACCACGTTGACGAAGATGGTGGACTGGGGCAGCTTGATCTTGCCCTTGCCCATGATGCTGCGGATGAACCGCGTGATCAGAAACGACGCCAAGGCCGTGACGGCCACGATGATGGCGCAGGTCGCAGCGGTGCCGACCCAGTTCACATGGAAGAGGCCGTCCAGGAGCTTGCGCAGCTCGTCAGCGATGGCATCGGGGTCCAACGGCGCGCACCTCCTCGGAATAGCCTCTTCGCCCTAGGGGGAACCTTACCACGAAGGCGGCTTCTCCCACCCGCTCTGCTCATTCGACCACAAAACCACCTGCCCCTGGGACCGGGTTCGACCGATGTCTATCAGCCGTTGATTGGCGGAGCCGCGCCACTTCAGGGCGTAGGACTTCTGGGCCTCGACGAAGGGGCCGTCCACCAGCACGTCGATAGCCCCCAGCAGCGCCGCCACCGCGGGCTCCTCGAGGGCGCGGCGCTCCAGGTCCTCGTAGAGGTAGCCGGTGTAGGCCCACAGCCCGTAGCCCTCGGCCTTCAGAGCGCAAGCCAGGGCGGCGCAGGCCTCCGGCTGCTCGAAGGGCTCGCCGCCCGAGAGGGTCACGTCGCGGATGAGCCCGTTGGCGCGGACCTCGGCCAGCACATCGGCGATGGGGGCGACCGTGCCGCCTTCCGCTGGCTGGCTCTCGGGGTTGTGGCAGCCCGGGCAGCGATGGGTGCAGCCTTGCACGAACACCGCGAAGCGCAGCCCCGGCCCGTCCACGATGGAATCGGCCACCGTACCGTAGAGCCGTATGGTCCTCGCGTCTTCCATGATCGCTGGCTGCCTCCTCTGCGAAAGCCCCGCCGACGCGCCGCCCGAGCGAGGCTGCTCCCAGCAGCCCCGACAGCTCTGGCGCCCGACGGCGCGCCGCCGACGGCTCCCAGGCTACACCTGGTGCTTGACTCGGTCGGACTCCTCGGCGCGCTTGGCGTCGTTGAAGCGGTCCAGCGTGCCCACCAGGTAGCCGGTGATGCGGCGGATGCGCTCGAAGCCCACGCCGTCATGCTCGCTGCGGCCGCACTTGGGGCACACGTCCTCGATGATGCCGTTGTAGCCGCACACCGGGTCGCGGTCGACCGGATGGTTGACCGAGCCGTAGCCCATGCCGCAGTCCTTCATGTAGCGGATGACGCTCTCGAAGGCCTCCAGGTTGTCCGACGGATCGCCGTCCAGCTCGATGTAGCTGATGTGGCCGCCGTTGGTGAGCGCGTGGTAGGGCGCCTCCAGGGCGATCTTGTCGTAGGCGGAGATGTCGTAGTACACCGGCACGTGGAAGCCGTTGGTGTAGTAGTCGCGGTCGGTCACGCCAGGGATGCTGCCATAGC
>CANOCK010000003.1 GCA_947564525.1 uncultured bacterium | reverse complement strand
GCCTCGGGCTCCGCCTCGCTCGCGGGCCTGTCCGTCCCGGCCGCAACCTCCCATGACGCCCCGGGCCGCATCAAGGTCGCCTACGGCCTGGAGCTCGACTCGGACCTTCCCATCCCGCCGGTGCGCGACGCCGCTCCCGTCGCCAGGCTCGCCTACACGGTGAGCCTGGCCGGGGCCGGCGCGTGAGACATGCGGCGCGCGAGTAGGGCCGGGCGGATCGCCCAGATGTGAGCAGCATCCCCTGTTCACGTTTTGCCAGCAGACTGCCTTGCATATATATGTATGTATGCAAGGCAGTCCGTGCGGTGCCACGCGTTTTCTCCACGGCGCTAGCTGCCGGCCCCTTCCCCCGACCTTGGATGCCTCCTTGCGCCTATTGCCATCCGTTGCTGCTGGATTTCTGCTGGATTCAGGGGCGGACGGGACGGCTCTCGGGGGCGGCTTCTGCTGGCGGCTTGCTGGGCGAGGGAGCGCTGCCGGTTGAGGCCCTGCCGCATCGGGCGGGAAGGCGCACGGCACGATCTGCTGGAGCTGTGTCGCTCCTCTCGGATACGGGAGCCCTAGAGTAGGGAATGTGAGGAATGCGAACCCTATGCGGCCCCCGACCATACGGGTGCTTGCCGCATAGGGCTCGGCACATGCCTTGCGCGGATGGCATGGCGCTCCGCCGCGGCGAATCTGCCCGCAGCGGCTCTGGCAGGGCGAACTGGCCTACGGCATCGCGGCTCGCCGCAGATGCTCGCAGTCGCCGACACTTCGCGGATGCTCCGCATCGGCGAAGTTCTCGGCCGATGCGGAAGAGGTTCTGCTAGAATAGGAACGCTATTCCTGCCCTGGGCGCTCACAGCAAACTTGACCCAGGGCCGTACAGTCCAAAGGAGGTGAGCCCATGAAGGCTTATGAACTGCTGTTTATTGTCGCTCCGACGATTGACGACGAGACCCGTGCTGGCGTTATGAAGCGCATCGACACGGCAATCGCGGCAGCCGACGGCAAGGTCGACAACGTTGACGAGTGGGGCAAGCGCAAGCTGGCCTACGAGATCAATGGTCTGACTGACGGTGATTACACCCTCATCGATTTCCACGCTGATCCGCAAAGCATCGCCGAGCTCGATCGTATCCTTCGCATTACCGATGCGGTCATGCGTCATATGATCACTGCGCGTCCTGACCGTGACTAGTGTGGCGAGGGGCCGCACGCGCCGTGCGCCCTTCAGCCGATGAGAGAAGAGGAAGAACATGAGCATCAATCGAGCAACCATCAGCGGCAACCTCACCCGCGACTCCGAGCTGCGGTCCACCGCCTCGGGCATGCCGGTCCTGAGCTTCTCCGTGGCGGTCAACGACCGTCGCAAGAACAACCAGACCGGCGAGTGGGAGGACGTGCCGAACTTCATCGACTGCACCATGTTCGGATCTCGCGCTCAGAGCCTGGCCCAGTACCTGGTCAAGGGCACCAAGGTGGCCGTAGAGGGAAAGCTCCGTTGGAGCCAGTGGGAGCGCGATGGTCAGAAGCGCAGCAAGATCGAGGTCATCGTCGATTCCCTGGACTTCATGTCGAGCCGCAACGCCACGGGCGGCGGCAGCGACTACGGCGCGCCCAGCTACGGCGGGGCTCCGGCCCCGACAGCCGAGGCGCCGGCCTACAGCGCCCCGGCAGTGGACACCTCCTCATCGGTCTATGATGACGACATTCCGTTCTAGAAGACAAAGAGGTTAACCAATGGCAGATTATGCTAAGCAGCCTCGTCGTAAGCATTGCCAGTTTTGCAAGGACGACGTGGAGTTTGTCGATTACAAAGACACTCAGATGCTGCGCAAATTCGTAACTGACCGTGGCAAGATCAAGCCGCGCCGTGTGACGGGCGCTTGCTGCCAGCATCAGCGCGACATCGCCAGCGCCGTGAAGCGCGCCCGCACCATGGCTCTCATGCCCTACGCGGTGCCGGCCGTGAGCGGCCGCGGCGACCGTCGCAGCCGCGGTTAAGGAGGGAGCCATCATGATGAAGGTCATTCTCCTTAAGGAGCTGCGGGGCAAGGGCGGCGAGGGCGACGTCATCTCCGTCAACGACGGCTTCGCCAACAACTTCCTGCTGCGCCAGGGCTACGCTGTCCGTGCGACCAAGGGCAACCTGAAGCAGCTGGAGGAGCGCCGCCACAACATCGCCAAGCGCGAGGAGACCCGCGTGGCCGACGCCAACGCCATGGCCGCGAAGCTCAACGACGCTACGGTGAAGGTCCTGGCCCAGGTGGGCGAGGAAGGCCAGCTGTTCGGCTCCATCGGCACGCCCCAGATCGCCGACGCCATCCAGGAGCAGCTCGGCCTCGAGGTGGATCGCCGCCGCATCGAGCTGGGCAAGCCCATCAAGCAGGTGGGCACCTACCCGGTCGCCATCTCCATCTACCGTGACATCAAGGGCACGGTCAGCGTGGAGGTCGGTGGCGAGTCCACGGGCGAGCCCGAGATGGACGAGGAGTCGGTGGAGACCGTCGAGGAGGTCGCCGCTGACATCGCCTCCGACGCCGAGGAGGCCGCCGTGGCCGAGGATGCTGCTGCCGAGTAGCGCCTGCGCTATAAGCTTTGCCTGCGAGGGGTCCCTCTGTGAGGGGCCCCTCGCTTCGTGATACCATAGGACCCTGCGAAAGCCTGGCTGCCTTCCGGCAGCAATCGGGCTCTAACAGGCAATACGCCGTCTCGGGCGCATGGGGAGGAAGGCCGTGCCTGCTGCCCTTCGGCGCGCGGGCGGCCCAAGCGACCGCCTCTGCCGAAACGAGCGCCTGCCATGCCATCTTACGAGTACTCAGCCCAGACCGCCGCGCCTCCCGCTGCCCAGCCGAGCGTCCAGGCCCAGCTGCCCCACAACATCGAGGCGGAGAAGTCGGTGCTGGCTGCATGCCTGCTGAACACCGACGCAGTGGAGGAGCTGGTGGTCAAGCTGGACGCCGGTCACTTCTTCCGGCCGGCCCATCGGATCATCTTCGAGTCGGTGCACGACCTGTCCATCCGCAACATCCCCGTGGACCCCATCTCGCTGGCGGACACGCTGAAGGCCAAGGGCCAGCTGGAGACCGTGGGGGGGCACGCCTATCTGGCTGAGCTGGCGGACAACACCTTCGCGCTCACCAACTGGATGCGCCATGCCGAGATCGTCAAGCGCACCGCCATCCTGCGCCAGCTGGTGCACGCGGCCGCCGAGATCAACGCCCTGGCCTACGACGCGCCCGACGACCTGAACGTAGTGGTGGAGGAAGCGGAGAAGACCCTGTTCGGAGTGACCGAGCAGCGCGTGTCCTCCTCCTTCAAGAAGATGAACGAGCTCACGGGGGCCGCCTATGAGGAGCTGGTGGAGCTCATGGCCCAGAAGAACAGCTTGGCAGGCGTGCCCACCGGCTTCCGCGACGTGGACGACCTGTTCCACGGGTTCCGCGGAGGCGACCTGGTGATCCTGGCGGCTCGACCCGGCGTGGGAAAGACCTCCTTCGCGCTGAACCTGGCTGTGAACGCGGCGAAGGCGGGCACCGCCGTGACCTTCTTCTCCTTGGAGATGAGCGCCGGCCAGCTGGTGCAGCGCATCCTGTGCGCCGAGGCGCGCGTGAGCCTGACCCACATCCGCAGCGGCAACGTGCAGGAGGGCGACCTGAACGCCATCGTGGACGCCTGCGGCACCCTGTCGGGCCTGGAGCTGTACATCGACGACAGCCCCGGCCTGTCCATCCTCGAAGCGCGCGCCAAGGCCCGGCGCGAGCTGCGGCACCTCCAGGAGGGGCAGCGGGGGCTCATCGTGGTGGACTACCTGCAGCTCATGCAGCCCCCGAGTGCCCGGCGCGACGGCAACCGCGCCGTGGAGGTGGGCGAGATCTCTCGCGGCCTGAAGGTGCTCGCCAAGGAGATGGACATGCCGGTCATCGCGCTGTCGCAGCTCTCCCGCGCCATCGAGCAGCGCGGCACCAGCAAGCGACCGCTCCTGTCCGACCTGCGCGAGTCCGGCTCCATCGAGCAGGACGCCGACATCGTCATGTTCATCGACCGCAGCATGAGCCCCGAGGAGGCCGAGAGCGACAAGCGGCCCGACCTGGGCACGGCCGAGCTCATCGTGGCCAAGCACCGCAACGGCCCGACCCGCGACATCACCCTTGCCTTCAACGCCGAGTACACCCGCTTCATGGACTACATCGACGACTCGCGCGCCGGGGGGTACTAGGTGGCACGGCAGCTCCGGTTCATCCACGGAGCCGACCTGCACATCGGCGCGCCCATCCGCGGCCTGCGCGCCGTGCCGCCCGCCTGGGCTGAGCGGCTGGCGGAGGCCATCCCGCGGGCCTACGACCGCCTGGTAGAGGCAGCCTTGCGCCACGAGGTGGACTTCGTGGCCATCTCCGGGGACGTCTTCGACACCACCCAGGCGAGCTACGGCGACTACCTGCGGTTCTTCCGCGGACTGGAACGGCTGGGGGCGGCTGGCATCCCCACCTACCTGTGCACGGGCAACCACGACCCGCTCTCCCGCTGGCAGCCGGGGTTCTTCGAGCTGCCGCAGGGGGTGCGCATGCTGTCATCCGAGCGCGCCGACTTCGCCCTCTTCGAGCGCGATGGCGAGCCGCTGTGCGTGGTCGGGGGGCGCAGCTACCCCAACAAGGTGTGGGCCCAGGAGGCGGACATCGCCGAGGGGGTGACCCGCGCCGCCGCCGAGCAGGCCCTGGGCCCGCGCGCAGCCGAGGCGCCCTTCGGGGTGGGCGTGCTCCACACCGGCCTGTTCATGGACCCGCACAAGGCGCCGGCGGACCCGGCGCGGCTGCAGGAGGCCGGGTTCGACTACTGGGCCCTCGGCCACATCCACCGGCGCTACGTGGACGACGAGGCGTGCCCGCGCGTGGCCTTCTCGGGCTGCATCCAGGGGCGCGACATCAAGGAGACGGGCCCGCGCGGGGTCAACCTGGTGACCTTGACCGAGGGCGCGCCCAACATGGTGGAGTTCGTGCCCACGGCCAGCGTGGCCCTGGAGATGCTGACGGTGGACGTCAGCGGCTGCGCCACCCTCTCGGCAGTGAGCGAGGCGGTCATGCGGGCGCAGTTCCGTGCCAACGGCAGCGCCCGCTGCGAGGAGATGGTGTCCCGCGTGACCCTGGTCGGGGCCACGGCGCTCCATGAGGTGCTGGCCCAGGAAGGGGTGCTGGAGGACCTGCGCGCAGCCCTGAACGACTCCTACGCCGACTTCCTGGTGGATGCGCTGGTCGACCGCACCACGCTGCCGCTGGACAAGGGCGCCCTGCGGACCGAGGGGCTGTTCCCCGCGGCGCTGATGCAGGCAGCGGCTGCCCAGCGCCGCGCCCCCCAGGCCCAGCAGGCGATGCTGCAGGACGCGTTCATGCAGGCCAAGGTGACTCCTCCGACGCTCACCGACGAGGCAGTGGAGCAGCTGGTGGCCCAGGCCGAGGACCTGGTGCTGGACCTGCTGGTGCGGGAGGGGTAGGCCATGGGGCTCGACGGGCGCAGCGCATTCCTCAAGTACGTGAGGGTCGGCCAGTTCGGGACCCTTGGCAACCGGCTGGTCGGGCCGTTCTCCCCTGGCCTCAACGTGGTGCACGGGCCCAACGAGTCCGGCAAGACCACCTTGGCCGCGCTGGTGGAGGGCGTGCTGTTCGGCTGGCGCGACGGCCGTGGGGGCGCCGGGGCCTACGAGCCGCCGACGGGAGAGCGCTCCGGCGCGCTGCTGTTCGCGGCTCGGCCTGATGGCGAAGGCGCTGGCGGGGCGTCGCCGGCCGACGAGGGCTCGGGTGGCGCCGACGGGGGCGCTGCCTGCGAGGGCGCGCCGGTGGAGGCGGAGCTCTCCCGGGTCGACGAAGGGGGGTTGCAGGGAGACGTGGCCCTGGTGGGCGACATCGACCTGGCCACCTTCCGCACTCTGTTCTCTCTGAGCGGCGACGAGCTGCGGCGCATGCGCCAGGGCACGGCCGTGACCGCGCGGCTGCTCACGGCGGGGGCTGGCACTGCGGCGAGCCCGGCCCAGGCCCTGGCGGCGGTCCAGCAGCGCCTGGACGTCCTAGCCTCGCGCGCCGACGGCAGCGCCGGCTCGCTCGCGGCCCTGGCGGCCGAGCGCGAGGCGGCGAAGCAGGCCGTGGGGGAGGCCACGGCGCGCATGGAGCAGCAGCGCGCCCACCATCGGGAGCTTCGCGAGCTGGAGCCGGAGCAGGTGGCCATGAGCGCCCGCCTGGACGAGGCGACCCGCAGCGTGGAGCATGGCCGGACGGCCCGATTGGGCCTGGAGCGCCTGGCGGCCGAGGAGCGCAGCCTCGGCGCCGAGCTGGCGTCAGCCCAGGCCGAAGAGGCCCAGGCTCGCCAGGCCCGCGCCCAGCACGAGGCCGCCGTCGGCGCCCACCTGGCCCACCTCTCGGCTGCCGAGGACGCGTCTGCCCGGGAGCGCCTGGACGTCCTGGCCACGCGGGAGGCGAAGCAGGAGCACGCGGTGGACGTCGCGCGCACCAACCACCACAGCTCCAAGGCCGCCCACGAGGCCCTGCGGGAGGCCCTGGCCGCCGACGACGCCGTGGCCCGGGCGCGCCGCCAGCGCACGGCCAAGGTGGGGGTGGCCACGGTGCTCACCGTGGCGTTCCTGCTGGCGGGGGTGCCGGTGTTCATGTACGGCCGCAGCCTGCCCAGCTTGTCCTACATGATCCTGGGCGGCGGCTTGGTGCTGGTGGCGCTGGTGCTGGCGGCGGCTACCCTGGGGATGCTGCTGCGCCCCAGCCGCCGCGACGACGTCTACGGTGCCCGCCTCCAGGACGCCCGGTGGGTGCTGCTGCAGGACGAGAAGAAGCTGGCCGCCTGCGAGGAGGGCATGGCCCAGGTTCGCGCCGCCATCGCCGAGGAGCTGGGCGCCCTCGGCCTGGGCGCCGCCCAAGGCTCCGTGCGCCGGGCCCGGGTGCTGCTGGACGAGGCCAAGGACGTGCGCAGCCAGATGGCCCTCGACGCCCAGCGCCAGCAGGCCGCCGCCCTGCGGGCCCGCTCGCTGCAGGAGCGCCTGGCCGCCATCGCTGCCGAGAGGGCCGAGCTGGCCGAGCGCGCTGGCGTGGAGCCGGGCATCGCACCGGCCGCCCTGGACGACCTGATCGACCGCAAGGAGCGCGACCGGGCGGCCCTGCGGGACACCGCCGAGGCCGTCAGCCGCCGCCTGGGCGAGCTGACCGAGGAGCTGGCCCAGGCCCAGCAGAGCCGCGAGCTGGACCTCTGCAAGATGCGCTACGAGGAGGCCGCCTGCCGCCTGAAGGACGCCGAGGTGGAGTTCGCCCGGCTGACCCTGGCGAGGTCCCTGCTGGAAACGGCCATCGGCGCCTGGCAGTCCAAGAGCCAGCCCGAGGTGTACCAGCAGGCCAGTCGACTGCTGGCCCTGATGACCGGCGGCCGGTGGACCCAGGTGCGCGTGACCGACGCCGGCGCCCTGGAGGCCGTGGACGACGCCCGTGTCGCCTGCGATGTGCGGCAGCTCTCCCTCGGCACGTGCCAGCAGCTCTACCTGGCCCTGCGTTTGGCGCTTTTGGCCTGTGCCGGCTCCGTGGGCCGTGCCATCCCCGTGCTGGCCGACGACATCCTGGCCAACTTCGACGCCGAGCGCCGCCGCGGCGCCGCCCGCGCCCTGGCCGAGCTGGCCCGCACGCGCCAGGTGGTGCTGCTCACCTGCCACGAGGAGGTGCTGGCGGCCCTGAAAGCCGTCGAGCCCCAGGCAACGGTGCTGGAGCTCTAATATATACTGGCAACGGGACGGAAAGGGCGCCTGGCAGCGCCACGGACGAAGGGCCTTTCCGCGCCACCTGGCCAACGCGAAGAAGGGAATTCCGCATGCCATCCACAGTGCTGGTGGGCGCCCAGTGGGGCGACGAAGGCAAGGGCAAGATAACCGACCTCATCGCGAGCGACTACGACTACGTCGTGCGCTTCCAAGGGGGCAACAACGCCGGCCACACGGTCATCCATGGCGACAAGAAGCTGGCGCTGCACCTCATGCCCTCGGGCGTCATGTACGAGGACGCGGTGCCAGTCATCGGCAACGGCGTGGTGGTGGACCCCGGCGTGCTGGTCAAGGAGATGGCCATGCTGGAGTCCGAAGGCGTGAGCTGCAAGAACCTGCGCATATCCGGCGACGCCCACGTGATCATGCCCTACCACAAGGACCTCGACGGCGCCGACGAGAAGCGGCTGGGGTCGCAGCAGATCGGCACCACCAAGCGCGGCATCGGCCCCTGCTACCAGGACAAGATGGGCCGCAAGGGCATCCGCATCCAGGACCTCATGGACGAGAAGATCTTCCGCCTGAAGCTGGAGACGGTGCTGGCCCAGAAGAACCCGGTGCTGGAGCGGATCTACGGGTTGCACACCTACACCGTGGAGGAGATCTGCGACGA
Organism: uncultured bacterium; assembly: GCA_947564525.1. Taxonomy (GTDB): domain Bacteria; phylum Actinomycetota; class Coriobacteriia; order Coriobacteriales; family Eggerthellaceae; genus D16-63. Next base: position 47,069 of record CANOCK010000003.1, on the reverse strand, counting down.
GTACTTGCCCTACGCCCAGATCCTGCGCAAGCACGTGGCCGAGACCGGCCAGCTTCTGAACGACGCCCTGCGCGAGGGGTCGTCCATCCTGTTCGAGGGCGCCCAGGGCACGCTGCTGGACATCGACCACGGCACCTACCCCTACGTCACCTCGTCGAGCTGCTGCGCCGGGGGCGCCTCCACCGGCACCGGCGTGGGGCCCAAGGCCATCGACCGGGTGCTCGGCATCCAAAAGGCCTACATCACCCGCGTGGGCGGCGGCCCCTTCCCGACCGAGCTCAAGTTCCCCGAGGAGGGGGGCGTGGGCCAGGACGCGTCCGACGGCGAGCTGCTGTGCGAGGCGGGCCACGAGTTCGGCGTGACCACCGGGCGCAAGCGCCGCTGCGGCTGGTTCGACGCGGTCATCGCGCGCTACGCTGCCGACGTGAACGGCCTGACCGACGTGGCGCTGACCAAGCTCGACGTGCTGAGCGCCTTCGACACCATCAAGGTGTGCGTGGCCTACGAGTGCGAGGGCAGGCGCTACGACTACTTCCCCATGCAGCAGAGCGTGCTGTTCCACGCCAAGCCCATCTACGAGGAGCTGCCTGGCTGGAAGGACATCGACATAACCGACTGCCGCGCCTACGAGGAGCTGCCCGAGGCGACGCGCAGCTACATCGAGTACCTAGAGGAGATAACCGGCGTGCCCATGAGCATCATCTCAGTGGGGCCCGACCGCGAGCAGACCATCATGAGGGGCTGGTAAGACCTCGACCGGGGCGCTCGCCCAATAGACCTTAGCTGACCTACGAGTTGGAGGTAGATAGTATGAACATCCTGGTTCTTGGCTCTGGCGGCCGCGAGCACGCCATGGCCTGGGCGCTGGCGCAGTCCCCGCGGTGCGACCAGCTGTACGTGGCGCCGGGCAATGGCGGCACGGCCCAGGTAGCGCAGAACGTCAGCCTGGACATGATGGACGGCGCGGCGGTGCTGGGCTTCGTGCGCGACCACGGCGTAGGGCTGGTGGTCGTCGGCCCGGAGGCGCCGCTGGTGGCCGGCGTGGCCGACGAGCTGCGCGCGGCGGGCGTGGCCGTGTTCGGCCCCGGCGCCCAGGGCGCCCAGCTGGAGGGCTCGAAGGCCTACTCCAAGGAGTTCATGGAGCGCGTGGGCATCCCCACGGCGGCCTATGCGCGCTTCGACGCATGCGAGCCGGCGCTCGAGCACGTGCGCGAGCAGGGCGCGCCCATCGTCATCAAGGCCGACGGCCTGGCCGCGGGCAAGGGCGTCGTGGTGGCCGAGACGCTGGAGCAGGCCGAGGACGCCGTGCGCGCCTGCTTCGACGGGGCGTTCGGCGCGGCGGGCTCCACCGTGGTGGTGGAGGAGTGCATGACCGGCCCCGAGTGCTCGCTGCTGTGCTTCGTGAGCGGCGGCAAGAGCTTCCCCATGGCGCCGGCCCAGGACCACAAGCGCGCCTTCGACGGCGACAAGGGCCCCAACACCGGCGGCATGGGCGTGTACTCGCCGGTGCCCATCGTCACCGACGACGAGATGGCGGCCATGGAGCGCATCATGGCCAACGCGGCAGCGGCCACGGCGGCAGCCCCCTTCGACAGCGACTACCGCGGCGTGCTCTACGGCGGCTTCATGCTGACGCCGGAAGGCCCCAAGGTGGTGGAGTTCAACGTGCGCTTCGGCGACCCGGAGACCCAGGTGGTGCTGCCGCGGCTGGACAGCGACCTGGTGGACGTCATGATGGCCGTGGCCGAAGGGCGCCCCGGCGACCTGGCGCTGGATTGGCGCCCTGAGTGGGCGGTGAGCGTGGTGCTGGCGAGCGCTGGCTACCCGGGCAGCTACGAGAAGGGCAAGGTCATCCTGGGCATCGAGGAAGCCGAGGCGCTGGAAGGCGTCACGGTGTTCCACGCGGGCACGGCCGTGAACGCCGACGGCGAGCTGGTGACCAATGGCGGCCGCGTGCTGAACGTGGTGGCCCTGGGCGACACCTTCGAGCAGGCCCGCGAGCGCGCTTATGAGGCCTGCGACTTGGTCAACTTCGAGGGCAAGCAGCTCCGCACCGACATAGGCGCCAAGGCGCTGCAAGGGCGCGGGGCGTGGGAGTAGAAGGCTCCGTCTTGTCGGCGCAAAACGGAACGGGCTGCTGCTGCGGAGCCGCGGATGCGCTTGCTCTGAGCGCTTCGACGCCTTCCTCCGTTGGCCGAAGCCAGCTCAGTCGCCTTGGATCGTCCTGCATGGATTGGAGGGAACAGGGTATCTATGCTATCTGAACGGATGCTCACCCGCGTCATGCGGGCCTGCACGAAGAGCTACCTGAAGCTCGATCCCACCGCCGACACGCGCATGCCGCCGCCGGTGCCGGGCAAGCCCTATATGCTGTACATGCACGTGCCGTTCTGCGAGCGGCTGTGCCCGTACTGCTCGTTCAACCGCTTCCCCTTCTCGGAGGATCGCGCGCGGCCCTACTTCGCCAACATGCGCAAAGAGATGATGATGCTGCGCGACCTGGGATACGACTTCGAGAGCGTCTACATCGGCGGCGGCACGCCCACCGTGCTGCTGGACGAGCTGTGCGAGACCATCGACCTGGCCCGCGACACCTTCTCCATCAAGGAGGTGTCGAGCGAGACCAACCCGAACCACTTGGTGCCCGCCTACGTGGAGAAGCTGACTGGCCGCGTGCAGCGCCTCTCCGTGGGGGTGCAGAGCTTCGACGACGGCCTGCTGCGCCAGATGGACCGCTACGACAAGTACGGCAGCGGAGCTGAGATATTGGAGCGCATCAGGTACGCCACCCCGTACTTCACCAGCCTGAACGCCGACATGATCTTCAACTTCCCGGCCCAGACCGAGGACATCCTGATAGCCGACGTCGAGCGCGTCATCGAGTCCGGCGCCAGCCAGACCACGTTCTACCCGCTCATGGCCAGCCCGAGCGTGGAGCGCTCGTTGGCGGCGACGGTGGGGAAGGTGGACTACCAGCGCGAGCAGCGCTTCTACGAGGTGATTTGCGAGCTGCTGACCGGCGAGCTGCCCGACCTCAGCGCGGGCGCCTTCGACGAGCCGCTGGTGGACGTGGGCGCGGGCAACGCCGTGCACATCAGCGAGACGGTGCGCGTGGCGCCGCCGACGCGGCCCGGCCTGTTCGAGTTCGGCAGCGCCTGGACGTTCAACCGGCGTGGTGCGAATGCGGGCGGCTCGGTTTCGGAGCCGTTCGACGATGCCATGATCGACGAGTACGTCGTGAACTACGAGGAGTACCCTGCCATCGGCTCGGGCGGCATCACCTACCTGGGCTCCAACCTGTACGTCAACACGTTCTCGGTGGTGGACTACAACGCCGCCATCGAGTCGGGGCGCATGTCCATGATGGGCAAGACCACGTTCAGCAAGCGCGACCGAATGCGCTACCGCTTCATGATGCAGCTGTTCGGCCTGCGACTGGACAAGCGCGCCTTCGAACGCGACTTCGGCTGCACGGTGGAAGCGGGGCTCCCAGTGGAGATGGCGTTCATGGCCGCCTCCGGCGCCTTCGCCACCAACGACGCCGAGGAGCTGACCCTCACGCCCAAGGGACGCTACCTCACCGTGGTCATGATGCGCCAGTTCTTCATCGGCGTGAACAACCTGCGCGACCAGGCCCGGGCGGCGCTCACGGGCGAGGAGCGCGAGCTCATCTTCGGCTGACCGCTGGCTGGCCCCCTCGCTGGCTTCGCTTATAATCGGGGCGAGACAAGAGAGGGCGGCCTGGCCTTGCCGCGGGTGGGGCCATGCCGCGGCGAGAAGCGAGAGGACGCGCTCATGAAGGTACTGCTCATCAACGGGAGCCCGCGGGCCAACGGCAACACCCACGCGGCCTTGGCCGAGGCTGCGCGCACGCTGGAGGCTGAGGGCATCGAGGCCCAGATCGAATGGATCGGCAATGGCGGCATCCGTGGCTGCATCGGCTGCGGGAAGTGCAAGGAGAAGGGCGACGACCGCTGCATCTTCGACGACGACCGCTGCAACGCGCTCATCGAGAAGGCGGCTGACGCCAACGGCTACCTCGTCGGCTCGCCGGTGTACTACGCAGGCGCCAATGGCTCGCTCATCAGCCTGCTCGACCGCATGTTCTACGCCGGCGGCAGCCTCATGCGCTTCAAGCCGGCCGCGGGCCTGGCGTGCGCTCGTCGGGCGGGCACCACGCTGACCATCGACCAGATCAACAAGTACTTCCAGATCAACTGCATGCCGGTGGCCTCGTCCACCTACTGGCCCATGGTCCACGGGCGCGTCGAGGGCGAGGCCCAGGCCGACGCCGAGGGCATGCGCGCCGTGCGCAACCTGGCGCGCAACCTGGCCTGGATGCTGAAGAGCTTCGAGGCGGCTCGGGCCGCCGGCATCGGCCACCCCGAGGCCGAGGGCGGCCCTATGACCAGCTTCGTGCGCCAGGACCTGCTGGGTGAGTAGGAAACCGAAAGAGCCCGCCAAGACCAACGCCTTGCGCGAGCTGGACGCCGCCGGCATCCCTCACCAGTGCCACTTCCTGGAGGTGGACGAGGCGCTCTCGGGGGTGCAGGCGGCCCAGCGGCTCGGCCTGGCGCCCGAGGGCGTGTTCAAGACCCTGGTCACCCAGGGAAGGTCAGGGGAGCACTACGTGTTCATGGTGCCCGTGGCCGAGGAGCTGGACCTGAAGAAGGCCGCCGCGGCGGTGGGGGAGAAGGCCATCGCCATGATTCCCAGCCGCGAGCTGCTGCCCCTGACCGGCTACGTCCACGGCGGCTGCTCGCCCATCGGCATGCGCAAGCAGCTCCGCACGGTCATCGACGAGACGGCCCAGCTGTTCGACCGCATCACGTTCTCCGGAGGTCGCATCGGCTGCCACGTCACCCTCGCCCCAAGCGACCTGGCCGCCCTGATCCCCCTCGGCCAGGCCGACCTGACAGCGTGAGGAGGGGCGCTATGATCGGCGATAATCCGAAGCAGGGGCTCTGGCCTGCGGCTGTTGCGGGCCGCGGGGGTGGCTCCCGTGCACCTTACGCCCCAAGGGACTTGGTGGCGCTTGCCCTCCTGTCCATCGGGGTGGCCCTGGTGGGGGTCGTGGGGTACGCTTACGTGTCCAGCGAAGGCTACCCCACCGACCCGCCAGCCCAGCTGGCCGCCCTCACGTTGCTGGGCGCTATCGTCTTCGCCCTGGTGGCGATAGGCGTCGACCATGCGTACGGACGGCTTGCCGGGGCGCGGGCGCCAAGAGAGGCCGACGTGGCGCCAGCCTGCCGTTCCGCATGGGAGAAGGGGGGCTGGGTGGCGGCTCGGCTCGCGCCACGATGGTCCGCCAAGGGCATCGCGGCATCTTCCGCGGTGATGCTCCTCCTCTGGTCCCCTTGGCTCGTGGCCAGCTTCCCTGGCGTTACCGACTTCGACCTCTACTACCAGATCTACCAGTGCTACCCCGAGGCCCATCCGCTTTCCGTCATCTTGACGGGGTTCTTCGACGATGCGCCCATCGACGCCTACTTCCTCGACCACCATCCCCTTTTCGACACCTTGCTCTTCGGCGCCTTCGGTTTTGCCTCCGACAGCCTCACTGGCAGTTGGAACGCGGGCGTCTTCGCCTATGTGCTGCTGCAGTCCGTCGCCACCGCCGGGGCGCTCACGGCCAGCCTCGCCTACCTGCGCCATCGTGGTTGTCCGGCCGGCATCGCCCTGGTAGGCTACGCGTTCTTCTGCTTGGCGCCCTTCGTGCCGGCCTCTGCCTTCGACATGGGCAAGGACAGCCTGTTCAGCCTTGTCTACCTGCCCTACTTCGTCCTGCTGTTCGAGCTGGTGCGCACCAAAGGCGCCTGCTTCGGGTCGCGCCGCGTCGTCGTGTCGTTCGTCCTGTTGGGCGTGCTGCTGTGCCTGACCAAGAAGACGGGCCTGTATGTGGTGGTGCCAACGGCCCTCGTGGCGCTGGCGTGCTTCCGCGCTTGGTGGAAGCCCCTTCTCGCTCAGGTCCTGGCGTGTGCGCTCACCATGCTCGTCATTTTGCCGCATCTGGTGTTCCCTCTGCTCAACGTGGCTCCAGGGGGCAAGCAAGAGGCCCTGGGCATCCTGCTCCAGCAGACCGCCGCCTATGCCCAGCGGCATCCGTCGCTCTACACTCCCGAGGAGCGGGCGGCCATTGATGCGGTGGTCGACTATCAAGCCCTTCGCCAGGTCTACACCTTCGGCTTCCATGATTACCCCAAATGGCTGTTCAACCAGGAGGCTACCGATGAGCAGCTGCTGGCTTACCTCAAGGCATGGGCCACGTGCGGCATGCGAGACCCCGAGACGTACCTCAGTGCCCTCATGGGGGTCGCGGGCCGCTATGTGGCGCCATGCGCGACGCTGAATCTCGACCTCGGCGGCACCGATCGGTATTTCAACGATACAGCTCGATACTTCTCTGGCGATCAGGAGCTGGGTCGGCCCATGGTCGTCTACCCGGCGGAGCTGGCGCCGTTGCGCGACGCGATGGGCGAAGCCTACGGGGCCGCCTGCGAGAGCCCGGTCCTTCGTTGGCCCTTCGAGGCAGTCGTCTATGTACTCTGGCTGCCAGCCATTCTGCTGTTCGTGGCGCTGCGCCGGCGGCTGGGAGCCCTGACCTTGTTCGCCCCTGGCGCCATGGTGCTCCTGTTCTGCCTCATAGGGCCGGTGTTCGATATGCGCTACTGTCTGCCACTGCTCTACACGGCCCCTCTGCTCGCGGGGGCGCTCGCATGCCTTGTGCGTCAGCTCCGGCAGCCGCCATGTTTTCCTGGCCCTTGGTGGCCCGCTCGGCTTGGCCCCCTTGGTGGTCCCAGCGTTTCCGACCAGGCTAATCCCACCACGTAAGGAAGATGCCATGATCCGTGAGATTCTCGTCGGCCCCTCCGAGGGGCTTGTCGTTCCCGACACGGCCGGCAGCGACCAAGGCCGGGGGGGGGTTCACTGCCCAACCTGAAGGGGAAGGTGGCCCTGCTGGTGCTGCCGTCGCTGCCGCTGGCAGCCCTGCTGTCGCTGCTCCCGTCGTTGCCGATACCCCGAGCGCTTCCGCTGGCGCTTCGAGGCCGCCGCTTGGGGGCCGTGAACCGCGCAACAACCTCCTGCTCATGGGCGTCCTCTTGGGGGCGCTCGTCCTCTACGTACCCCAGGTCTTCGGCCACTGCTTCAACTTCGATATCTGGTACATGCTGGCCACTGGCCGCGAGATCGTCGAGCATGGCATCCCCTACCAGAACCCCTTTGCCGTACAGGAGGGCTTGGGCATCATCGTCCAGCAATGGGCGCTCTGCGTGCTGGTCTACGGCATCTACAGCGCGACCGGTTTCGTAGGGCTGGCGCTCTGGTCCATTCTGATGGCGGCGATGCTGGCCCTTTCGCTCTATCGCCTCGGGCGCCTGCTCAAGGGCGACCGCTTCGGTGGCGAATGGCTGTTGCTCCTGCTGCTGGCTGCCTTTCCGGCATTCATCCCCTACATCACCATGTGCTCGAGCGTCTATTCCATGATCGCTTACTGCTGGGTGGTGTTCTTCTGCGAGAAGTACCGGCGCACTGGGCGCGTCGGCTGGCTTGTCGCGCTGCCGCTCCTCGCAGTGGCCCATGGGGGCTTCCACCTGTCCCTGGCGGTGTTCGACCTGGTCATCATCGGCTGCTACTTGGTGCCCGACCTGCTGCGCCCGCTGCATCGCCGCGGCCTGCTCTCCGACGTGGCCCTGGCGCGGGCAGGCTACCGGCGCCTGCCGCTCCTGGGCGCCCTGGTGGCCACGGCGCTCGCCCTCATGGTGAACCCCTACGGCTTGCGCGGGGCGCTCTACCTGTTCCTCTCCTATGGTGCGGCCGACTACGACGGGGCCGTGCCGGAGATGCGCCCCTTCGCGCCGGCGGAGTTCGACCTCTGGGGCTTCTCCGTCGTCCTGATGATCCTCTTGGCCGCGCTGGTGCTGGGCCGCCGGGGCCCAGGCCGCATCGACCTGCCTCTGGCACTGCTGCTGGCGGGCACCACGTTCCTGGCCTTCGACCACGTGCGCAACATGTGGCTCGCCGTGCCCTTCGCCTACGGACTGGTCGCGAGCGGCATGAGCGGCTGGTCGGCGGACTTCGGACGCCTTCGGGGCTGGCGCATCCCGCGCAAGGCCGCAGGCGCCATCGGCGCGGTGGCGTGCGCAGCGGCGGTGGCCCTTGCCGCAGGGCTCATCGCCCAGGAAGCGCCTGCCATGGCCGACAAGGAGAAGACCGGCGCTTACTCCCCTTCGCCTCTGGTGGACTACATCGAGCAGGACGCCGGCACCAAGGACGTGCGGCTGTTCAACCCCGTGCGCCTTGGCGGGTACCTCGAGTGGCGGGGCCTGCCCGTGTTCGTGGACTCGCGGCTCGAGGTGTGGAACGCGCCGATCAACGGCACAGGCCGGGACTACTACCGCGAGTACGTGGACATGGGCAACGGAAGGTGGTCGGCTCGCGACTTCGAGCGCTTCCTGGCCGAGAACGACTTCGACTACCTGGTGACCGAACAGGGCAGCTACCTCGACCAGTATCTGGATCAGACGGAGGGCTATCAAAGCGTCATGGGCACCGGCAGCTACACCCTCTGGAAGAGGCGCTGAGGTGACGCCGAGACGCCTCCCCCCGGAGTGCGCGCCTGCGTCGCATCGTCGCGCAACGTAAACGCCCAGCCGTGGACGCGAACGCGCAGCGCGCCGCGCCCAATTCGACGTGCCGCGCCCAATTCGACGCGAGCGCGCATCTTTGGGCGCGCCAATCCGGCTTCCTTGACGCGCCGAGGAAGCCGCCCCTATCGCGCCCTGCCTTATAATGGGGCGATGCTTCAATCGGCAACGGCCTTCGGCCCCTTGCCCGTCCCGGAGGAGGGCTCGCGATGAGCCAGAGCGAACCACAGCCTTGCGAAGGCGGACCTGTGCAGGATGATGCCGCTCGAACAGGGGAAACAGCGCCTCAGCAGGAGGGGCAGGCCCCTTCGGCCCCGCAGGTCCCGCCAATCGAGGCTGCCTGCGCCCCTGCGCCGGCGCCCGATGGGAGCCAGGGCTCCGCGCCAGTTGCCGCATGGTCGTGGAAGCCGCAGCTGCGCAACAACTACCTGGTCATGGCGGTGGTAGCCGGCGTCATCGCCATCTTCCTGGCCTGCCATGCCGCCGACTTGCTCGACAACGACATCTGGTTCATCCTCGCCACGGGGCGCGAGGTGGTGCAGCACGGCATTCCCTACACCAACCCGTTCGCCCTGCACGAGGGGCTGGGCATCGTGGTGCAGCAGTGGGTGCCCTGCGTGATCGCCTACGGGCTCTACAGCCTAGGCGGCTTCGTGGCCCTTGGGCTCTGGACGCTGCTGCTGGCAGGGCTGCTGGTGCTGTCGCTCTACCGCCTCGGGCGCCTGCTCAAGGGCGACCGCTTCGGCGGCGAATGGCTGCTGGCGGCCATCGCCCTGGCGCTCCCGGCGCTGATGACCTATGTGTCCATGCGGCCGCACCTCTACACCATGCTGGCCTTCACCTGGCTCATCTACTTCTGCGAGCGCTACCGGCGCTCGGGGCGCATGGGGTGGCTGGTCGGGTGCGTGGCCCTCACGGCGGTGCACGTCAACTTCCAGATGGCCATGGCTCCCATGGACGTGGCCATCGTCGGCTGCTACTGGCTGCCCGACCTGCTCGCGCCGCTGCACAAGCGCGGCCGGTGCGAGAAGGTGCAGCTGGCCGGCGCTGCCTACAAGCGCTGGCCGCTGCTCGTCTGCATGCTGGCGTGCGCGTTGGCGCTGCTGGCGAACCCTTACGGGCTGGACGGAGCGCTCTACGTGGCGAAGTCCTATGGGGCGGCCAGCTCTGGATCTATTACGGAGATGCAGCCGCTTACTCCCTGGGGCCTTGGGGGCATGGGCGGTATGGCGGCGGTGGTCATGCTGGTGCTGGCGGCGCTCGCGGCGGGCAAGCGCGGAATGGGGCGCATCGACGCGCCTCTGACGCTGCTGGCCTTCGGCGTGGGGCTCATGGCGTTCTCCCACGTGCGCAACGTGTGGTTGATAGCCCTCTTCGCGTTGCCGCTGGCCATGAGCGTCATGCATGGCTGGTCCATGGACTTCAGCCAGCTCTGGGGCCGCCCGCCCCTCTTCCGCAGGAAGAAGGCCGCCGCGGTTGCGGCTGACCCCTGGGCCATGGGGCGCCGGTGGCAGCGCTGGCGCAACGTGGCCCTCGGCGCCACCGCCGTGGCGTGCGCTGGGGTTGCGGTGGCCGTGGTGGTGCTGGTGTGGCAGGCGGTCCCCCACTGGGCAGGCTACGAGGAGGAGTCCGACAAGACGGCCACGGGGCTGATCGACTACATCGACCAGAACGAGGACGACCCGACGTCGGTGCGCCTGTTCAACCCCTTCAACGTGGGCGGCTACGTGGAATGGCGCGGCTACAAGGCGTTCATGGACCCGCGGCCCGAGCTGTGGAACTCCGCCATGACCGGCGCCGAGACCGACTACTACAACGAGTACGTCGACATGATGCGCGGCGATTGGACCGACCGCGACTTCAAGGAGTTCCTCGAGCGCTACGACTTCGACTACCTCCTGGTCGAGAAGGACACCAAGCTGGAGACCTACTTGAAGGACTTCCAGAGCGACTACGCCAGCCTCCTCGGCACCGGCAACTACGTCCTCTGGGGCCGCAAGTAGGCAGGCGGCAGTCTGGCAGCGGGCGATTCTGCTGGATCCAGACGACAGCGAGTGGCCAATCCTGCTGGAGGCGAGGGATAGGGTTGCTGGCGATGGGGCGAATTGGCAGGACCACGCCTGTTGGGCTCCTGTCGAAACTGCAGGAGCGGCGACCTGCGCGATTTGCTGGAGCTGTGTGGTGTTTCTGGGAGATGGCGCCCCTATGCTTGCCCTTGGATGCATCCATCAAGGGCAAGGAGGCCGCAGATGCAAGAGCTCGACTGCGCTTTGGAAGGCAACGAGAAAGCTGCAAGGCGCTATCCCTTCAGCTGCTCGCCGGTGTTCGACATGGTGATGCGCGACGAGGGCATATGCAAGGGCCTGATCGAGTGCGTGCTCGGGTTCGACATCGAGCGCATCGACTACCATGCGGTCGAGCATTCGCTAGAACCGGGGTTGAATGCTCGCGGGGTGCGGCTGGACGCGTTCGTCAAGGGGAGCGGACGCGTCTACGACGTGGAGATGCAGGCGAGCCGTGAACCATGCCTTGGCGAGCGCTTGCGCTACTGCCAGTCCGTCATGGACTCCACGCTTTTGGCCAAGGGCTCTGGCTACGACGAGCTGCCGGAGAGCTGGGTGGTGTTCCTCTGCGACTACGACCCCTACGGGCGCGCCCTGGCCGCCTACAGCTTCGAGCGCATCTGCCGCGAGGACCCGTTGATGGAGGCGGGTTGCCGTGCCCACTGGCTGGTGCTGAACGCCCATGGCTGGGAGAGCGAGCCGGACGAGGGGCTGCGGAACCTGCTACGATACGTGAGGAGCGGGGAGGTGGCCGACAGCCTAACCGCCGAGATCGATGCCGCCGTCTCCGTAGTGAACGACGACCCCGCGCGAAGGGAGGCCATCATGGGCTTCATCACGATGGAGCATAACATGAGGGTGCACGAGAGGGTCGCCCGCCAAGAGGGCCGCGCCGAGGGCCGGGAGGAAGGCCTCGAAGAGGGCCGCCAAGAAGGCCGCGCCGAGGGCCTCGAAGAGGGCCGCGCCGAGGGCGAGGCCCGCTTCGGCGCCCTGGCCGACCGCCTGCTCGACGACGGCCGCATCGAGGACCTGAGGGCCGCCTCCGCGGACCCGGAGCTGCTCGCGCGCCTCTACGCCGAATACGGGCTGTAGGGCCTGGCGAACCGCAGGCGACGTCGACGCGGCGACCCTACATATATATGTAGGGATTGGCCGCAAGGTGACGTAGGGACGTCCGGACGGTGGCAGGAGGATTCCGGCGCCCATGTCTTAAGGTTTCCTTTCAGGTTTCTTTCAGGAAACAGCTGTTCGACTGCTCCACAGTTCATCCAAAACCCCTTGGGGCGACCCAGAAAGGGGAGTGGCGCAGCAGAGCCCCTAAGCTCATTTGTCAACCATGAAATACCAGATGAAAAAGCATTTTTCCGCTAGTTGGGCGCAGGCCGTCCTGGCTGGCTCCCGTAACCTGAAGGAAAGCCAAAGAAACCTTAAAAAACTTTCAGAAACCTCTTGCGCTCGCCGTTACCCGCGCGTAATATACGCAACTGAAAGAAACCTGAAAACCAAATCACATCTTAACGTCACTCAAGTCCCGCACAGAAGAAGCGGGATCCGGAAGCCCGGGATGTGTGCGGGAGTTAAGTGAGAGTTGGTGCGAAGGTTTCAGGTCGAGCAAGACAGGAAGCATGGGGCGGGAGCCCCGAAGAAAGAAGAAGGAGAAGATCATGAAGAAGAGTCGCAAGATCTTCGGCGCTGTGGCACTGAGTGCAGTTCTGGCGTTCGGCACCGCTGTTCCGGCTTTCGCTGACAACAACAACATGACCGGCGCGGACGTGGCCAACACCACTGATCTGACCAACATCAACCAGAACAATCGTGCTGGCAGCACCACGGTGCAGATTGCCACCTACTCCTCCCACTACAGCGTGACCCTGCCGCTGAAGCTCCCCTTCATGCTGGACCAGCAGGGTGGTGCTGGTGTCGCCCCCACCGGCTACTACATCCAGAACAACGGCGACCAGGCTGCAGTTGAGGTCTGGAGCGTCGAGTGGAATCTGGAGCAGACTGCGAACAACAACGGCTCCGACAAGTACTACACCTTCGGTGCGAATGCTGGCTTGGCCAGTAACAGCACGAAGATCAAGTGGAACAATGGCACCACCCCTTCGTTCGGCAGCTTCGTGGTGACTGCTCGGTCTGACAACATGACCGACAACGCTGACGGCAACTTTGAAACCATCGCAACCCTGAAGTCCGGCACTAGCGATATGGGTGACAATACCAGCTTCACCGCTATCGATGGCACTACCTCCAAGGACGGCGCTCTTTACGGCTTCAAGAAGTTCAACGACGGTGATTGGACCATCGCCAAGGCCGCAAACACTACGACTCCGACCAAGGACACCATCACTCTGGCGATCTCCGGCACTCAGCTGTCCAATGCTGACGAGACCATCAGGGACGTTGCTCGCCTGGTCTACACCATCGGCCCGAAGCGTGCCTAGTTGGTGAAAGGTTTTGATTGGAGAACGGGAACCTTCGCTGACGAAGTAACCCAACCCCACTGACCTTGAGATGCGAAATGGGCCCCTGCTCTGAAATAGCTTTGGAGCAGGGGCCATTTTCTTAAAGGATTTTGCATCTCTGGGAATGAAAGCCGGTTGACAGCAGTTACCATATGGGCCGCTTCAACTGACGGACACGAACCTTAACAGGAGCTCATCTCGACCATGAACGCACCCAACGCCCCTTACCCTCCGCAGATGCCCCAGCAGCCTCAGTATGGGATGCCCCAGTACCCGCCTCCTTACGGCTTCCAGCCGAATAAGAAGAAAAAGAAGCGGGCTTGGATTATCATCCTCATCCTGCTCCTGGCGGCTATCGCGGTGGCGTGCTTGCTGGCCTTCTACATGTGCGATGCGGAGAACAATCGCGACCGCAACGCCGATTTCGGTCAGCTAGAGGGCAAGAGCGCGGCTGAGATTCAGGAGATGCTCAACCAACAGGTTGAGGAGGGCATGTTCAACATCTCCATTGCGGGCGTCGTCGAGTTCGAGAATGGCACGGCCCCAGGCAACTGGGAGATTGAGAACATCCCGGGCAACCGGTACCTCATGCAGGTGACGGTGACGCGGGACGACAATGGAGAGACGGTCTACGAGAGCGGCATCATCGATCCGAACTACCACATACAGCGAGCACCCCTTTCTTACGACCTGCCTGCTGGCGAATACAACTGCACAGCAGTCTTCTCGGCTCTGGACCCTGAGACTGAGGAGATGGTGGGCCAAGCAGGCGCTAAGGTGCTCGTCAGGGTCAAGAGCTAGGAATCAGCAACGCCGCGGGGCCTGGAATGGCCCCCTAGGCGGTTCGTACGGGAGCGGACTTGCCGAAAGAGCACGACTGAGCAGGTGCGGCACCAGAAGCCTGCCACCAACTAAGAACTAACGAGCCCTTGGCTTCCAAGCAGGGGCGAGGGCTTAGAGCATAGATGAAACCCATTGCGGGCCAACGTGTTGAAGGGACGCGCCGCACTGGTCTGAAGGAGCGATATGCTATGAGAAAGTACGTACACAAGCTATTCGCAGCATTCTTAAGTGTCTGCCTCCTCATGTCATATAACCCCGGCTTGGGCATGGCTGCCGAGCGCGACGTCAACGCCCAGGTGACAGACCCGAGCTATGTGGCGCCGGAGGATCTGACGTTCGACCCCGACCGCACAGGCCAGCAGGACGCTGTCGACCAGGGCCTGGCTGACGGCGGTGCCGGCAACCTCGATGGCTCTGGCACGGCGAGCGCTTCGTCCACGATCAGCATCGGCACGTTCACCGATGACATCGAGACGGCCTCGTCCCAGTTCATCTGCGCGACGGTGCAGCAGCTCATCGACTCTGCCTCCACCCCTAACCCGCTGTATGCGGGAGTGGCGGCTACGGGCGGCAATCCTTCGTCCTACACCTTCACGTGGAACGTGTACAAGGATGGCACCAACGAGCTGCTGGGCACCTACGTCAACCATTGCAACGCGGTGCACACCGACGTGAGCCCTAACGACGATCGCGTCATGATTTCCAAGCTCGATCTGACCTACCTTGCCGACATCGGCAAGTTCGTCGATGGCGAGTACTACCGCTTCGAGTGCACGGTCACCGATGGCGTGCGCACCGCTGTGGCTAACCCCATCTACCTGCTGACCGTCAAGGACGACCCGGCTTACGACGACTACTTCATCGACCGTACCGTCCATGGCAACACCAACGGGTTCGTGGCCGATCCGGGCAACGACGTCAACACCGCAGACGACGCCGACTGGGCGCTCAACTATAACGACGTGGCGGTCCATAGCGACCTCATGTACAAGGAGACTGCCATCCAGGTGAACCAGGCCAAGGTGGACAACGGCAACAGCTTCCTGCCGAACATCTACACCCTCATGCAGGTCGAGGCCGGCAAGACCTCCGGCGCGGACTTGAGCCCGGTATGGAACGTGGAGCTGAGCATCCCGGACGGCAAGCCCTCCACCTTCCCCGATGGCACGGCCATCGCTAAGCACCTGGGCAACAAGCTTACCGTGTACTTGCCCCTGGTGAAGGCTTCGAGCAACTACGGTTCCACCCCAGCAAACCTGGAGGCGGGCAGCAGCGTCGAGGTCTTGTGGACCGAGACCCTGGGCTCCGCTCCGGCCGGCAGCCATGAGAACCAGGAGGTCAAGCATCTTCCGGCCACCGTGGTCGAGCACAACGGCGTGAAGTACGTGGCCCTGGACTTCCCGCAGAGCGGCATCGAGGCGGCTCTGACGGGTTGCTTCGCCATCCTCTACGACAACAAATACGATCCGGACCATCCCACCAACCCGGTGAACCCGGCCGATCACTTCACGGTGACGGTGAACTCCACCACCAAGCATCTGGACGGCACCAGCAGCACCAACGATCCGAGCAAGCCCGTTGGCGGCTGGTTCGAGCCCTTCTCGGCTGATTTGAGCGCGAACCCCTTCCCTCAAAGCGTCATCGACTACCCGGTGGACGCTGGGGCCTCCTACGCCATCAAGTACGGCACCCCTGCCGACCCCTCTCATGAGTACAAGCTTGAGAAGCTGGTGCTCAAGGAGGCGGGCCAGCCCGACTGGACCCTGTATGACAGCGCGGCGACGCCCCCGATAACGAACCAGGGTCGCTTCTACGTGCTGAACCCCAACCTGGACACTCTGGCCATCCGCTCCATCGGCACAGACGTGGTGCTGGATGCCACCTTCGTGGAGAGCGACGGGAACCAGTACGAGGCCGAGAACATCGCCTTCGACGCCAAGGTCCTCTCCGAGTCGGAGTTCCTCGCGGGCGACCCGACCCTGCCGGCCAACCCCGATGCCGACAAGCACGGCACCCTGCAGCTCGTATGGACCGACGAGGACGGCGCGACCAAATCCGAGCCGTCGCCGGTGGGCACGTTCGCGGAGGAGCTGAACGTGGCCGACATGCCCAACAACGGCTCCGGCTTCATGATCCTGAAGCCGAATGACGCGAGCAACGGAACCAACTACGCCCTCAAGGGCATGCGCATGGCGGTGACTGCGGCGAACGCGACCCCGGTGGCTGACGACTGGACCGTCGTCGACGTGACCGATGCCCGCTTCATCCACAAGCTGAACACCATCGCCAACGGCGAGAAGGTGTGGTTCGAAGTGTACTTCGGGGCTGTGACCGGCAAGCCGCCGGTCGAATTCGACTTCGAGGCCACCATCAATAGCTCCAACACCGCCCATGGCGGCGTGTACCTGGCCAACGCCCCGGCCGGTGGCTCTGCTGGCATCCAGCCCAATGGCTTCAAGGTGCCGTTCAACACCGTGGACGGCAACCCGCATAACATCACCGTGAAGGCGAACCCCGGCTATAAGCTGAAGGAAGTCGAGGTCAGCTTCGAGGTGGACGGGAAGACCCACTCCTGGGTTACGCCGAACACTCTGACGGCTGACGCCGATGGCAAGCTGGTCTATGCGCTGCCCAAGCTGCCGAACAGCTACACCGTGCTGCTGAAGTTCGAGCCGGTGGGGGCGAGCGCCAACCTGAGTGTGACGACGCGCAACACCGACGGGACGACCCCGGTCCATGGCACGGTGTCCCCCGCTCATGACCAGACGGTCTATGGCGGTGGCACCTACAACTTCCAGATCGTGCCTGAGCGCGGCTACAAGATTGCGAGCGCTCAGCTGACGGGCACGGGCACCACGCCGCTGTCCACCATCGACCTGACTAAACTTGCCAACAACGGCTACGTGTGGACCTTCACGCCCCAAGACGCCATGGTGCAGGCGAACCCCAACATGGAGTTGGTCGTGGAGTTCGCCCGCAACAACGATGCGGGCGCCCCGACCGATCCTGAGCTCGACGACAAGAAGACTATGGTCACCGTGACCCCGATGGTCGGAAACAGCCGGGACGACGGTCAGCCCCATGGCCGCCTGATTCCGAGCGATGCCACCGACGTGCAGAAATTCGGCAACTTCTCCCTGGTGTTCGATCCTGACGCCGGCTACGAGGCCAAATGGGTCATCGTGAATGGCGTTCTGAAGGCGACGAACCCGACCAGCCGCACCTTCGTGCTGACCAATGTCCATGAGGACACCACGGTGCTGGTCATCTTCGAGAAGGACACCGACAACGGCGGCACCTCTGGCGGCATCACTGACCCCCAGCCCGGCCCTGTGCCGGACCCGAAGCCCAACCCGGCTCCGGACCCGACGCCGCTGCCGGATCCGACCATGACCAACAACCCGGTGACCATCAACCCGAGCGCTGGCGATGGCACCGGTGGCGTGAAGCCGTTCATCGGCGGCGCCAACAACCCGCTGAAGGTGCCCGTGGGCAGTAGCCTGCCGGTGTCCTTCGTGCCGGACAATGGCTCTGAGTTCGGTGGGGCCACCATCACTTACACCAAGTCCGACGGCACACAGGTGACCATCACCCTTGGCCCCGATGACGCGCCTTACGTGGTGCTTCCCGACATCGGTCAGGGCCCGATCACCATCACGCCCACGTTCAACAAGCAGAGCACCACGCCGCCTGGCCCGACGGACCCGGACGAGCCGATTATCCCGTCGTCCAAGTTCTCGCTAACCACCAAGGTGAGCAGCGGCAACGGCACGCTCAGCCCCGACAGCGCGATCATGCTGCAGGGTGAGAAGCAGACGGTGACGTTCTTCCCGGGCACCACTTCCGATGGCAAGCCCGAGACCTTGGGTGGTGCCAAGGTGACCTTCTCGGCCAACGTGAAGGCCTACTACAACGCATCCACGGCGACGATTCGCTTCGCCGTGCCGAACAGCGCGGCCGACAAGCCCGCAGACGGCTTCGAGAAGCTGCTGGCCAGCGGCACGCTGCCGAGCGACCTGATCGACGGCATCAAGGACAAGATTGCCGCTGGCGGCACCGCCACCCACAACAATCTGGGGCTGACGTTCAAGAACGTGCTCAGTGACATCGAGGTGGACGCGACGTTCCGGGCTGCGAACACCGACCCGACCGACCCGTCCAAGCCGACGGAGCCGACCAACCCGGACCCGACGGACCCGAACGATCCCAACTACGGGCGCATGGCCACCATCGACGCCTCCGTGCTCGGCGGCATCGGCGACATTAGCCCGCGCGGCACCATCAAGGTGCAGAAGGGTGCCGACCAGACCTTCGTGTTCACGCCGATCAAGGGCTACAAGATCAAGAGCGTGAGGATCGACGGCGGCGACATCCTCGGCAACATCATCTCCGGCATCACCGGGAACCCGACCGACGAGCAGAAGGCTGCGCTCCAGGGCTACTACACATTCAAGAACGTGCAGGGCAACCACACCATCCAGGTGGAGTTCACCGTGGAGGACGGCTACAACCCGGCAGACCCCGAGCCTGGCTTCGACATGCGCCCGGTGACGGTGCTCACCGATGGCGGCGGCGTGGTGTCCCCCACGGGCGCCATGGTGAAGAAGGACGGCTCCGGCACTCCGGTCACCTTCATGGTGACGCCGAACAACGGCAAGAAGATCAAGGACGTCGTGGTGGAGTCCGGCGCTGACGGCGTGACCGTCGACAAGACGAAGCTGCTGACCAACGGCACCTTCACCGTGATCGGCAAGGCTGGCGGCACCTCGACTGCTGCGGTCCTGCGCGTGACCTTCGACGACGGCAACTCGACCATCACCCCGCCGCCGTCCCATACGGTGACCATCAAGCCCTCCCCTGGTGGCGTGACCGTCCCTTCGGGCACGGTGGAGGTGCCGGACGGCGAGAAGCTGCCCATCGTCATCATCCCTGATCCGGGCCATGAGGTCGACAAGGTCTGGGGCACCGACGAGAACGGCAACCGCGTGGAGATCCCGACCCATAAGGACGAGAACGGCGACATCATCGTCGAGGTCGGCCCCTACCCGGACAATTGGTACACCGACATCGAGGTGGACTTCAAAGAAAGCACCGAGTACTACAAGGTGTTCGCTCGTTCCAACAACGAAGCTTGGGGCACGGTCTCGCCTTGGTACACGCAGGCGCCTACGGACAAGACCGTCACGCTGTCCATCATCCCGAAGCCGGGATACATGGTGGACTCCATCGTGGACAGCGGTGGCAACAACCTAGGGTGGGTCAATACCAACAGCGAGAAGAAGACCACATGGGTCGTGAGCCCTCGCCTGAACGGCGTTACCGGCGAGCTGATTGCGGCCGAACGCACCATCATCGTGAACTTCAAGGTCACGGACAAGCCGGATGATCCGAATTACTACGTGCCCACGACCATCAAGGTGCACCCGGTGAAGGCTGGGAAGCAGGCGGGCCAGGGCGTGCTCTCGCCCGATGACGGCACCGTTGAGATCACCCAGGGTGCCAACCTGCTGATGACCTTCTTCGTCAAGGATCCCAAGGTGGCCAACATCTACAAGGTGGCCGTGGGATCGACGGAATCGGAGAAGAAGGACACGAACACCGTTACCGAGGCGAACCCGGTGACCCAGGGCACGTACACGCTGAAGGCTCCAGACACAGACAAGGACGTGTGGGTGACGGTGTACTATGGCCCCGAGACCGACAAGCCCAACCCGCCGGACAAGCCTGGCGGCAACCTCGACGTTGAGGTTGGCGGTAGCGGCAGCGGTGGCATCCAGATCGGCGGCACCAAGCGCACCACTGGCAACGTGCGGGCCACTGCCGACCTCGATCGCGACATGGCCAACGGCTTCTACACCAACGACTCCATGCGCTTCCCGATTGACGAGCCTGAGGAGCCGTTCGACCTGACGCTGACCCCGTCCGAGGGCTCTCAGCTTGGGAAGCTGCTGCTGGGCTCGAACGTGAGCAAGGTGTCCGTGACCAAGGACGGCACGGCCTACATCTATACGCTCAAACTGAAGGATCCCAGCAACCCGACCGGATCGCTGTATGTGGAGTACATCCCGAACGACAAGCCCTCCTACTTCGACCCTGAGAACCCAGGCCAGCTGGTGGAAGATAGCGACAGCTTCACCACCGACGTGGAGCTGGGGCTCCAGACGAGCTCCGGTGGCGCTCTGACCGAGCTGGCGAGCCGCCCGAGCGACCTGGTGGAGCTGCGCGACCCGACCAACGCCCGCATCGCGAGCAGCACGGACACGCGCATCAGCTACAAGATCCCGAGCAGCGCAAAGGCCACCACCTTCGAGGTGGGCCCCGTGGTGAACCTTGACAAGAAGCTGTACTACACCGTGGACGAGATCCTGGTCGACGGCCAGCCGGTCGAGGATTGGGGCGGCATGGTGAGCCGCGACCCGAGCAAGAGCCGGGCGACCGACCCACAGGCCTGGGCTGCTGGCAACGGCAAGCTGCTGCGCCCGAACGGCGACGGCACCATGACCGAGGTCAAGGCCACTCCCGACCAGCTGGCGCGCGAGGCCGAGGCCGCCGAGACGCCGACCTACTACGAGTTCTACAAGTTCGCCCCGAAGGGCCTGAACGACGGCGATGCCCACGAGGTGACCGTCAAGCTGCGCAAGCTGACCGAGGACGAGTTCAACAACGGCAACTACGTGCAGCGCGATGCGACGAGCCTCAACGTCGAGGTGACCTGCAGCGAGGGTGGCACCGTCGACTGGCGCCCGGGTGTGAACCCGGTGTCCTTCGGCACCGACGTGACGGTCACCTGGAAGCCGAACAACGGCTACGTGCTGAAGCGCGTGGTGGTGGACGGCAGCCAGATTCCGCTGAACGTGGGCGACTCGGGCTACACCTTCACGGTGAAGCAGGGCATGAACAACCCCTACCGGGTGCACGTGGAGTTCATGCCCAAGAGCCAGCAGACCACCCACACCTTGAAGGTGACGGTCAGGGGCAACGGCACTGTGACCAACAAGACCGGCGAGTTCTCGGTGACCAGCAAGGACGGCACCGTGAGCATCCCGGTGGCCGATGGGTTCAACGAGGTGCTGACGCTCACGCCAGACAAGGGCGAGAAGCTGAAGACCATCAAGGTGGACGACACGGCTGCCCAGGAATGGCCGGCAGCCACCTACCCGCTGGTGATGAACAACGCGGACCACAAGTTCGTGGCCGAGTTCACCAACAACGGCATCAGCGGCACGGACGACCCGAACAACGACGATGACCCGAGCGGCACCAACAAGCCGGGCACCAACAACCCGAATGGCTCCACGGGCTACAACCCGAACGGCACGTCCAGCAATGGCGGCAACGGCACCAACCTGAGCCAGACCGGCGACAACGCCTGGCTGATGGCAATCATCGTACTGATCGTGGTGGCAGCCGTGTGCGGCCTGGTGGCCATGAGGATGCGCCGAGCGGGGGCGGCGGCGGCGGCCCAAGCGGCCCAAGCGCGAGCCTACCGCGAGTACATGGACTACCAGCGGCGTAGGTAACCGATGACGACCCCGGCGCTCGCCACGTGGCGGGTGCCGGGCAGGCAGGGCCCTCGCCCTGGGGCGAGGGCCCGCGCCCATAAGATGCGTCGACCCGCTGCGAAGAAGGGCGGCGATGAGGGGATACGCAGAGGGAAACGGGCTGCGGGGCGAAGGCTCCGCAGCCCGTTCCGTTTCTATGCCGCGCCTGCTCCGCCTCTAGCCGGTTCCAATCGGCGGTCGCCCGGGCCACTGTGCCGGTGCGCCCGCTCCTAGCCGGCTTCGATCGGCTGTCCCCTAGGCCTTCGTGCCGGTGCGCATGGCTCTAGCCGGCTCCGGTCGCCCCTAGGCCTTCGCGCAGACGCGCATGATTCTAGCTGACTCCGGCCATTCCCCGCCTAGGGCTTCGCGCAGGCGCATTCGGGCTCCGGAGCCCCTTCCTCGCAGTAGACCGCTTGCCGTGCACGACCTTCCAGGTAGGCCTCCATGGAGTAACGGGTGATGTCGGAGCGGTTGATGATGCCCACGATATGGTCTCCGTCGAGCACCGGCACCTTCTTCAGGTGGTTCTGGGCAAGCACGCGGCAGACGTCGGCTATGTCGGCGTCGACGCTCACGCCGATGCTGCGTGGCACGCCCACCTCGCGCACGTTCTTCTGCATCAGCTGCTCCAGGCGCTCGTCGTAGGCGGTGTCATCGTGGACGGAGCTGGCGATGAGCACGATGGGATCGATGAACGACTCGCTTTGGCGGCTCAGGCGCTTCAGGATGTCGCCATCGGAGATGAACCCGATGGGCTCGCCATGGCCGTTCACGATGGGCGCTGCGGATATGCCCTTGCCGATGAACAGCTCCATGGCGTCGTGGACGGTGGCTGTGGCGGGCAGCGTGTAGATGTCGGTCTTCATGATGGAGCGCAGCAGGCTGTCCTTCGGGACGCCCTTGGGTGCGGCCTTGGCGCCGCCGCGCTTGTCCTTCACCAGGGCGATGGTCATCACCAGCCCGACGAGCATGAGGATGCCGCAGATGAAGAACGAGAAGTTGATGCCCTCCATGGCGCTCTGGGGCCAGCCGACCGATGGCCAGTCCAGCTGCTCGGTGAAGGCGTACACCGAGATGACCACGGCGGTCATCAGGCTGCCAGCCACTTGGCGCAGCGTGTTGTTGACCGAGGTGCCATGGTTCATCAGCTTGTTGTCAAGCGCGTTCATGCCCCAGGTGGTGATGGGCATGTTGACCAGGGCCATGGAAAACATGCGCACGGCGTTGATGATGGCGATGGTCATCAGCGACGTACCCAGCCCCACGAAGGCGTAGCAGAAGGTGGAGGCGGTGAGCAGCACCATGCCGGGTATGGCCAGCTTGCGCGGCCCAAGCTTGTCGAACAGGCGCCCGGCCACCGGGTTCATGATGCCCATGATGATGGCGCCCGGCATGAGCAGCAGGCCGGATATGGTGGCAGAGTAGCCCATGAGGGTCTGCACGTAGATGGGCATGAGCACCGGCAGGCTGAGCAGCGCGCCTTGGACGAGCATGCCGATGATGGTGCCGATGAGGAACTTGCGGTTGAGCAGCACGCGTACCTGAAGCATGGGGGTCTCGAGGTGCAGCTGGCGGATGAAGAACCACACGACGCCCACGGTGCCCAAGGCCACGGCCGCCAGCGACACGACCAGCATGCCTGCGGCGCTGACGGTAGAGAAGCCGAACAGCAGGAAGCCGAATCCCAAGGTGGAGAGCGCGAGCGAGAGCGGGTCGAGGGCCGAATCCCCCTTGCTGGCTGGCGGCCGCGCCTCCATCAGGAACACCGACAGCACCACCACGACCAGCGAGAGCAAGGTGACCGCCAGGAACATGATGTGCCAGTCCGCCGTGTCGATGACGATGCCGGCTACCGTGGGGCCGACCGCTGGCGCGAAGGCGATGACCAGCCCGAACACGCCCATGGCGCTGCCGCGCTTCTCTATGGGGAAGGTGAGCATGAGCACCGTCATGGTCATGGGCATGAGGATGCCCGCCCCGGCCGCCTGCACCAGGCGGCCGGCCAGCAGCATGGGGAAGCACAGGCCCACGGCGGCCAGGGCGCTGCCACCCGCGAACAGCAGCATGGAGGCGATGAACAGCTTGCGGGTGGAGAAGCGGTCCTGCAAGAACGCCGTGATGGGAATCATGATGGCGTTGACCAGCGTGAAGCCGGTCTGGAGCCACTGGACCGTCGTAGCGTCGATGGCCATGTCCGCCATGATGGAGGGCTGGGCCGGTGCCACCAGCGTCTGGTTGAGGATGGTCAGGAACGAGCCGAACACCAGCACGCCGAGCATGAACCATTGTTTACGAGTTAGCCCCATGAGTGAAAACGCCCCCTGGCTTTGGACTGCGCTATGATATATAGAAGCGGTTGACGTAGCTAACATACTAGCACCGCACTGAGGCGCGCCGAGAAAGTAGAACGAGGTTGAAGCTGTAATGTTGATGACTGCCCTGAGCATCCTGCTGGTGCTGTTCTTCCTGGCCATGAACGCGTTCTTCGTGGTGGCCGAGTTCGCCCTGGTGCGCGTGCGCCGCTCCCAGCTCGACCTGGCCGTGGCCGAGGGCCGCAAGGGCGCCCGCGCCGCCCTGGACGTGTCCAGCAACATAAACGCCTACCTTTCGGCGTGCCAGCTGGGCATCACCTTGGCCTCCCTGGCCATCGGCTGGCTGGGCGAGCCGGCGGTGTCGGCGGTGCTGGAGGCACCGCTGCTGGCGATAGGGCTGCCCGAGTCTGCGGTGTACCCGGTGTGCGTGGCCGTGGGCTTCGTGCTGATCACCGCGCTGCACGTAGTGGTGGGCGAGCTGATCCCCAAGAGCTTCGCCATCTTCTCCACCGAGAAGTACGCCCTGTTCTCTGCCGGCCCGCTGCGCATGTTCTACAAGGTGACCTACCCGGTCATGGTGGTGTTCAACGGCATAACCAACTGGGTGGTGAAGCTGTGCGGCCACGATCCGGCCAACGAGCACGAGGTGTACACCGGCGAGGAGATCAAGCTCCTCATCGACGAGTCGACGGAGAGCGGCCTGATCCGGCCGGAGCAGAACGAGTTCGTGGACAACATCTTCGACCTGGGCGACAAGGACGCCGAGGCCATCATGACGCCGCGCACCGAGGTGATCTGCCTGGACCTGCAGGATTCCCTGGAGGAGAATCTGGACGTCACGCGCCAGTACAAGTACACGCGCTACCCGGTGTGCAACGGCAGCAAGGACCACGTGGTGGGCTTCGTGCAGATCAAGGACCTGCTGCTGATGCCGGCCGACACTCCCATGAGCGAATGGAACATCCGGGAGCTTCCAGCGGTGCCCGAGACCATGCCCATCGCCCGGGTGCTCCAGGAGCTGCAGGAGCAGCGCACCAAGATCTGCCTGGTGGTGGACGAGCACGGCGGCACGGCAGGCATCGTGACCATGAGCGACGTCATCCAGCAGATCGTGGGGCACATCGACGACGAGTACCGCCACGAGACCGCCGACGAGGTGACCAAGCTGCCCGATGGCGGCTACGAGATCGACGGGTCGCTGCCCATCGGCGATGTGGTGGAGCTGATCGGGTTCGAGCCGCTGGAGGCCGACGAATGCGAGACGGCAGCGGGCCTGATCATGGCGCTGTTCGACCGCATCCCGAGCGTGGGGGAGTCCGTCGAGGTGGAGGCGGAGACGCCGCACCTCAGCGGCGATGAGGCGGTGCGCAGCCGCGCGACCTTCACCGTGGAGGCCATGGACCGCCACCGCATCACGCGCATCTTGGTGAGGTAGGGGATGGCGTTGACGGTCATCGATTGCCACTGCCACATCTACCCGCCCAAGGTGGCGGATCGCGCCGTCGAGAGCGTGGGGGCCTTCTACAACATAGCCATGGACGCCCAGGGCGGCACGGCCGAGGACCTGCTCGCAGAATGCGCGGGAAGCCCCATCGGGCGCTTCGTCGTGCACTCGGTGGCGGTGAAGCCGGGCAACGTGGAGTCCATCAACGACTTCATAGCGGCCCAGTGCGCCGAGCACCCGGAGTTCGTGGGGTTCGCCACGCTGCATCAGGACTACCCGGACCCCGAGGCCGAGGTCGAGCGGGCCATCGGGCTGGGGCTGCGGGGGCTGAAGCTGCACCCGGACACCCAGGCCGTGGACATGGACGACCCGCGGCTCATGGCCATCTACGAGATCATCGAGGGGCGGCTGCCGCTCATCCTGCACTGCGGCGACTACCGTTACGACCACTCCCACCCGCGCCGGCTGAAGAAGGTGCTGCGCGCCTTCCCCGACCTGGTGGTAGACGCGGCCCACTTCGGCGGCTGGTCGGTGTATGACCTGGCCGTGGAGTACCTGGAGGACGAGCGGTGCCTCCTGGACATGTCGAGCGCCCAGGCGTTCCTGGGGCCGCGCCGCACGGCGGAGCTGGTGCGCCTCTACGGCACCGACCGCATCATGTTCGGGTCGGACTTTCCCATGTGGGACCCGGTGGCGGAGTACGAGGCGTTCACGGCGCTGCCCTTCTCCGAGGCGGAGTTCGAGCAGATGCTGAGGGGCAACGCCGAGCGGTTCCTGGGGTCGGCCAGGGTGTGAGGCTCGGGCGCGACCTGAGATGGCGGGTGGCTGGCGGGCGTTGCCGGGCAGCCGACGGGCTGGCGGGATGCGCGGCGTGCTGCACGGCGGCCTTGGCGGGCCGGTGGCCGCAAGCCGTGGGCTGGCGTTTCGCGAGCGTGGGTTCGCATGGTGGCGGGCGAAAAAATCACAAGATAATGGGGCTTTGTGGGTGGCGAAGCGCCATATTTAGCGTATGATAGTCTGCACCTGCTTAGAATCATTTTGATGGCGCTTCCTGCGCTTCATCGGATGGTCTCGGCAAACTCGACTCATTCGCACTCCGTCGCTAAGCAGGCCTTTACCTACCACAAGGCAACATCGAGGCTCGCTCCGGCGTATCCGGAGGGCTCGCTTCGGCATTGCGGGGCCGCTGCGACGGCTGCGCGGGATGGCGAGGCGGCACGGGCTGCGGGCTGCCTTGGCTGCATAGAGCCGACCCGCCACGACGAGAAACGCGAGCCCGAAGACCGCTCATGATCGATACCTTCGAAAGCACGGCGAGAAGCGTTCCTGATCAGGTCTTCTTCACCTTTGTCGGCAGCAATGGCATCGAGGTGGCCTACACCTACCGCCAAGCCCGCCTCATCGCCGCGTCCTTCGCGCGCTACCTGGTGGCCCGGGGCGTCGAGCCCAACGATGTGGTGGTGCTCGACCTGCCGAACTCGCCGGAGCTCGTCTTCCTCATCTTGGCCGCGGCCTACGGCGCCTTCACCGTGGTGGTCATGGACCAGGAGGTGTCCGAAGCGGACAAGCTGCTGCGCCTCTACGACATCCGTCGCGACGGGCTGAACGTGGTGTGCACCATCACGCCGCACGTGGCAGCCGAGCTGATGGTGTACGTGCGCGGGCTGTTCGTGGAAGGGGGCGACACCATCGCCGGACTCGACGCCATCATCGAGGCGCGCCAGGCGAGCGCAACCCTGCAGCGCCCGAGCGTGGCGGCGCCGGGCAGCCGCAACTCTGGGCCCTTGCCGCGGCTGAACGTCAAGCGCAGCTCGGCACCGCTGCCTCACGTGATGGCGCCGGAGCGGCCGAGCGTGTCCTCGCCCTTGGCCAGTCCAGAGCGGCTGGAGCGCACGAGCAAGCCCATCATGGGGGAGCAGCAGGACATCATCGAAGAGGCGGTGCATTACGCCGAGCGCGAGTCGCACCTGTTCAACCCCGACGTGCGGGGCGTCATCCTGTTCACTCCCACCACGGCAGGCAAGTTCAAGGCGGTGCCGCTCACCTGGCGCCAGCTGACCGCGAGCGCCCAGAGCGCCTGCGCTGCCCTGATGACCTACGGTGCCGGGCTGTGGCAGGCGGCGCTGCCGTTCTCCCATGCCAGCGGCTTGGCGGCCCTGGTCCGCTCGGTGGAGAACCGCAGCAGCCTGCGCATTTACGAGGTGTTCGACGCCCTGCGCGTGCTGAACGACGCCGAGGTGCGCCATGCCACCCACATCGCCGTGACCGACCGCATGCTGCGGGACATGCTGGCGGTGGAGGAGGCGCGGGCCAGCGAGTCGCTCGCCAACGCGCACATCACCTTCTCCCAGGCGGTGGAGGCGGGCATGTTCACCAGCGAGGAGGCCATGCGCCTGGCGGCGGCCCAGGTGCGGCCCACGGCGGCCATCCTGTCGCGGCTGGCCACCTATCAGGGCATTCTCATCGTGGGGGGCGCGCTGAACCCCACCACGGTGGAGCGCGCCCTGGCCCAGAGCGCTCCCATCTACGCCACCTACGGCGTCACCGAGACCTCCAGCTTGGTGGCGACCACGGCCATCACCCCGGACTTCACCGGCGGCATGCAGCTGCTCGCTGGCTACTCCGCGCGCATCATCGACCCGGATGGCCAGGGCTTCGGCCGCTTGGCGCTGCGGGGCCCTGGCGTGTTCGACGGCTACCTGAACGCCCGGGCGGCCTTCACCGTGGACGGATTCTTCCTCACCGGCGACATAGCGGCGCTGCACAACGGCTGCATCTACGTGGTAGACAAGGACAGCGAGCAGTTCTCGGAGGTGGCGGTGGCCGCGCGCCCGACGGAGCTGGCCGAGGTGCTGAAGCAGGCTCCCGGTGCAACGGATGCGCACCTGTTCACCGCTTTGGACGACCGGGGGCTGCGGGTGCCCATCGCCATGGTGGAGCGCAGCGACGAGGAGCTGACGGCCGAGTCTCTCTACGCCTTCCTGGCGGCGGCGGTGCCCACCATGGAGCCGCCGACCTCCATGGCGCTGGTGGACGAGCTGCCCCGGCGCATGGGCATCGTCGACGGCGAGCGGGTGGAGGCCATGTGGAACCAGCGCATCGAGGTGCGCCGCGTGGTGCTGCACTTCGTGCGCATGCCGCTGCGCCGCCCGGCGCGGCTGGGCCCGGTGAAGCTGGCCCATCGGGACTGCGTGATCGTGGAGGTGTTCGACCATCTGGGACGCAGCGGCCTGGGGGAGTGCGCCGCCTCGGTGCGCATGGAGGACGACGGCTACAATCTGGGCGAGGACATCGGCTACCTGCAGCAGGAGCTGGTACCAGCCCTGGTGGGGCGGCCGCTCATGCATGCGCGCGACGCGGCGGCCCTGTTCGCGGCGCTGCCGGGGGCGAGCTCCTACCCGGCGGCCACCACGGCCCTGGAAGGCGCGTTGTGGGACCTCCAGGGCCAGGTGCTCGACCGGCCGCTGTGGTCCCTGCTCAACGAGGAGTACGAGCGGCTGCGCAAGGAATGCGGCGTGGAGGAGCGCACGGCCGACCTGCCGCGGGCGGCGCACATCGAGGGCTCCCAGGCCCTGGTGGCCAGCAGCCGCACCTTGGGGGCTGGCACCCCGGAGCGCACGGTGGAGGCGGTGCGCACGGCGGCTGAGGCGGGCTACCGGCGCCTGAAGCTGCGCATCACGCCGGAGACCAAGCTGGTGACGCTCCATGCCGTGCAGAACGTCTTCCCGGGAATGATAACCTTGGACGCCAACCGCACCTTCCAAGCGCGCGACAGCGCCAAATTGGAGGCGTTGGACATGCTGGGCGCGGCGTGGATCGAGGAGCCCCTGGACCCGGCGAGCAACTACGACGGGCGCCACAGTCCCATCGCCCAGGTGGCCAACTTGCAGCGCAAGATGAATACGCCTCTGGCCATCGACGAGTCCTATGGGGACGCCGCCGCGGCCGAGCGCGTCCTCCAGTTCGTGGACCTGCGGCTCATCTGCATCAAGATCCCCAAGTTCGGCGGCGTGGAGGCGGCGTTGCGCTTCCTCGTGCAGGCCCAGGGCCAGGGCCGCGAGGTGGTGGTGGGCGCCCCCTTCGGCACCGGCGTCATGAAGCGCCTGACCGCTGCGTTCGAGACGCTGCCGGGCGTGCTCGCGCCGGGCGACATCGACGCGCCGATGCGCGTGTTCGAGACGGACATCACCTGGCCCACCTACGGCATCACCCGTGGCTACCTGGTGCTGAACGGCCAAGGCTACGAGGCGGGCTTGGGCTGCGAGCTCGACGAGGACGCCCTTGACCAGGTGCTGGTGAAGCGCACCACCATCGAGTAGCCCAGCTGGGGCCGACGGCCCCCAGGCGACCTCTCAGGGAGGCGAGGCGATTGAGCGAGATAAAGTGCCCTCGTTGCGGCGAGGTGTTCCAGATCGACGAGAGCGGCTACGCGGCGCTGCTGAAGCAGGTGCGGGACGAGGAGTTCGCCAGCGAGCTGCACCGCCAGGCCGAGGCCCAGCGCCAGGCCGCTGCCGCTGACCAGCGCGCAGCCCTGGCTGAGGCGGAGGCGGCGGCCCAGGAGCGCATCGCCGAGCAGGAGCGGCGCGTGGCGGCCCTGGAGGCCCAGGCGAAGGCGGCCGAGGATGCCGCGGCCTTGGCCCAGGCGGACCTGCAGGCGCGGCTTCAGGGCGAGCTGGCGGCCAAGGAGGCGCGCATCGCCGAGCTGGCGGCCGAGGCCAAGGGGCGCGAGCAGCAGGCGGAAGCCCAGCGGCAGCTGGCGGTGCAGCAGGTAGAGGCCCAGCTCAAGGAGAAGGTGGCCGCGGCCGAGCGCGAGCGCGACGCGCTCTCGGCGCGCCTTGCGGCCGAGGCCGAGCGGGCCGAGGCGGCCCAGAAGCTGGCCGTGGCCCAGGCCGAGGCGGCAGCGGCCGAGGCCCACCGGGCCTTGGAGCGCGAGCGCGATGACCTGGCGGCCCAGGTGGAGCGCGGCCAGGCCGAGGCCGAGCGGACCGAGGCCGCCCACCAGCTGGAGCTGCGGTCCGCCCTGCAGGTCAAGGACGAGCAGATAGCCCTGCGCGAGCGCGAGATAGAGAACATGCGGCACATGCGCGCCGAGCTCACGGTGAAGATGGTGGGGGAGAGCCTGGAGCAGTTCTGCGAGGACGAGTTCAACAAGCTGCGCGCCACGGGCTTCCAGCGCGCCCGCTTCGGCAAGGACAACGACGCGGCCGACGGCAGCAAGGGCGACTACATCTACCGCGAGCTGGACGACGACGGCAGCGAGGTGGTCTCCATCATGTTCGAGATGAAGAACGAGGCCGACGACTCCACCCACCGCAAGCGCAACGAGGACCACTTCAAGAAGCTGGATCACGACCGGCGCGCCAAGGGCTGCGAGTACGCCGTGCTGGTCTCGCTGCTGGAGCGGGACAGCGACTACTACAACACCGGCATCGTGGACGTCAGCTACGAGTCGGGCTTCGAGAAGATGTACGTCATCCGGCCGCAGTTCTTCATACCGTTGATCACGCTGATCCGCAATGCGGCGCTGCGCTCGGTGGACTACCGGCGCCAGCTGGCCGAGGTGCGTCAGCAGAACGTGGACGTGACCAACTTCGAGGAGATGCTCGGCGACTTCAAGCAGGGCTTCGGGCGCAACTGCGAGCTGGCCAGCCGCAAGTTCCAAGACGCCATACGGGACATCGACGCCACCATAAAGAAGCTGGAGAAGATCAAGGACGAGCTGACCAGCTCCGACCGCAACCTCCAGCTGGCGAACAAGAAGCTGGACGGCCTGACGGTGAAGCGCCTGACGCGGAAGAACCCCACCATGAAGGCGGCCTTCGCCGAGGCCGCGCAACGGCGGGAGGAGGGCGGTGGCGCCGCCCTGGCCGAGGGAGCGGCTGGCGCCGACGACTCGGGCGACCTGCTCGACGACGCGGAGGTGCTGGAGGCCGAGCTGCTCGACGGCTAGGCGGTCGGGGGCGCTGGCCCCTGTGGCGCTTTCTTGCCGATATCGGCAAGAAAGCTACCCGCCTTGCTGCAATGAGGGCACTGTTCTTGCCGACGAGGGAGCGAGGCGATGGAGCTCATCTCCGTGTCAGAGGCTGCGAAGCGTTGGGGCGTCTCCGCCAGGAGCGTGCGCAACTACTGCGCCCTGGGTCGCGTGCCGGGGGCCCAAAGGGTCGGTAGGACGTGGGGCATCCCGGCTGATGCGAAGAAGCCCCTCCGCGCAAGCAAGCGGCGCGAGGCCGCATCGCCGCTGGTCGAGCGGTTGCAGCGCGAGAAGGCTGCGAAGGTCAAGGGAGGCATCTACCACAAGGTGCAGGTGGAGCTCACCTACAGCTCCAACCGCATAGAGGGGAGCCGTCTGTCGCTGGACCAGACGCGGCTCATCTTCGAGACGGCCACCATCGGAGCTGAGGACGGCTCGGTCATGGTGGATGACGTGGTGGAGGCCTCCAACCACTTCCGGGCCATCGACTACGTGGTCGACAACGCCGATCGGCCCCTTTCCGCCACGATGCTCCAGGCCGAGCAGGTCACGGTCGAGGCCACCATGGAAGAGCTGCGGGCGAAGGGCCGGGTCAAGTCGGCCACGTACCAGCAGATCATGGCCCGCAAGCTCACGCTGAGGACGCTGGTGGCCCTGTTCGAGCGCCACGGCTTGCTGTGAGGGCGGCCATGCTGGAGCGGCGGTGCGCGGCCCAGCGCTCCTGGACGAGGGACTTCGAGGCGTACTGACCGGGACGACGCCGAGCGCGCGGACGTGGACATCTTCTTGGCGCTCAAGTAGGCGCCAGTCGGCCGCCAAGGCTGCCCGCATCTTCTATAATGGTGGCTCCCCTAGTGGCTTTCGGGCGGGGTGGCGACGGGTGTCGTCGCGGCCCTGCCCTCGGCAGCTTCCCAGGAAGGCGGCAGTCCATGGACAAGACGAAGATCGAAGAGGGCGTGCGCCTCATCCTCGAAGGCGTGGGCGAGGACCCCGACCGCGAGGGACTGCGCGAGACCCCCGCGCGGGTGGCGCGCATGTACGAGGAGGTGTTCGCGGGGCTCTCCGAGAACCCGGCGCGGCACTTCGAGGTGACGTTCGACGAGCATCATGAGGAGATGGTGCTCGTGAAGGACATCCCGTTCTACTCCATGTGCGAGCACCACCTGGTGCCGTTCTTCGGCAAGGCCCACGTGGCCTACATCCCCGCTACCGACGGCCGCATCTGCGGGCTGTCCAAGCTCGCGCGGCTGGTGGACGCGTTCGCCAAGCGCCCGCAGGTCCAGGAGCGCCTGACCAGCCAGATTGCCGACACGCTCATCGAGCAGCTGAACCCCCAGGGGGTCATCGTGGTGCTGGAGGCCGAGCACATGTGCATGTCCATGCGCGGGGTGAAGAAGCCGGGCTCGCAGACGGTGACCAGCGCGGTCCGTGGCGTGTTCGAGAAGAGCGCTCCCGCCCGTTCCGAGGCCCTGTCGCTGATACTCCGGTAGAATACCGGGAGACGGAAGCACCCGAGGAAGGGACCTCTCATGAAATGCGTCATATCCGTGCTCGGCAAGGACAGCACCGGCATCGTGGCGGCGGTGGCCACCACCCTGGCCGCCTGCCGCGCCAACATCGACGACATCAGCCAGACCATCCTCGGCGACGAGGAGATTTTCTCCATGACCATGCTCATCACCTTGGAGCCCGAGGTGTGCGACTTCAACACCGTCCAGGAGAAGCTGCACGCCGTCGCCGACGAGCTGGGCATGCAGATCATCATCCAGCGCGAGGACGTGTTCCAGTTCATGTACCAGGTGTGAACCGCGCTGCTCTGAGCATGCGAGGCGCCGTTGAGGGAAAAACCTCCAAAAAGCGTGGTCAGCCCCCTATTCTTGACGCCGTTCTGTGAGTATAATTAGTAGGATTATGAATAAATGCAGGCGAAAGGGAAGAGAGCGCTCTCGTGCATAAGGTGATGGCACCAAGCTGGAAGGCTTTCCTGCGCACGGGTTGCAGCATCGTTGTCGGATGCATGCTCGGCTGCTCGCTGGTACCGGGACCAGCTGCTGAACTGCCTTTATCCGAAAGCGCTGGCATTGCGACCATGGCGTGGGCCGATGCGCCCGATGGTAGCGGCGGCTCCGGCATGGCCGGCGGCGCTGCCGATGATGACGAAGGCAACGGCTCGACCAGCTCCGACACGGGCGCCCAGGGAGGCGCCTCGTCGGGCAGCAGCGGGGCCTCCGGCAACGCGCTGCGGCAGACCTCGGGCAGCAGCAGCTCTAGCGCATCGACGAGCGGCAGCGCCGCGTCGAGCGCGACGGGGTCGGCCCCTTCGGGCTCGTCCTCGGCGGGGGCGTCGTCCCAGGGCGGCAGCGACCGAGGCTACGTCGGCCCGTGGTACGCCCTCAACAAGACCTACGTGGTCGACGTCGAGGAGAGGTTCGACTCCACGGCCGAGGAGCAGTACTTCACCTCGGCGGCCCAGACGGGCTTGATCATCGGCGCCGCGGCGGCGGCCTTCCTGGCGGTGCTCGCCTTCCTGCGAGCCCATCGCGTGAAGAAGCGGGCGTCGAAGGGGCGCCGCTGATCGCGGCGGCCTCGACGCGTTGACCTACGGCAGAGAGTAGACGGAGCAGGCTTATGGCGGAAAACGAAACGAGCGGCGGCCTTTCCCTCGAGGCGCTCCTTGCAGCGGCCCGAGGCGCCGAGGCAGAGCCCGCACCGGCCCCCGAGCAGGAGCCGGCCCCCCAACCCCAGCCCGCAGCAGAAGCGAGCGACGTCTCGACGCAGGCTGCTTCGGCGTCCCAGCCGGCGGCCCAGCAGCCGGCGGCCCAAGCGGTCCCAACTGCCGAGGGGCCGGAGCCGGCCACGGCTTCGGACTCGGGCGGCTTCGACCTGGCAGCGGCCCTGGGCTACGGTGGCGGCAGCGCCCCGCGGCAGGCGACGGGCACGTCCCACGGCTCTGCCGTACCCGATGGGGCCTTCGACCTGGCAGCGGCCCTGGGCTTCGGCTCCTCCGACAACGCGGCGCGCCCGGCGGAGCCGGCGCCTGGCAGCGGTGCGGTCGACCCGGTGGCCCTCGCCCAAGCCGCAGCCCGCGAGGAGCAGGCCCAGGCCGCAGCCGACGTGGTGGCTCGAGAGGCCATTGCGCGGGCGGCTCGGGAAGAGGGAGCTTCGGCCTACCGCAGCCGCTATGCGGACCTGCCGCGCCGTGGCGAAGAGGACTTCGCCGCCGGCGCCCAGGGCGGCGAGGTGCTGCACACCCATGAGAAGGCCGTGAGCCGCATGGCCAACGCCTCGGCCCAAGCGGCCCAGGCCGCCTTGGCGGCACAGCAGCAGGTCGACGACCGCACCGCTGCCCGGCAGGCCGAGTCGGCACCGGTCACGTTCAAGGCGAACCGCAGCGAGCGCAAGGCGGCGAAGACCGAGGCCCTTCCTACGGCGGAGCCTGCGGTCGTCGAGAAACAGGCGCAAGCCGAGCCAGCCTCCGTCGAGGCGGCAGAGGCTCCGGCGGCGATGGAGGTCGTGACCGAGGAGCCCCTCTTCGCCACCAGCGAGCCGACCTTCATGAGCCCACAGGAGGCCGAGGAGCGCGAGGTCCAGCGTGCGGCGGAGGAAGCTGCTGCCGAGGAGGCGGCGCGCCTGGCAGCCCAGCGCAAGGCCGAAGAGGCGGCAGCGCGGGAGGCAGCCGCCCAGGAGGCGGCGCTCCAGCAGGCTCAGGCAGAAGCCCAAGCCCAAGCGCAGGCCCAGGCCCAGGCACAGGCCGAGGCGCAAGCGCGTGCTCAGGCTCAGGCCCAAGCAGCTGCCGCAGCTGCAGCCGCGGCAGCAGCAGCTCAAGCCCAGGCTCAAGCTGCGGCAGCGGCAGCCCCGGCGGTGCGGCCGCGCAAGGCCAAGGTGACCGCTACCGAGGAGGTCATGGTGGAGCCGCTGCCCTCGCAGCACCTGACCACCATCTCCTACGAGGACGCGGTGTTCGCCGAGGAGACGCGCCAGCTGGAGACCGCGGCAGAGCGCAAGGCCTCGCAGAAGGCGCGGCGCTATCGTCGGCTGGGCACCTTCCTCATCATCCTGGCGCTGTTGGCGGGCGTCGGCGCCGTGGTGCTGTTCGTGTCCGGCACGGCCAACGCCTCCGAGGACATCGAGGCCAAGGCGACCGAGATCAGCGAAGCCGCCGGCCGCCAGATCACCTACCGCTATCGCGCGGCCGACTCCAACGGCACGCTGTGCCCCACCACCGAGGTGGCCAGCTTCAGCACCGGTGGCGTGTTGGAGCAGAGCGTGATCACCATGCAGACCTCCGACTTCGAGACCGCGGCCCATACCCTGGCCAACTTCAAGAAGCAGTTCCAGGACAACGCCTACGTGGATGGCCGCGTGGACAACAGCTCGGTGGTGTTCACCCTCCACATGAGCAGCGAGCATCTGCTCAAGAGCACTTACACGGCGCTGGTCATGACCAACACCGTTGGCTGCGAGGTCATCATCTAGCAGCCAGCAGCCGCCCTGGTCGCGTCGCTTGGGCGAACGCGAGGGGCGAAGCAGGTCGCATGGCTCAGCTCGCCGCGAATTCGCGTGCCATGGCGATGCGCCGGGCTCGCTGCCGCTTCCTTCGAAGGCGTGACGCTCGACCAGCAAGCAAGCTTGATCGGCAAGCAAAAAGGCCCGCCAATCGGCGGGCCCTTATCTGTCCTATGGAGGCGCGTGCTACTTGGCGGCGCTCTTCATCAGCTGATCGGAGACCTCCATGAAGGCGGAGTAGACCTCAGGGGCCAGCATGACGCAGGAAATCTGGTTGTCGGTGACCAGCATCTTCACCTTGTCGTTCTTGATGCTGCGAACGAAGTCAGCCTCGTGGGCCTTGCCCAGGTCGTCGGAGGTGATCAGCAGGCTCGAAAGCTCAGTAAGGCGAGGGAGGTTCATATCGTTGGCCATCTTGTGTGTCTCCTTACGGGATCTGTTCAAACGATACGCTCTATTGTGCCATGGCTCCTGGCTTTAAGCAAGGAGTATTTTTCCTGCGCATGGGGTGCCTGGAAGGGCGGCGAACGGTCTGGAAGTGGGGGTTTTCCTGAGGTTTTCCAAAAAGCACGATGCGGCGACCTGCCGTGCGCGGGGTAAGTGCTATGCTGAATGAACTTATGCTGAAATGGCGAAACATAGCCTTGCTTGAGATGCGCCGTGAAGGACCTGGTGGCCGTCGGCGCATGCGCCTGTGCCTATGCCTCGGGCAGGCGGTGAGCAGCCATGTATGAGAAGCGCGAAGGCAGCGGCATGTCTCTGGACAAGCTGCTCTCCCAGGCTGGCTTCTCCGAGGAGGAGATCGAGAGCTCCATCGCCGGGGAGGAGCTGCCCTACCGGTCGCCCGAGCAGGCGGCGGCCGAGGCGGAGCAGGCCGCTGAGGGCCTGTCGAAGCTGCCGGGCATCCCGAGCTTCCTGAACCCCCGGATGGGGGCGTTCCGCCAGTCCCAAGCGCGCAAGAAGGCCGCAGCGGCCGCCGGCATGGGCCAGCCCGAGGACTCCTCGGGTCCAGGCTTCAAAGTGACGGTGCACGTAAGCCCTGATGGGGATGTGGTGCCCGCCGAAACCGACGCAGCCCAGCCGCCGGTGCGGCCGAGCGCGGACCCGGATGCGCCGGTCACGTTCTTCCCCCAGGGGAGCGCTGCTGCCACCGACGGCGGCTTCATCGCGGTGCAGTCGCCGCTGTTCCCCGTGCCTGAGCCCGAGGAGCTCTCGGCTCCGGTGATAGAGGGGGCCATCAGCCCGTCGACCCCGGCTCTCTCCGAGGGGCAGGGGGGAGCTCAGGGCTCGGATGCCCTGGACGGCGCCGGGGCGGGTGCCCTGGGCATCGCTGCCATCGCTGCGTCCCAGGGCTCGCTAGGCGCGTCGCTCCCCACGCCGGACGCGCCTTCGGTGCCGTTGGGCGCAACCCTCGGCTCGCCGTCGGCGGTGCCCGACCCCTTCGCACCCTCCTCGATGCCGCTGGACTCGGGCGCCCTTGGCGCAGGCGGCTTCCCGGCAGCGAATCCGTCCCCGATCGGCCTGGGCGTTCAGCCCATGGCGGGCGCTGGGCTCGGCGCGGCGGACCTTACCCAGGCCATCCCCCCGATTCCTTCGGGTGCGGGGGGCGCTGGGATCGCAGGCGGCTCCTCCTTCGGATTGTCGATGCTCGCCGGCCCCCCCCCTCCGTCGCCGACCTCGTGGCCCTATGGGCCTGACCCGCTCGGCCCCTCCTTCGGGGCGGACGGCTACTCGTCGGGCTACCCCTTCGATGGCGGCACGGCGGCCTCGGGCTACGGCTACGACCCGCTGGGCATGACCACGGCCCTCGACCCGATGGGGTCGTCCTGGGGGCAGGACCCCTACGCCGCGCCGCCCACCACCCTGGAGGCGGCGGGCGCGGTGGCGGCCATGAAGAACGAGATGGACGACGCGTCGCGGTCCCATAGCAAGTTCCGCCGGCTGATGGTGGTGCTGATCATCGTGGTGGTCTTGCTGCTGGCAGCCATCATCGGCATCGTGGTGGCCATATCCACGGGTGCCTTCGACCACGGCAGCGAGGGGAGCTCCTCGCCGAGCGCCGTGTCGAGCACCTCGTCCTCGTCGTCGAAGTCCTCCTCGTCCTCCTCCTCGTCCTCGAGCAGCTCGTCTTCGTCTTCGACCGGCTCAACGGTCGACTCCTCGGCCTCCAACGCGCCATCGTCTGGCGGGTCGGCCGGTGGCGAGGGCAGCACGAGCCTGGCGGGCAAGGTGGAGTACCGCTACACCCTGACCACTCCAGAGGGAGAGCATCCGGTCATCTTCGAGACGGTGACGTTCGACGACCAGGGCCTGTGCACCACGACGGTGTTCCAGGCCACCTTTAGCTCCGAGGCGTCGGCCACGGCCTTCGTGAACCGCACCGAGCGCGACTATGGGCGCAACTACCTGGGCGGTTCCGTGGACGGGCCCACGGCCACCGTTACGGTGAACATGTCGGGCAGCAAGCTGTCGCGCCAGGATTACGAGGCGGCGCTGCGGACCACCGCCGAGGGCCTGACCGTCACCGAGATCTAGGCGCGGGCTTCGCGCGGGTGGGCCGGTGGGGCCGAGCGGCAGGGTCTTCTCTGCGAACGGGCAACATGAGCAGGCGATTTCCTAATACGTCGTTTTGTGCGTTGCATTCGGTCGCATTATGTGCCGCGCGCGGTGTGACGATGCTTGAAAAAGCGTTGCCAAGTCGTTAAACTCTCTAGTAATTGCCCTCGGGAATGGGCTCATCTCATTCTTAGAAGCACCAGTTCATGAGCGGCGAGACCCATGAATGCGAACAGGCCAGCCTGTCGCACACGCTCGATAGGTCGGACCTGTCATGCGATGCACGCTGTTCTTGAGATGCCTGCGCGTAGCGTGTGCCCGGGCATAAGCTTGAATGCACGGTGTGAGCCCATGAGGACAAGGGCGCCCCTGTGCATGCGTTCGCGCTCGTTCAGGGGCGCTTTTTTATTCCCAGGAAAAATGCTCAGGAAAAATGGGCCTGCAAGACGCCGGAGCGGTTGGTATATTCACGATTGCTCAACCGCAGCTTTCCGAATAGGAAAGCTTGCAAGCAAATGAATAACACTTTCCTTAGGTATTCGCTTTTGAAAGAAAATGCAGTGAAGAGGGCATCTGCCTTTCAGGATTTGCATTTTCTTCTTGGAAGCGATTCCAGATTTGCTTGCAATCTTGCGGTTGAGCGACTGTGGCGGATGCCCTCATCACTGCATGTCGCTAACCGTGCGTGCTCAATCGTTCGACCAGGGCCTCCTCCGCAGCGGGAATAATCGCGCTATCGGAAGGAGCAGGCGCAATGCGAGCCCCTGTTGGCCCTGTGAGACGGGGTCGGGTGCTTCGTCTCACCAGGCTGACGCGTAGTGCAGGCTTCTTATCCGCACTCCCATTCCGCGACTCGACAGATTATTTTCGATTGTGCATTGCTCGGAGCGCGGATTCCAGGTCGCTATTAAACCTTAGAATCAACAAATAGTCGAAAACTTGCCATTGATCAACCCGAGGGACCCGCAGGGCAATGCACAAACGCAAATAATCTGCCGGAAGGTCCCCGGGGGATGCGGGCATTTTTCCGGACGGCCTAGGCGGCCAGCCCCAGCCGCCTCCTGCCACGTGAGACGGGGTCGGGTGCTTCGTCCCAGACCGTCCTGCGTCATCCTCCCGCCCCCTGTTCACGCCGGCCCGCCCGGTCGGCGCGCCACCCTGGCCGAAGGCCGAGTTCTGCCCGCTTTGACATAAGGGGAGCGCGGATGGGAGGCTGAGAGGCCAAGTTTGGCGAGCTTTGACACAGGATGTCGCGCCGGGAGGGACTGCGATGTGTCGAATCGAGCGAAACTTGGCCTTTCGGCCCCCTTGGGCCATCCGATTCATGTCAAAGCTCGCCAAACTTGGCTTTCTGGGCCCTCGACCCCTTGCTTCCCGGCCGCCGTTCCGCCCATCAGCTCTCCCGCTCGCCAGCCCGCCCTGTGCGATGTGCCGGGTCGTGCCCTGCGAGACACGGGCGTGTCGGCGTGCCGTTGGGCGCGACTTCCTGCCCCCCCCCTCCCTTCGTTGTCTTGTGCGCTGCGGACCGCATCACCCTGGACGCGCTTGGGAAGGTCGTCGCCATGCGAAAGGTCGCGGCCCGCAAGGCGCGTGGCGCTGCCCTGGGCGCTCTTCGCGGCTCGAGTCCTGCCCGGTGCGGCGCCGGGCCGGCTCCCCTGTTTCTGCCGTGTGGAATTCTGCGGGGTTGACCTGCTGTGCTTTAGCTGGTTGGAGTACAATAGCTCCCATCGCGAAGGCGGCGCCCCGCGCGCCGCGCAACCAAGAGAAGGAGCGCGCCATGGCCGACATCACCGAAGTGCAGTACATCTGGAAGAACGGCGAGATGGTGCCGTGGGCCGAGGCGACCACGCACGTGCTCTCCCACTCGCTGCACTACGGCTCGGGCGTGTTCGAGGGCATCCGCTGCTACAAGGACCCCGACTCCGACCGCAGCTTCGTGTTCCGCCTGCGCGACCACATGGAGCGCCTGCATCGCAGCTGCAAGATCGCCCAGATGGAGCTCGGCTACACCGTGGACGAGCTGTGCGACGCCACGGTGGAGGTCATCCGCGCGAACAACCTGCCGGCGTGCTACGTGCGCCCGCTGGCGTACCGCGGCTACGGCGTGATGGGGGTCGACCCCACGGGCGCGCCGGTGGATGTGATCATCGCCGTGTGGCCGTGGGACGCCTACCTGGGGCCCGACGCGCTGGAGAATGGGGTGTCGGTGGGCATCTCGTCTTGGCGCCAGCGCTCCAACAACGCCATCCCGCCGGCCATGAAGTCCACGGCGTCGTACATGAACTCCATCCTGGCCAAGATCGAGGCGAGGCAGCACGGCTATGCTGAGGCCATCATGCTGAACGAGGCGGGCCTGGTGTGCGAGGGCACGGGCGAGAACCTGTTCATCGTGCGCGACGGAGTGCTGATGACGCCGCCGCTCTCCGACGGCGTGCTAGAGGGCATCACGCGCGACTCGGTGCTGGTCATCGCTGACGAGCTGGAGATCCCGGCGGGCGAGGTGAGCCTGAGCCGCAGCGACCTGTACATAGCCGACGAGGTGTTCATGACCGGCTCGGCTGCGGAGCTGACTCCCATCGGGTCCATCGACAACCGCGCCGTGGGCAAGCCGGGTGAGGTCACGCGGCGCATCCAGGACCGCTTCTTCGAGATCGTCTACGGCAAGGTCGACGAGTACAGCGATTGGCTGACGGCCATCTAGCTCCTGCCCTGACGAAGCATGGCCGGCTGAGCTGCCGCACGAGACCATGAATAAGGTATTCACTTACGACTCGACGCTGCGCGACGGCGGCCAGGCGCAGGGCATCGCCCTGTCGCTCAAGGACAAGCTGCGCATCGTCGAGCGGCTTGACGCCTTCGGCATCGACTACATAGAGGGGGGCTTCCCGGCATCGAACCCGAAGGACATCGCGTTCTTCGAGGCGGTGCGGGAGCTGCCCCTTGCCCACGCTCAGGTCGCCGCGTTCGGCTCCACCTGCAAGAAGGGGGTGCCGGCCGAGGAGGACGAAGGGCTGGCGGGGCTGCTGGCCAGCGGCGCTCCCGTGGTCACCTTGGTGGGGAAGACCTGGGACGCCCAGGTGACGCGTGCGCTGCAGGCCACCTTGGAGGAGAACCTGCGCATGATCGCCGACTCCGTGGCCCACTGCAGGGCGGCGGGGCGGCGCGTGGTGTTCGACGCCGAGCACTTCTTCGACGGCTACAAGGCCAACGCCGACTATGCGCTGGCCTGCGTGCGCGCGGCGGCCGAGGCGGGCGCCGACTCCATCGACCTGTGCGAGACCAATGGCGGCGCGCTGCCCTTCGAGGTGGCCGAGGTCACCGCGGCGGTGGTGCGGGCGCTGCCGGGGGTGGCGGTGGGCATCCACTGCCACAACGACTCCGGATGCGCGGTGGCCAACAGCCTGGCGGCGGTGCGGGCTGGCGCCGTCACGGTGCAGGGCACGGTGGGCGGCATCGGCGAGCGGGTGGGCAACACCGACCTGCTCACGGTCATCGCCGACCTGGAGCTGAAGATGGGCCGCACCTGCGTCGGCCCCGAAAGGCTGCGCGACCTGACCGAGGTGGCCCAGTTCGTGGCGGCGCTGTGCAACAGCTCGGTGCCGACGAACCGCCCCTACGTGGGCGCCACGGCCTTCGCCCACAAGGGCGGCCTGCATGGGAGCGCCATCGCGCGGTTCCCGGCCGCCTACGAGCACGTGGCGCCGGAGCGGGTGGGGAATCGCCAGCACCTGCTGGTGAGCGAGCTGGCGGGCAAGGCGACCCTGGTGTCCAAGGCAGCGAGCCTCGGGCTCGACCTGACGGCCGACGGGGTGGACGTGCAGGCCATCCTGGACGACATCAAGGGGCGCGAGGCCGCGGGCTACTCCTACGAGGTGGCCGATGGCTCGCTGGCGTTGCTGATCCGCCGCCATCTGGGTTGCTATGCGGCCGCCTTCACCCTTGAGAGCTTCCGCGTCATCGTGGACGACTACGAGGGCGCCGGCGCCCAGGCTTTGGGCGCCATGAGCGAGGCCACCATCAAGATCCACGTGGGGGAGCAGCGGTTCGTGGCCACGGGCGAGGGCGCGGGCCCCGTCGGCGCCCTGGACAACGCCTTGCGACTGGTGCTGAGCCAGGTGTACCCGCAGGTGGCGGCTATGGAGCTGGTGGACTACAAGGTGCGCCTGCTCGACGAGAGCCAGGGCACCGACGCCATCACCCGCGTGAACATCACCGCGTCGGACGGCGTGCGCACCTGGGGCACCGTTGGCGTGTCGGAGAACGTGCTGGAGGCCTCGTGGAACGCGCTGGTGGACTCCATCGAGTACGGCCTGCTGACCGCCCGGAAGGGCGCCTCGACCCGAAGAGGAGGGGGCCATGGCTGAGATTCGCACGGCAGAGGTGGACGACCTGCTGAGCGTCCTTGCCCGCATGGAGGACGAGGACATGGTGTTCTCCCTGCTGGAGGACTTGTTCACCATCCGCGAGCTGCGGGAGACCTCCCAGCGCCTGGCGGTGGCGCGCCTGCTGGCCGCCGGCAAGAGCTATGCCGCCATAGAGAAGGAGACCGGCGCCTCAGCCACCACCATCGCCCGGGTGTCCAAGTGCCTGAGCTACGGTGCGGGGGGTTATCGGGCGGCGTTGGAGCTGCTGGGGGAGTAGGGCCTCCCCACGGTTGGCTGCCGGTCGATCGGCAGCTGCCAGCCGATGGCGGCCGCCGGCTGACGTGGATTCGAGGTGGTGGAATGGCGGACCGGCTCCGATCCAGCGGACGCAGCGCGCCCAGCGCGCCTGGCGCCCATCGGCGGCCCGCGTCAGCGGCGATGGCGAACCGAGCCCAGACAAGACTCAGGCCCGCCTGTGCGGGCCTGGAATCCCGGAGCGTGCCTGCAGAAGAAGGGGTAAGCATTGGGCACGCCCCTTAAGGAAAGAAGAAGGGCGAAAGTTTGAAACGCAAAACGGGTTCGTTCGTGTTGGAAACTTTCTGCCCTGCATTATAGGAGCCGGGAGGCGCGAGGCCCCCCGGCTCCCAAAGCGGTTGCCTGAGCGTTACCGAAGCCTAGAAGGCGCGGAACTTGTCAGCGGCGGTGAAGCAGATGGGGCACTTGTCGAAGTCGTCGCCCTTGTGGATGTAGCCGCAGATGGGGCACAGGTAGTAGGTCTGGTCGTCCTCGGCGTCGATGTTGTTGTAGGCATCCATGTACAGCTCGGCGTGCACCGACTCGGCCAGCTTGGCGCGGGTGAACGCGAACACGGCCTTGGGCTCGTCCTCCTCGATGGCCTTCTGGATGAAGGAGGGGTACATGTCGCTGGTCTCGTAGATCTCGCCCAGGGCGCCGGCGATGAGGTTCAGGTCAGTCTGGATGCCCTCGGCCTCGGGGGCAGCGGGGCGCTCGTAGTCAGGCTCGATCTGGTTGATGACGCCCATCTCCAGGC
This sequence comes from uncultured bacterium, assembly GCA_947564525.1. Lineage (GTDB taxonomy): Bacteria > Actinomycetota > Coriobacteriia > Coriobacteriales > Eggerthellaceae > D16-63. The sequence goes on along the minus strand of CANOCK010000003.1, from coordinate 3,308 downwards.
CGATGTGGATCTGCTCGGCGGCGCTGGTGGCCTCGAACAGGCGGCTGATCTGGTTGAAGCCCTGCTCCTTGGCGGCAGCAGCGCAGGCGGCGTACTTGGCCGACGCGCCGGTCTCGCCGTTGACGGCAGCCTTCAGGTTCTCGAGCGTGGTGCCCACCTTGGTGATGGGGTCCGGCACGATGTTGAAGTTGCTGGAGTTCTCGGCGGCGGGCATCACGTCGCGCACTTTCATGGTCATTGAAGCTCCTTACCTCGTCTTGGGTTCGTGGCAATGCGTTCCTATTATAGGGGTTGCGCGAGGACGACGGCCCTAGGTTTTCCGTGGGGCGGCCGGCCTCGAAGAGGGTTCGTGGAGACCGGCCCGTGGGGCCGGGGAGGCGCGACCGCCACCCGTCGGCTGCGGGCGCGACGGGGCACTGCCGCGGGGCCGTGGCTTCGCGCCCGTGCCCGCCCCGACCCGTCCTGCACTGCGCCCTCCGAGCCCAAGGAACGCCCTGCGTGCGCCGGCTTTCGGCCGAGAGGAGTGTGCTATCATGAGACGCATCCGCAATCCCCCTGCCGAAGAAAGCGCTATGACCACCATCAACGAGATACTGCGCGGCGCCCAAGAGCGCCCGACCACCTTCGAGGAATACCTGAACTGCTACGCCGACCAGGTGGGAGACCTGGTCAACGAGTTCATCCCCACTGGCAGCCACGACGACGTGGACGCCTACCTCTACGAGCCGCTGCTGGCCTACAGCCGCAACGGCGGCAAGCGCCATCGGCCCCTCATCTGCTTCGCGGCATGCCTGGCCGTAGGGGGCGACCCCGAGCGCGCCACGAGCGCGGCGGCGGCCGTGGAGCACTTCCACACGGCGGCCCTGATCCATGACGACATCGCCGACGAGGCGGAGCTGCGCCGCGGCGAGCCCTGCCTGCACCTCACCCAAGGCACCGGGCTGGCGCTCAACATGGGAGACCTGGCGCTGATGCTGGTTAACGGCACCGTGCTGAACGACCCGCTGCTCGACGACGCCACCAAGATGCGCGTGATGAACGAGCTGATCGCCATGACCCGCCGCACCATCGAGGGCCAGGCCCTGGACATCGGCTGGGCGCGGGACGGCCGCTACGACCTGACGCCCGAGGACTACCTGGTGATGGCCACCCACAAGACGGCCCACTACTCCGGCGCGGTGCCCCTGGCCGTCGGCGCCATCGTAGGCGGCGGCTCCGAGGCCGAGATCGAGGCCCTGCGCAACCACGGGCTCGACACCGGGCTGGCCTTCCAGATCCAGGACGACCTGCTGAACCTGGTGGGGGCCGAGGAGGCCACCAAGAAGGACTTCCGCAGCGACATCACCGAGGGCAAGCGCACGCTGGTGGTGGTGCACGCGCTGCAGAGCTCGTCCGACCGCGACCGCCTCATCGAGATCCTGTCCTCCAAGGAGAAGGATCCGGCGGTGCTGCAGGAGGCCGTGGACATCATGGAGGCCTCCGGATCGATCGACTACGCGCGCACCTACGCCGAGAACCTGACCCAGATAGCGAAGAATCGCCTGACGGAGATGGTGCCGCCTTCGGATGCGCGCGACCTGCTGGTGTCCATGGCCGACTGGTTCGTCAGCCGGCTGAAGTAGCGGAAGGGGCGCTGTTCGATGGATACCATCCGCTTGCATGATGCTGGCGCGGCTGTGGAGGACGTGCAGCAGCGCCTGGTCACGGCCGGGTACCTTGGCGAGGAGGCCCTCACCGGCGTGTTCGACGAGGCCACGGCGGCCGCGCTGCGGGCCTTCGCGGCCAAGCTGCGCCTGCCGGCCACCGACGAGCTGGACGAGAAGACCTGGGCGGCTTTGGTGGACGCGTCGTTCAACCTGGGCGACCGCACGCTGTACCTGCGCATGCCCTACTTCCACGGGGCCGACGTGGCCCAGCTCCAGCAGGCCCTGGGGGCCCTCGGGTTCGCCTACGGCGAGCGCGACGGGATCTTCGGCGCCCACACGGAGCTGGCCCTGCGCAAGTTCCAGACCAACATGGGGCTGCCCTCCGACGGCATCGCTGGCGCCTACACCTACGCGGCCCTGCGCAACCTGAGCCATTCCTGGGAGGGCAAGGAGGCGGCCCACGTGCCGCGCACCCTGGGGTTCGCCCGGGCGGCCGACGTTCTGGAATCCCACGCCGTGGTGCTGTTCGGCACCGACGGGTTCACGCGGCAGGTGGCCTCGCGCATGTCGAACCTGTCGCTGGCCACGAACCCGGCCTCCAAGATGGTGAGCGCCGATGCGCTTTCGGTGCCACCGGATGACTCCATGCTTCTGGTGCAGGTGACGCTGCCGCAGGTCGGGAGTACCGCTGCGCCTGGCGCCGAGGCGCCACGGGTGGCCTACGCCGACGAGGGCACGCTCGGCCTGCGCTTGCAGAGCGCTCTCGGTGCCGCCCGGGACGAGCGCGCCCCGCGCCCGGCGCGCATCGTGGTGGAATTGCCGGGCGAGATGTGGGAGGACGCTGGCGCCGACCGCAGCGCCCAGCACTTCGCCATCACGCTGCTCGACGCGCTTTGCTCGGCGCTCTGACGCCGCCCGATGCCCTGACGGCGTCCAGCGTGGCGCCCTGACGAAAGGATGCCGCCCATGGCGAAGAACAACAAGATTTACATCCCCGCCGATGCCATCGCCAAGCACGAGGACTTCGATACCTGGTACGAGGACGGCAGCCTGTTCTACCGCTTCGAGAGCCCCAAGGGCTGGTCGAGCGAGAAGGACAAGGTGGTCATCATCGGCCGCATGGGCGGCCAGACGGGCGCCATCAAGCCCGACAGCAAGACAGTGGGCTATTACCTGAGCATCGGCCAGTGGGAGTACTACTTCCGCACCTACCTCATCTTCAAGCACTACGGCGTGGAGGGCATGCTCTGGGACATCAAGGGCACGCTGACCGACCTGCCGCTCGACTTCGTGGGCGAGCACGGCTCCAGCGAGAAGGACGTGCGCTACACCAAGGACGTGCACGTGAGCCTGGTGACCTTCAACGACCAGCCCTGCTACGAGGTGCGCGTGAAGGACCTGAAGGTGCTGCGCGTGGCCGTGGCGTCGGTGGTGGCCATGGCCATCAAGGAGGAGTGGAAGGGCTTCAGCGAGGGCGAGGGCCACTCCGACAAGGAGGGCCTGCTGGCTCGGGCGAAGCGCGCCGTGTCGGAGACGTTCACCCGCCGTGGCCCCATCAGCTACGAGGAACTGGTCCAGGCCGAGATCCTGGAGGCCAAGGCCGAGGACTAGCGGCTGCAGCGCCTCTGAGGCAGCGCAGCAGGGAAGGCGCCTTTGCGACGG
>CANOCK010000002.1 GCA_947564525.1 uncultured bacterium | reverse complement strand
CTGGGGCAGGCGCGGCCGCCTCGAGCGCGGCCTCGGCGACCGGGCCGTCGGCCGCCACCGTGGCCACCTGGTCGCCCTCCCGCTGCTTCTGGGCCTCGCGCTTCAGCTCGTCGCCGTTGATCTCCACCGGGGCGAAGGCGACGGTGCGCACCTCCTCGCGGCCCTCAGCCTGGCCAGCCTCGCCGGCGGGAGCCGCCGGCGCCACTTGGGCGTGGGAGCCAGGAGTGCGCACAGGGTGCTGCTCCAGGAGGGTGGCGTGCACCTGGGCCAGGCGCGCTTCGGTCTCGGTCATGGCGCGCCGCTCGGAGGCGGCGGCATCGGCGGCCTCCTGGGCGGCGTTGCGGGCGTCGATGGCCTCCTGGGCCGTGGCCGCCGCCTCGGCGTAGCGGGAGCGCGTCACCGACGGCGTCGGGCGGGAGCCGACGTTCTTGCGGGCCTTGGCGCGGGCGGCCTTGAACCAGTCGGGCACATCGTCGTCGTGCGAGCTGGGCTGTGCCGCCGGTGCTGGCGGTGCCGGCGCGGGCGCCGGGGCAGCATCGCGCAAGGTCACCGTGGGGCCTCCGCCGAGACTGAAGGTGACCGGCTGCTCCTCCACGGTGTTCTCGGACGGGTCGAAGGCTGCCGGCTCCTCAGCCGGGGCCAGGGCCTCGGCGGCCTCCTCCACCAGCTGAGCGTCGGCCTGGAGCTGAGCAGCCTCGGCTGCCAGGGCCTCTGCATCCTGCTCGACCATAGGACGCTCGTCAGCAGGGCCTTCCTCCTCGGCCAGGTCGATGTTCACTGTTGCGCTCACCGGCTTGCCGGTCAGCATGGCCACCGCAGCCTTGGCAGCCATCAGGCGATCCTCCGCCGACGCCGCGGCCTCCTGGGCCTCGGTCTCGTAGACCAGGGCCGCGCCTTCGGGGACCAGCCCCCTCTCCCGCGCCGCCTGCTCGCCATGGACGCGCACCTCCATGGCGCGCATCTCCTCGGCGCGCGCGTGGCCCTTGCGCACCCGCTGGGCCACTTCCAGCAGCACCGCCACGCCCGCGGCGTTGCAGTTGGCGCCCTCGTTGTAGGGGGCGCTGCGGTGCAGGGCGAAGGAGACGACGGGCAGGAGGCAGGCCACGCAGGCCAGGGCGCTCAGCACCGTGACCACCACGGCGAAGGGGCCCGTGGGCATGGAAACCATGCGCACCAGCAGCATCAGGGCCAGCACCACCATGCCGCCCACCGTGGCCCACTGCAGGATGGGCATCAGCGGCATGAGCGCCGGCTGCAGCTCCGCGCGCACCTTGCCAGTGTCGTAGTGGGCCACCAGCACCACCTTGCGCTGGCGCGCGGCGCGGGCGTCTCCCTTGGGAGCCGGCTCGAACTTGGCCACGACGTTCTGGCTGGCCCCATGGGACAGGGCCCGGGCGAGCACGGGACGCACCAGGGTCTCCACCGCATAGAGGGCCGCCAGCAGCAGCGTGACGATGAAGGCGACCACCACGAGCACCGGTATGAAGAAGGTGAGCGCCGTGAGCACCACGGCCAGGATGCACAGGATCGCCCGCGGCAGCTCGAAGTCCGTCGGGCAGGTGAAGTCCTCCACCTCGGTGGGCAGGCCCGCCTTGCGCTGGAAGGCCTCGCTGAGGTAGAGCGCCGCCTGGCGCTCCTCTTCGGTGCCGGCGGGGCGAGCGCCAATCGTCTGCGCTAGGTGCGCGGCATTATCCAGGATGTCTGCCATGCCTTTTCGCCTCTCGTTGATGGTTCGAATTTGGTAGGTTCCTGAGAGCACAAAGCTTGCATAATTATACGCTATCCGCCCAGAGCTCCCACATAATCGTTCAAAAAAGCGTCGGCGTCCGAAGCCTGGCCACGAGCCTGGCGGTAGCTCTCGAACAGCGTGGCCCGCTGCTCGTTGAACCGCGCCTCCACCAAGGCCGCCGGGTCGTGCCCCAGGTCCCGCATGAGATTGGCCGCCTCGGAGTCCAGGGAGTTGTAGAGGTTGTTCTGCTGCACCGCGCCCTCGACGTCGGAGCCGAGGAAGGCGTAGCCCGAGGCCCGGGCGGCCTGCTGGGCCTCGAGCCGCAGGGCAGCGTAGTCGACGTAGGGGGCGAGGTCCACTTCGGGCGCCAGGCTCTGGGCCACGGTGAACTCGCCCTTGGCCTGGGAGAAGGCCGCCAATGCCTCCTCGGTCTTGGCCAAGGAGGCCCTCATGTTGCCCTCGCCGGCCAAGGAGGCCAGGGCCGCGGCGTCGCGGGCCAGGGCGTCGGCAGCCAGCAGCTGGTCCCACCCCTGGCCCACGTGGCGGTAGGCCTGGATGGTGTCCGAGGCGGCGTCCAGCGCCTCGCGCCCCGAGGCCATCATGTTGCGCCGCGCGTTGAGGCTGCGCAGCAACTCGTTGGACGCCTCCAGGTCGCGGGCGCTGCGCAGGTCCGGCTGCACCCCCTCCACGATGGCCCGAGCCGAGTCGAGCTGCGGGGCCGCGGCGTCGAGCTGGGCCGCGGCCTCCTCGTAGGCCTTCGGGAGGTCCTCCTCGGCCAGGATGGGCGCCGGCTCGGTCATGGCCTTCACCACCACCTCGTCGAAGGGGAGCACCGCGCCATCGGCCTCTTGGATGAGCCCGATGGCGCGGCCCAACTCGGCCTGCATCTCGTGGCTCACCTGCAAACCGGCGTAGATGGCCCAGCCCGCCAGGGCCCCTAGGGCCACGACCAGGGCGCCCCCGGCCAGCTGGGTCCGCAGACGACGCTGGCGACGGCGCTTCTTGCGGCGGGTCACCTCCTCGCGGTTCTCAGCCCAGAAGGGGTCCTCGCGCTGGACCGGGTCGGTGGCGTCAGCGGTGTTCTTCGCCGCATCGAGCACGCTGAAGGACAGCTCGTTGGAGGTGCCGTGGGTGTTGCGCTTGATATGGGCGCCTTCGGTTATGTTGCGGTCGCGTCGAGCCATGGGCAGGGGCCCTCGGGGGCGCGGGGGCATCGGCCGGCGCGCTAGGGCGGCCAGGCCGGGCCCTTCCGAGCACGGTCAGGGGCGCCTCCTCTCGATGTCCGCGACGATCTCGTCCATGGGCGCCACCATGATGGTGCGGCTTGGCAGGCTCTCGAGGAAGTGACGGCCGTAGCCCTTGGTCAGCAGCCGCCGGTCCGCCAGGATGAGGATGCCCTCGTCCTCGGCGGAGCGGATCAGCCGGCCCGCCGCCTGCTTCACCTCCAGCACCGCTTGCGGAAGGGAGAACATCTGCCAGGCCCGGCTGTGGCGCTGGGAGCGCTCGCAGGCCAGCGGGTCGCTCGGCTTGGCGAAGGGCAGCTTGGGGATGACCACGCCGCGAAGGGTGGCGCCCGGGGCGTCGAAGCCCTCCCAGAAGCTCTTGAGGGCGAACAGGGACAGGTGCTCGTCGGCCAGGAACTCGTCGCGCAGGCCCTTGATGGATATGCCCTTGCGCTGCTGGACCAGGCGCAGGTCGTGGGCGCGCATCGGGCCATCCACCGCATCGAAGCAGGCTTCCATCTCGCGGCGGTTGGTGAACAGGGTGAGCATGCTGCCCTGCTGGGCCACGTGGGCGGCGGCCAGCAGCGCTTGGAGCTTGGGCAGGTAGGCCGGGTCGTTCGGCTCGGGCATGTCCTCGGGCACATAGACCTTCATGTGGCTGTCGAAGTCGTAGCTCGATGACAGCTGCAGCTCGGCCGGGCGACCGGGGCCGCCCTCGTCGGCGCCGAGGCCCATGGCCTCCTCGAAGGAGCGGAAGCTGCTGCCCACGGCCAGGGTGGCCGAGGCGTAGACCACCGAGAAGGCGGAGGCGTAGAAGGTCTCGGCCAGAGTGGCGCCCACGTTGTAGGGCAGCGCCTCGATGCGGTCCTGGATGCGCTCGGGCTTGCGGCTCAACGTGGCGGCGTAGACGTACTCCTCGCCGCCCTTGCGCAGGATGACGTCGGCGGCGTTGGCCAGCTCCTTGAGCTCCATGGCAGCGCTGGCGATCTCGCGCTGGATGACCTGGGCGCCCTCGACGTCCTCCAGGTAGCCCACCAGCTCTTGGCAGGCCGTCGTCAGCTTCTCTGCCCGTTCCACTAGCTCGGCACCGGCCTCGGCCAGCCCCGCGAACCGCTGGCTGACGCGCACCTGGTCGTTGACCCACACCTCCACGGTATCGTAGCCCTTGGCCCGGGGCGAGTCGTCGAAGAACAGCAGGTCGCGCAAGCGCTCGTTGAACGCGGCCGCGGCCTCGGCAAAGCCGGACCCGGCCTTCTTCGCCTTGGCCGTCAGCGCGAAGAACAGCGTGCCGTCGCCGTCGGAGCCCGGGGCCGTCACGTTGCGCTCGGCGCGCACGAACACGTTGCGGGTGGAATCCACCTCGCCGAGGCGCCGAGCCAGGAAGGATATCTCCTCGGCCGACAACGTCAGCGAGAAGGCCCGGCGCGCCTCGTTCTCGGCGCTGTGGGCCTCGTCCACCACCCAGAAGCGGCTCGGGGGGAGCAGGCCGTTGTCGGCGGCGAGGTCGCAGAAGAGCAGGCTGTGGTTGGTCACCACCACGTCAGCCCCCTGGGCACGCCGCCGCGCGCCATGGACGAAGCAGGTCGTGCCGAAGAAGGGGCACTTGCGGCGCAGGCACTCGTGGCTGGTGGTGGTGTAGGCCACCTTGGGCAGCAGCCGCCGGTCTATCTTCAGGGAGTCGAGGTCGTCGTAACCCGTCTGCTCGATGAAGGAGAGCAGCGTGGCGATGGCCGGCGCCTGGGTGCGCTCGACGCCCGCCACGGGCCGCAGGCGAGCGCCTCCCTCGGCGAGGCGCTGGGCCTTGCGCAAGCATATGTAATGGGAGAACCCCTTCAGCGCAGCGTAGGCCAGGGGCGGGGCGTCGGGCTCCGCCTTCTGCAGGGCCTCAGCCAGGGCAGGGAGCTCATGGTAGACCAGCTGGTCGAGCAGCGCGTTGGTCTTGGTGGCCACGCCCACGGTCACGTTGTTGGCGCGCGCCGTCAGAGCCGCTGGCACCAGGTAGGCCATGGACTTCCCCACGCCGGTGCCCGCCTCGACCACCAGGTTCTCCGAGGCAGCGAACGCATGGCCCACCGCTCGGGCCATGGCCCGCTGCTCCACCCGGGGCTCGAAGCTCGCGTACAAGATTCCCACCAAGCCATCTCTGGAGAACGCCTTGTCAATGGCCTCCTCGGAGGGGAATCGCAGCCCTTGAGGCGAGGCCGCTAGCTGCTCGGCGTCGTCCTTGGAGCGGGAGGGCTCCTCGGCCACGCGCACCCGCCGCAGAGACCGGATGGCGAAGGGCTCGGGACGGGCAGCGGCGCCGGACTGCTGGTCAGCTTCCTGCTGGTGTCGCTCGGCGAAGAAGGAGAACACCGCGCCGGTAGGCCACGCTTCCTGATCGGCCAGGGACGCCACCTTGGCCAGCAGCGCCGAAGGCATGGAGTCCACGGCGGCCAGCAGGAGGCGGTAGAGAGCGCAGGTGGCTGCCACGTCGGCGTCGGCCCGGTGGGTGGACAACGGCGCATCGAAGGCCTTCACCAGGTCGATGAGGCGATGGGACCGCATGCGGGGCAGCGCGATGCGGGCGAGCTCCAGGGAGTCGATCCATAGGTTATCCAGCAATGGATAGCCCGCCACGTGCTTGGTGGTGAAGTTGCGGTCGAACTCGGCGTTGTGGGCCACCACCTTGGCGTCTCCCACGAAGGCGACCAGCTGCTCCAGGGCCTCGGTGGGCGAAGGCGCGTCGGCCACGTCGGCGTCGGTGATGGAGGTCAGGCGCGATATCTCCTCGGGGATGGGCCTGCCCGGATTGACGAAGGTCACGAACCAGTCGGTGACCTGGCCATGTTCCAACCGCGCGGCGGCAATCTGGGTGAGCTCCTCGGTCTTGAGCGATATGCCCGTGGTCTCGGTGTCCAGCACCACGATGTTCCGGTCGAACTCGCCGAAGTCGCTCTCCTCGGCCCGTCGCGGCAGGCTCGCATAGCGCTCGGCCACGGGCGCCGGCGTGTTCTCCACGATGGCGGCGGCTAGGTTGGCAGGCAGAACGTCAGCGGATCGTGTCATGGGCTCCCTTTGTCGCTTCCCCGGGCGGTGTTTGAGGTATGCTCGAAGGCATAGGCTCTCATTGTATCAAGCGCAAGGGGTTCTGATGGGGAATCGCTACTTCGGCACCTACGAAACGTTCAAAACCCCCTCCCAGAAGGAGGGTGGGGCGCTGATGGGCTCCGACAACCTGGTGGGGGACCGCTACTCCATCGAGCTGGAGATGGAGGAGGGCGCCCACCGGGCCTGGGTGGTCAACCGATTCGGCAAGCGCATCGGCTTCTTCGAGCCGGGCGCCTCGCGCCAGCTCTCGCTGCTGCGCGCCCAAGGGCTGGAGCTCGTGGCGCTGCTCTCCTACGTGGGCTTCGAGCGGGAGGGCAAGGCTGGCAGCTACTTCGGCGAGTGCGCCGTGCTAGCCTACCATCCCGCCTACGAGGAGGCGTTCTCGCGGTTCGCCGACGGCATCGGCGCGCGCCTGGCCGAAGGGGTGAGGCCCCAAATCGACCTGGGGGAGGAGGGCGCCCAGCGCATCATCGAGAGCGACGGCGCGTGGTCCCCCAAGCAGACGCTGGGCGCGCCCCGCAAGCAGGAGGGCGTCATGGTCATGAAGCAGCGGCGCAGCTTCGCTGACAAGGCCGTGGAGCAGGGCCGGGCGGGGAACCCGGGCTGCTACGCCGCGAGCATCCTGTTCATCGTGGCCGCACTGGGCCTCGTCGCCTTCGCCGTGGCGTCCTGCACGGGCGTCCTCTGAGGCGCAATATCCTTTGGAAGCAGGCGGGCCAGCCTGAATCACGCCGCAATCCGCCTGATCAGCAGAGGGAGAGCCTAAGGCCCTTTGATCCTCTAGGCTCGCCCAGCGGCGCGCTTCAGGGCATCCTCCACCAGCTGGACGCATAGGTCAGGGAACTCGATGCCCGCCGCGCGGGCGGCGTCGGGCAGCAGCGAGGTCTCGGTCATGCCCGGCAGGGTGTTCGTCTCCAGAACCCACGCACTGCCGTCCTCCTCGAGGATGAAGTCGGTGCGGGAGACCCCGGCGCAGCCGAGGGCGTTGTGGGCGCGCACGGCCAAGGCTCGGATGCGCTCGGCCAAGGCCTCGTCGAGGGCTGCCGGGCAGATGTGCTGGGAGCCGCCCGGCGCGTACTTGGACTCGAAGTCGTAGAAGTCGTTCTTGGGGATGATCTCGATGATGGGCAGCGCGCGAGCAGCCTCGCCGGTGCCCACGACGGCTACCGTGAGCTCCCTACCCGCCACGAAGCGCTCCACCAGTGCCTGGTCATCGTAGTCGAACACGTCTACCAGGGCCTGGGCCAGGGCGTCGCGACCGTCCACGATGTAGAGGCCTAGCGTGCTGCCCTCGGTGATGGCCTTCACGGCGCAATGGGCACCCACCTGGGCTATCACGTCATCCAAGTCGAAGCCCTGTCCTTTGGATATGGTGAGGGAGTCGGGGGTGGGCACGCCCGCGCTCTCATAGAAGAGCTTGGCCTTGCCCTTGTGCATGGCCACGGCGCTCGCCGCCACGCCCGACCCGATGTAGGGCAGGCCGATGGTCTCGAGGAAGCCCTGCAGGGCCCCATCCTCGCCGCCACGGCCATGGGTGCAGAGGAATGCGACGTCGAAGCCGCCGCCCAGGAGCGCCCGCAGGTCGTCGGCGTTCGCATGGTCCAGGAGCGTGACCTGATAGCCCGCTTGCTCGAGGGCCTTCTTCGCGCCCTGGCCCGAGGCGAGGGATATATCACGCTCGCCGCTGGAGCCACCAGCTATCAGCGCCACCTTGCAATCCTGAGGAGAAGGTATAGCGAACATATGTACTCCTTAATCGAGCCGAGGCGATAGGCCGATTATAGCAAAGCCTGGTGAGCCAGAGGATGGGTATCGCTGCCAGCCCCTATTCCCTATAATGGGGCTATGGATACCTCTATAAAGACCTCATCCCTCGAAGACCTCGGCAAGCTCATGGAGGACATGGGCCAACCCTCGTTCCGAGGAAGGCAGCTCTACGAGTGGCTGCACACGCATCACGTTTCGTCCTATGACGAGATGACCAACCTTCCCAAGGCTCTGCGAGAGCAGCTAGCCGAGCGGTTCCCCTTGGAGCAGCTCCGGCTCGTTGACAAGCAGGTCTCCAAGGACGGCACCCGCAAGTACGTCTTCTCCCTCGTCGATGGCGTTCAAGTGGAGACCGTGGGAATCCCCAGTCGCTCTGCAGACGGCTCGCGCCTCACGGTCTGCGTGTCGACCCAAGCTGGATGTCCGATGGGCTGCTCCTTCTGCGCTACCGGCCAGGAGGGGTTGACCCGAAGCCTCGCTTCCCACGAAATCGTCGACCAGGTCCATGCTGTTCAGAAGGACTTCGAGGCTCGGGTCTCCAACGTAGTGGCCATGGGCCAGGGTGAGCCCTTCCTCAACTACGACGCCACCCTTGCAGCCTTCCGGAAGCTCAACGAGAAGCAAGGGCTCAACATTGGCGCCCGGCATATGACCATCTCCACCTGTGGGATCATCGAAGGCATCGACCGCCTCTCCTTGGAACCCGAGCAGTTCACCCTTGCGATCTCGCTCCATGCTGCCACGCAGCTCGCTCGCAACGCGCTCATGCCCAAGGTGGCCTCTCAACCGCTTCCGGAGCTCAGAGAGGCCCTTGAACGCTACACGGAGCGGACAGGACGCCGTGTCACCCTCGAGTACCTGCTCATCCAGGACATCAACGACTCCGATGACGATAAGGATGCCCTGGTCGCATTCTGCCACGGGATGCTTTGCCATGTGAATCTGCTGCCCATGAACCATGTGGATGGCTATGACTTCAAGCCAGTCCCTGCGAAGGTGCTGCAAGAGTGGTGCGACGAACTCAACCGGCGCCACGTCAGCGCTACCGTACGCACTTCCCATGGCTCAGACATCGCAGGAGCCTGTGGGCAGCTCAAGAACAAGCTTTGATGTTTCACGTGAAACACTGAGCAGAGCCAACGCACTAAGAAGGGCCCGGATAATCCGGGCCCTTCTTAGTGATCATGCATTGAGCGGCAGCGTAAGCAGCTATTCACTTGGAATCAAGGACTCGAACAGCTTCTCCAAGTCCCTCTCATCTTTGAACTCTATCTCTATCTTGTTCTTGCCCTTCGAGGACTTCACGCGCACGTTCCGCTTCAGCACGTCACGAAGGGTCTTCGCAACAGACTTGTACGCTGCGGGCATCGGATCACGGTGAACAGCATTGGGGTTGGGCTTGCCTGCCAGCAGCCGCGCCATCTGCTCAGCCTCGCGCACGCTCATCTTCTGCTCTCGTAGGCGCTTGGTGAGCTTATGGCGCCCCTCGCGCGTTGGGATAGAGAGGATGGCGCGGGCATGGCCCGCCTGAATCTTATCCTCGAAGAGCAGCTGCTGCGCATCCTCAGGCAAATCCAGCAGTCGCAGAGCATTGGCGATGGTGGAGCGGCCCTTGGACATAGCCTGGGCGACGTCGGCCTGGGACATGCCATTGCGCTCCATGAGGCGACGGTAGCCGTAAGCCTCCTCGATGGGATTGAGGTCGGAGCGCTGGAGGTTCTCGATGAGGGCGAGTTCCAGCGCCTTCATGTCGTCAGCATCCTTGATGGTGACCGGCACGGTCTTGAGGTCGAGCAGCTGGCATGCCTGCCACCGCCGCTCGCCTGCGATGATCTGGTACTTCCCCTCGCCAATGCTTCGCACCAAGATAGGCTGGAGCAGCCCCTCCTTGGCGATGGAGTCGGCAAGCTCCTCTAGCTCCTCGCGCTTGAAGTTGGTTCGCGGCTGGTCTGGGTTCGGCTCGATGGCATCAAGGGGAACCTCGTTCAACTTGCGCTCGATGACTTCCTCCATAGTAGGAGTCTCTTCGGCTTGCACCGCCGGCTCCTCGATCCGAGAGACCTCGACAGGCGCTTCGACGACCGCCTCCTCTCGCACCACAGGGACCACGTCCTCTAGGGAAACGTCGTCAGACACAGCCTTGTCAATGTCAGTGAGCGTGTAGGTGTCGCGCTCGACCACCACGGGCTCCAGCTCTGCCGTGGTCTCAGTCGACACTGACTGGGAGGCAGGGGTTGCCGCCGGCTCGGCAGCAACCGGGGGAGCTGGAGCCGCCGCGGGCTTTTCGTAGGAATCGCCGAGCAGGGAGCCAAGGCCCCGCCCCAAGCCGCTTCGTGCTGGTTTAGCCACGTTCGATCACTTCCTTCGCAACCTCGGTATAGGCGATGGCGCCTTTACCAGAGGGATCGTACTGGGTAATGGGCTGCTGGTAGCTCGGCGCCTCGGACAACTTTACCGTACGAGGGATGACCATGTCGAACACCTTCTCTCCGAAGTAGGTGCGCACTTCGCCGACCACCTGCTTGGAGAGGTTCGTATGCCCGTCGTACATGGTCATCAGCACGCCGAATATGTCGATGGACGGATTCAGGCGAGTTTGGACACGTTTCATCGATTCAAGGAGTTTTGTCACGCCTTCCAGAGCATAGTACTCGCATTGGATGGGAATGAGGAGTTTGTCTGCCGCGACCAAGGCGTTGACCGTGAGCAATCCCAGCGAAGGTGGACAATCGATGAAGATGTAGTCATAGCGACCGCGAAGCGGGGCCAAGGCGTCCTTGAGGCGGTTCTCGCGAGCCATCTCGGAGACCAGCTCTACCTCGGCGCCTGCGAGGTTGATGGTAGCCGGCACCACGTCGAGGCCCGGGGTGACCTGCTTGACCACAGTCTCGTCTATGGGAACGTCATTGAGGAGGACGTCATAGATGCAGCAATCCACCTCATCCTTCTCCACCCCAAGGCCACTAGAGCTGTTCCCCTGAGGGTCGAGGTCAATGAGCAAGACGCTCTTCCCCAACTCCCCAAGGGCCGCAGAGAGGTTTATGGCCGTCGTGGTCTTCCCAACGCCTCCCTTTTGGTTGATTATGGCGATTATCTTGGTATCCTTCACCTCTTGACCTACCTTCTCCCTACTCTCATCGCTTTCCTTCTCTATCGACAATGAATCTAGACGCGAAGAACAGGCCGACAGGCATGCTGCGGCTTCTTGGTCGTTCGTAGAGGGAGATGGTTGAGATCGAGAAGCTGATTCTCTGATAACCCTCTTCATGTTTCTGCGGCGTTTACGGTTATCTCTGGAACCCAAGGCCTTCCTCCAGTGCAACAAGAGGTATGGAACCTTTCAGAAGCTAACATACCCTGTCTGGATTAAAGATGCAATGATGTTTCACGTGAAACATCATGCTCACTCGCTCAAAGGCTTCTTCTGGGCAAGGCCTACACGGCGGGGAAGCTTCAAAGCGGGCTTGCGGACCTTCCGATAGGTCAGGATCATCCTACGAGTCTGCCCATCGCTCAACACGAGCTCACGTTGGCCATGGAGCTCCATCCCAACGAGGGGAGCCACGATTGACGCAGCACGAGCCTCATCCGAAGAGACCGGAGCCTTGAAGCATACCAGCAAGCCATCCTTCTCAAGCAATGGAGAAGCCAGCTCGAGCAGGGAGGGGAGCGAAGAGAGAGCTCGTGCCGTCACCACCGCGAACGCCTTGGGCTGCTCGAGCGCCAAGTCCTCGATGCGCCCTCCGTAGGTCTTGATCTGGCTATCGAGGCCAAGTTGTTCGAGGACCTCGCTCACTACGCGCATCTTCTTCTGAACCGAGTCAACCAAGAGCGTCTCCCTGCCTGTTGCAAGGGCAAGGGGTACCCCAGGAAAGCCACCGCCGGACCCCAGGTCGGCATAGCGACCAGGAGGAGCAATTTCCATCTCCGGAAGGGCCACGAGCGAATCCTCCAGATGAAGGAGGGCCGCTTGGTCGTGGTCGGTTATGCGGGTGAGGTTGACCCGCTCGTTCGCTTCGAGGATGGCTGAGAGATATTCCTCGGTCAAGGGTCGTGCCGACGGCATGCTCCGAAGGCCTGCCCTTAGAGCGGAACGATCACGACATGGCGCGCAGAGCCTTCGCCCTCGGACACGGTCTCCACGTCAGGATAATCCCTCAGGGTGATGTGCACGATGCGCCGCTCGTAAGGAGTCATGGGACGCAGCTTTATGCGACGATCCTGGGAAAGGGCACGGCTTGCAGAGGAGCGTGCGATGGACTCCAGCTTCTCCCGCTGACGGCTCTTGTAGCCCTCGACGTCAACCACCACGGGGTAATGGAATCCTATGGTTCGCATGGTTATGGCGGAGACCATGAACTGCAGAGCATCCAGCGTGCGCCCGTGACGCCCGATAAGGATCGCCAGGTCGTCGCCGGTTATGTCAAGGATGAGCTCGCCTTCGTCGCCCTCGTACTCGTCGATGGTCACCTCGCCGACATGGTAGAACTGAAGGATGCTCTGGATAGTGGAGATAGCCGTATCGGCAATCTCGTCGAGCATCTCGTCGGTCACCTCGGACTCAGAGGACTCCTCCTCCAAGGCCTCGACCTCTTGGATGGCCTCTTCTTCCATAGAAAGCCTCCTCAGATTCTCTCTGTCCATGGTGTTTCACGTGAAACACCATGAGCCGTGCCTAATGATTCTTGGTCGGGCGCTTCTTCTTGGTCTTGCGCTCCACCACTACGTCGATGGGTTGGACCTCGTCAGCAGCCTCCAAGGCCCGCTGGCGGTCAGCTTTGCGACAGAAGTAGAGCGTGCCTTGGTTCTGGGCGATGCCGATGAGCGAGGACGTGCCCCAGAACAGCAGCACGCCCGCCGGAGAGCTCCAGCTAATCCAAAGCATGAGCAACGTCATGATGACCGCCATGATCATGGTCTGGTTCTTCTGCTGCTTGTTCTCGCTGCGCAGCTGCTGGAGAACCATGGGCGCGAAGGTAGCGCCCGCGAACACGATCATCAGCACTAGGTAGGGAACAAATGTTCCAAACCCTTCAGCAGCAGCTTGGGAAGGGGTCGTCACCAGGTTGGGGACGACGTTGTAGAAGGTGAAGTTGCCCGCCACTTCGGGACGGTCCCCCATCTCCCGCAACACCTGGAACAGGGCGATGAAGATGGGCATCTGGAGCAGCATGGGCAGGCAGCCGGCCAGGGGATTGAACTTCGCCTCGGCATAGAGGCGTTGCATCTCCTGCTGCATGCGAGCCTGGTCTCCCGCGTACTTCTCCTGGATCTTCTGGATCTGAGGCTGGATCTTCTGCATCTGGTAGCTCGACTTCGCCTGCTTGTGCATGAGCGGAGCCACGAGAATGCGGAAGATGACGGTGACGATGATGATCGCCAGCCCCCAGTCACCGCAGAAGTTGTAGAAGAACTGGATGACATCGAATATCCAGTCCTTGAAAACGTCCCACATCCTGATTAACCCCTTGTCTTGTGGCGCCCGAGCCTCAGAGCTCGAGCGGTACCGGGTCGTAGCCGTAGGGTCCGCCGGGGCGGCACCTCGCGATGCGCTTGGCCGTCAGCTTGAGGCCCTGCAAGAAGCCAAACCGCCGAAACGCCGTCAGGCTGTACTCCGAGCATGTCGGCACGAACCGACAGCAGGAGGGCAGCAGCGGCGAGATGACCCCACGGTAGAGCGTCACCAGCCCGAGGGCCAGGGTCACGGGAATCTCCTTGATGCGCCGCATCAGCCGGTTTCCGTCCTCTGCAAGGCACGCCTCAGCGCCTTGTCGCATGTAGACAGCACTTTACTATAAGTAGCCTGAGTCAGCGCCGATTTGGCCATAAAAACCACGTCCATGCCCTCCCAGGGGCCGCCAAGCTCGCGGCAGAGCGCCCGCATGCGGCGCTTCGCGCGATTGCGCCACACGGCACCACCCAGCTTTTTCCCTGCTATAAAAGCAACACGACCCTGAAGGCCGTGTTGCGCGTTGCATGCCCGGGAGTCGGGAGAGAGCTCCCGCTCGCCCAGGATGAGAGTGACGTAGGGGGTTTTGACCCATCGTCCCGCAGCGAAGAGCTGCGAGATCTCGTCACCCGACGTGATGGTGTCCAAGAGCGCGGCTACACCGTCAGGCGCTTGCGGCCCTTAGCACGACGGCGGGCGATGACGGCGCGACCAGCCTTGGTGGACATGCGGGCGCGGAAACCATGGGTCTTGGCACGTTTGCGCGTATTTGGTTGGTACGTGCGTTTCATAATCCTGTCCCTTCTGAGGAAACGAGCGTTAGCTTTGAAATTATAGCCCAAAGGCAGGGGGTGTCAATCACCACTTTCCCAGCCGGAGCGGGGCAGAGGCATCGCGCCCGAAGCTCATCGGAGGTTGTCCACGGCCCTTCTTACTATAAAAGAGAGAAGGTATTTAGGAGAATAATAGTAATAAGCACGGTCGAAAGGAGGAGAAGCAAGGGTATCCCCACGTGAGAGCCTTGCTGGCGCCGTCAGGGAACGGTGGATAACCGCTCCTTCCCTTTGACAGCGAAAGCACGGGTTTTTTATCAGGGTCCTGTTATCGACGGGCCCCTCACCGGTTGTCGAAGGGCACCGCGGCACGCTCAGCTCTCCCGAATGAGGTGCTTCAGCTCTTCGAGCTCCTCTTGCATCCCCCGGTCGGACTGCATCTTCTTCTCTATCTTCTCGAAGGAGTAGAGGATGGTGGAGTGGTTGCGGTCGAACTGCTCGCCGATGGTGGCGTAGGGCACGTCGAGCAGCTGGCGGCAGAGGTAGATGGCGATGTCGCGCGCGTAGACGATGTGGCGCGAGCGCTTGTCGCTGATCAGGTCCTCCTGGCTGACCTTGAAGAACTCGCGCACCACCTTCTGGATGTCCTTGATGGTGAGGTTCTTCGTCGCTCCGCCGGAGAAGTGGTCCTTGAGCAGAGCGCGCACGTCGTCGACGGTGAGGCTGTGGGGCTCGAAGAACTTTATGTGGGAGATGACCTTGATGATGGCGCTCTTGAGCTCGCGGATGTTGGAGCTGGAGTTTTCGGCGATGTAGATTTGGATGTCCTCGGGGATGGCCACATCGCCAAGGTCCCCGTTGCGCCGGTACTCGCCGACGAAGCTCTTGACGATGCCGAGCTTGGTCTCGATCTCGGGCGGCTGGATGTCGATGGTGGCCCCGTTGTTGAAGCGGGAGTGGTAGCGCTCGTCGATGTCGATGTTCTTCGGGGCGCGGTCGGCCGAGAGGACGATCTGGCGTCCTTGGGCGATGAGCTGGTTGAATATCTGGAAGACGATGTTGAGCGTCTCCTTCTTGTTCTGGAGGAACTCGATGTCGTCGATAAGGAGGACGTCGGCCTCCTCGTAGTGGCGCTTGAACTTCTTGTAGCTGCCCTTCTCCTTGTCATGGGCGCCTACGGCGTCCATGTAGTCGTTGACCAGCTCGGCTGAGTCGACGTAGATGGTCTTGAGATGGGGTTGGGTCGCGCAGATGTAGTTCTGGATGGCCCTCATGAGATGGGTCTTGCCCAACCCGCTCTTGCCGT
Source organism: uncultured bacterium (assembly GCA_947564525.1). GTDB lineage: Bacteria > Actinomycetota > Coriobacteriia > Coriobacteriales > Eggerthellaceae > D16-63. The sequence continues at coordinate 45,585 of CANOCK010000002.1, read as the reverse complement.
AGATGAACAGAGGGTTGAGGAAGGGCCTCCCGGGGATCTCGGCCACCTCCACCGCTAGGGAGTAGGCCATCTTGTTGGACTCTCCGATGACGTAGTTCTCGAAGGTGAGGGAGGAGGCCATGCCCGTGGCCCCCGGGTCTTGACCATTCAGGGCCAGGTCCGGCGCCGTCATGGAGGCGCCGGGAGGCTGAGAGCCGGGGGAGGGCTGGCCCCCTGCGGGCGCCATGGGCGCGCCCGCAGGGGCGGTGGTGGCTGTTACGGGAAAGGCCCCCGCGCCGGCCCCGCTTGTCCCAGCGGCCTGCTGCAGGGATGTCGGCGCGCCGAAGGCCGGGTCGGCCTGGTGGGCTGCGGCGACGGGAAGGGCAGGCTCGGGAGCCGGCGCCATGGAGGGCGCCGGCGTGGCGGCTGGAAAGGGGTTGGTCGCGCCGGCCTCTGGGGACGGCGCGGGGACGGGCTCGGGCTGCGCGGCAGGGCTCGCCATGGGAGCCTGGGCCGCGGGGGCGGCAGCCCCACGCGGGTCCACCTCGACCACCACGGTGAAGGGCACCTGGTACATGTCGTCCAGGGTCTGCTTAATGATGGCCAGGTAGTGCTGCTCCACCCAGGACTTGATGAAGTCGTTGTCCGCCGTGAGCATGAGGAAGCCCTCGCTCATGGCCTGGGGTTCCAGGCGGGAGAAGAAGGCGTTCACCTGGGAGGCGTCCACCATGCCCGAGGAGGCGACGGCGGCGCAGACCTTGTTCCAGTTGTCGGCGAGCATGTCGCTGTCCATGGGCGGTTCCTTCGCAGGCTTCGGGAGCCGCGCCCATGGGCGGGCGCGGCGGGACGGTCGGTATCAGGCCATTGTAATAAAAAAGCGCCAGGAGCGGGAGGCTCTGCCCGGGAGGGTCGAGCGGCCGGGGAGGGCCTTGGCCTGGTGGTGCGGCCTCGGAGGGCCGCCGCCTGACCGAGCGGCTTGCTCCGACAGCGCCATGGAGGGCGCTGTCGGGACGTCGCGCCGCCCGCCCAGCGCCCCGTTAGGGGTGCTGGGCGGGTCAACTCAGCGCCGCTGCCCCTTGGCGCCCCAGCGGCGTCAGCCGCCGCTTCTTCCCGCTGGTGGTCTCCACGAGCCCCGCCTCCTGCAGCTTCTTGAGCGCGGCATGGGTGGACGACATGGCGGTGTCGGTCATCTGGCTGAGCTCCGTGACGCTCAGGCTGTCGGCGTTGAGCAGCAGCCCGAGGAAGCTGCGCTCCCGTGCGGACAGCGGCGCGACGATGGCTTGGGCATGGGCCTGGTCCAGCGCGGCGTAGGCCTCGGCCGTGGGGCCGAGGATGGCCTGGGCCTGGTCGTGAGGAGTGGGCTTCGGGGAGCCCAGGCTGATGGTGATCACGGAGCCGGCCTTCAGGTTGTCCTCGATAGTGAGATGCCCCTGGGACCCGCCGAGGTACTCCTTGACGATGGGCAGCCCCGACCCGACGCCGCGAATGTAGGGCTTCATGGGCTCGATGGCCGAGGAGAAACCCGGCAGCTGGGCCTTGTCCTTCTGGTCGATGCCCGGTCCCTGGTCGGCGAAGCGGATGGTGTTGCCTCCGTCGAGGATGGAGACCACCACCTCACGGAAGGCGGCATGGATGAAGTTCTCGGACACCTCGCGCACCACGGTGTAGGGCACCCCGCCGCCCAGCAGGCGCGCCTGCTCGTAGACGGTGGTGGTGAGCTTCTCGATGAACTCGGCGGTGGTGGCGGGCTCGACCATGATGATGCGCGGTGCGCTGCGCAGGTCGTCGTAGACGGCCACGCGCGCGGGGGCGCTCACGAACGAGTAGTCCGCCGCGGGGGGCGCTTCGCCGCTGGGAGCCGAGGGCTGGTCGTTCGGCGTGGCCATGTCATTCAACCTTTTTCATGAAGCGCCTTCAGGGTTATTCAGAGAAATTCAACATTCAGGAAACATCCTAGGCTATAGTAAGGGTTTCCATCAGGAGATTCAATAAACCCATGAATTCGCAGGGTCAGGTTCATGAATCCAGAAAGCGAAGTTGAAATGGCGGTTTCCAAGGTTTTGAACATTTTATTCAAAGAATGTCGAAAACCATGAATGGTTGGATTCAGACTTTTGAAAAGAGAGATTCGAAATGTTGGAAACAGGCCCTTTTCTCCTTGACTTTTGAGGCGCTGAGGGTTTTGCCTGGTTGGACTTGCTCTCTCTCCAGGATGAACCCCGAAGGGATGATTAAAGGGCCCATGCTCACGAACAAACGAACGATTCCGGAAAAGGATAAATAAAATCCCAGTTAGAGCTCTTGTCAAGGAAAAGGCCTCTCGAAGGGCGCCTTCAGTATTCGACCGTGTTCCCCGGCCCACCCAAGGCGTGGTACGGGGGTTTCTCGGGAGGATTCGACCGAAAGGGGCCCTTCTGGCCAAGTTATCGACATTTTCCACAGCGCCTCTGAATAAAGTTGTCGAAAACTTTCGGCGATTCAGTGCTAAGCAGTCTCGGCCAGCTTCTCTCATTCAGGAATTCCGAAGGGTTCTGAACTTTGAATTCACCCTTCGCGCTCCCGGTTCCACAGCGCTGGCGCGCATCGTGGGATCGGAGCCGCCGCCTCGCGGGCCCCGGCCGAAGGGGCCCTTGGCGACGGCCGGGAGCTGCCTTCGCGCTTGTATAATGCGTGGGGAACCTTTCCTCGTACCCGGGAGGCACGTCACCTATGAAGTTCAGCATCAACCAGGCCGAGCTGGCCAACGCCCTCTCCATCGTCATGAAGGGCATCTCCAACCGCTCCACCTTGCCGGTCTTGTCAGGCATCCTGATGTCGGCCGAGGGCGACCTGCTGGTGCTCCAGGCCACTGACCTGGAGGTGTCCATCAAGTTCTCCTGCGCCGCCCTCATCGAGGAGCCCGGAAGCACCGTCGTGCCGGGCAAGCTCTGCTCCGACATCGTGCGCAGCCTGCCGGACGCCGCCGTGCACTTCGAGGGGGACGACGACGGACTGAACATAACCTGCGACAGCTCGTCGTTCTCCATGAAGACGCTCAGTGCCCAGGACTTCCCGGCATTCCCCGAGGTGGAGCCCGAGCAGACCATATCCATGCCCTTCGGGGTGTTCTCCTCCATGGTCAAGCGCGTGGCCCGCGTGGTGTCCAAGGACGAGAGCCGCGCCATCCTCACCGGCGTCCTCATCACCTTCGAGGAGGGGCGCCTGCGCATGGTGGCTACGGACTCCTTCCGCCTGGCCATTGCCGAGACCTCCCTGGAGGATGCTGGGGCCGACGACTTCCAGGCGGTCATCGCCGGCACTACCCTGGCTGAGATAGCCACCATGCCCAAGACGGAGTCCCCCGTCCAGCTGGCCCTGGCCGAGAACCAGATCATGATCACCTGCAACGACACGGTGTTCATCAACCGTCGCATAGAGGGGAACTTCCCCAACTACAAGCAGCTGTTGCCTGACGTGTGCGCCACCAAGGCCACCTTCGAGGTGGATCGCGTGGCCGCCGCGGTGAAGCGCGTGTCCATCGTCGGCTCGGCCAAGTCCGCCACCGGCGCGGGCGCCCACTCCGTGGCCATGAGCTTCAACGGGCCGTCCCAGACCATGCAGCTGGCCTCGTCCCAGCAGGACGTCGGCTCGGCCCAGGAGACCGTGGGCGGCACCATCGAGGGCGAGGACATGGAGATTCGCTTCAGCTGCCAATACGTGCTCGACGGGCTGTCCGCCGTGCGTGGCGACACAGTGACCATCGAGGTGCAGGCGCCGCTCAAGCCGGGCATCTTCCGTGAGGAAGGGCCAGAGAGCTACTTGTACCTGCTGATGCCCACCCACTTCTAGGGGCTCGCGACGGTGGAGCCCCTGCGCATCACCGACCTGTTCCTGCGGCGGTTCCGCAGCTACGAGCAGGGCGAGCTCCATGATTTGGGGCCGCTGACGGTGCTCGTCGGGCCCAATGCTGCCGGGAAGACCAATGTCGTCGAGGCCGTCCAGCTGCTGACCGCCCAGACGACGTTTCGCCATGCGCCTTCGGCCCAGCTAGTGCGCCATGGGGCCTCTGCAGCGCGGATCGGACTTTCGGCGACAGACGGAAACCGCCTGGTGGAGCTGAGCCTATCCATCGAGGAGGGGCGGCGCTACCAGCTGAATGGCAAAGCCAAGCGCCCGGCCGACCTGAAGGGGCTGCTGCCCTCGGTGACCTTCACCCCGGATGACCTGGACCTGGTGAAGGGGCCGCAAGGGAACCGCCGCCGTGCCCTGGACGCCCTGGGCGCGCAGCTGAACAAGAACTACTACCTCATCCGCAAGGACTACGACAAGGTGCTGCGCCACAAGAACCGCCTGCTCAAGGAGCAGGCTTCCGAAGCGCTGCTGGAGAGCATCGACGAGATGGTGGTGCGGGTGGGCGCGCAGCTCACCTGCTACCGCGCGGCCCTGTTCGAGAAGCTGGCCGCGGCCATGGTTCGGGCCTACCAGCGCATCTCCCACGGTGCTGAGGAGCTGCGGCCCTGGTTCGCGCCGTCATGGTTGGCTGAGGGCTCAGGCGCGGGAGCAGCCTTCCCTTCAGCCGATGCCCTGTCCCCGGAAGGGGCTTCTGCTGTTGGGCGTGCCCCGGCAGCCGCCACAGGATTCGCGCCGTCCTTCACCCGCGAGGAGGCTGCCGAGGCGCTCTACCGGCAGGTCGCCACCCGGCGTCCCGAGGAGCGGGCACGCGGACGGGCCCTGGTAGGGCCCCAGGCCGACGCCATCGGCTTCGAGCTGGACGGGCTGGCCTCTCAGCTCTACGGCAGCCAGGGCCAGCAGCGTTCCATCGTCTTGGCATGGAAGCTGGCGGAGGCCGAGGTGATCGAGGACATGCTCGGCACCTTCCCGGTGCTGCTGCTCGACGACGTGATGAGCGAGCTGGACGGCCGTCGGCGCCAAGCCCTCGTGGATTACCTGGCCCATGGCGCTCAGGCCCTCATCACCACGGCGAACCTGGACTACTTCGACGGCGCCATGCTGGAAGAGGCCCGGGTGGTGCGCCTGCCCCTGTAATGAATCGGGTCGGGGGCTTTCTGCGCCGCTGCGGCTCATGGGCGTGCGGGCCTGCGACGGGCAGCTTGCGGTGCTCCAGCCGCGCATGCTGGCAGGGCCCGCATGGGCCGCATGCTTGTAGAGCATGGACTGCAGAGCCGAATCAAGTTGGATGCTGGGACCGCAGCGCGCATGCTTTTTGCGTTGGTCCGCACCCCTTTTTCTACATTCTGCAACTTATTTTCGATTGTGCATTTCTCGGAGTGGGCCGTCGAAGCCCGGATTGAACTTTAAGGCCTATTATCCATCGATAGAATGTTATGGAACGCTCTGAGAGGGCTTTCAGGTAATGCACAAACGAAAATAATCTGTCTTCCTGGTCGGGCAAGGCAGGCCTGAAGCTTCCTCATCGCCTTTTCCCCTACCCCTCCCTAGGTAGATGCAAGCTAAGGTCTCAAATCGCCTCAAATGAGCCGATTTGACGCTCTAGTGGCAAAAACACGAATCCCTGTATGGTAAAATGTCAGCTTCAGCGCCCTTAGCCCAAGGGCGCGTCTTTTGTCCGAACGTAAGGAGCGTGTCTTTTGGTAGCTAAATCAGAACATTACGACGGTTCCGACATCCAAGTGCTCGAAGGCCTCGAGGCGGTCCGCAAGCGCCCGGGCATGTACATCGGCTCCACGGGTCCGCGCGGCCTGCACCACCTGGTCTACGAGGTGGTCGACAACGCTGTGGACGAGGCGCTGGCGGGCTACTGCGACAACATCGACGTGTGGATCAATCAGGACAACTCCATCACCTGCGATGACAACGGCCGCGGCATTCCCATCGACAATCACCCCAAGGAGAAGATCCCCACGGTGGAGGTGGTGCTCACCATCCTTCACGCCGGCGGCAAGTTCGGCGGCGAGGGATACAAGGTCTCTGGCGGCCTGCATGGCGTGGGCGTGTCGGTGGTCAACGCGCTGTCCACCCGCGTGGAGGTGAAGGTCCGCCGCGACGGCGCCGAGTACGCCATCAGCTTCGAGCACGGCAAGACCGTGGAGAAGCTGCACAAGATCGGGCCGGCCAAGGGCACGGGCACCAAGGTGACGTTCTGGCCTGATCCCGAGGTGTTCAAGGAGACCACCGAGTACGACTACACCACCCTGGCCAACCGCTTCCGCGAGATGGCCTTCCTCAACAAGGGGCTGCGCATCACCCTCCACGATGCCCGCGACATCGACGCCGAGGGCAACCCCCGCAGCGAGGTGTTCCAGGCCAACGGCGGCATCGTGGACTTCGTGAAGTTCCTCAACGAGGGCAAGGAGACGCTCAACAAGCCGGTGTACTTCGAGGCCGAGGGCCCCGACGGCGAGGTGGAGGTGGCCCTGCAGTGGTCCACCAGCTACACCACTAACTCGGTGATGACCTTCGCCAACAACATCAACACCCATGAGGGCGGCACCCACATGGACGGCTTCAAGCAGGCCATCACCCGCACCATCAACGAGTACGCCCGTTCCAAGGGGCTGCTGAAGGACAAGGACCCGAACCTCTCCGGCGAGGACGCCCGCGAGGGCCTGGCGGCCATCGTGTCGGTGAAGCTGCACGACCCGCAGTTCGAGGGTCAGACCAAGACCAAGCTCGGCAACACCGAGATTCGTCCGCTGGTGCAGACCGCGGTCACCCAAGGGCTCGGCGAGTACCTGGAGGAGAACCCCACGCCGGCCAAGCGCATCGTGTCCAAGGCCACCCAGGCGCTGAAGGCCCGCGAGGCCGCCCGCAAGGCCCGCGAGATGACGCGGCGCAAGAACGTGCTCGACTCCTTCGCGCTACCGGGCAAGCTGGCCGACTGCTCCAGCAAGGATGCCTCGCTCTCCGAGATCTTCATCGTAGAGGGCGATTCCGCAGGTGGGTCGGCCAAGCAGGCGCGAGACCGCACCTACCAGGCCATCCTGCCCCTGCGTGGCAAGATCCTCAACGTCGAGCGCGCCGGGCTCCACCGCTCGCTCTCCAGCGAGACCATCAGCTCGCTGATCACGGCCATCGGCACCAACGTCGGCGACGACTTCGACCCCGAGAAGGCCCGCTACCACCGCATCATCATCATGACCGACGCTGACGTGGACGGCGCCCACATCCGCTGCCTGCTGCTGACGTTCTTCTATCGCTACATGCCCGAGCTGATCAACCTGGGCTACATCTACATCGCCCAGCCGCCGATCTTCGGCCTGAAGAAGAAGAACTCGCGCAATCCCAAGATCGAGCGCTACATCTACGACGAGAAGGCCCTCTCCGCCACCTTGGCCGAGTACGACGACCCGGGCAAGTTCGACGTGCAGCGCTATAAGGGCCTGGGCGAGATGGACCCCGAGCAGCTGTGGGAGACCACCATGGAGCCGGCCACCCGCACGCTCCTGCAGGTGAACATCGACGACGCTGTGGAAGCGGAGCGCGTGGTGAGCGAGCTCATGGGCGACCAGGTTGAGCCGCGCAAGGAGTTCATCCAGAAGCACGCGCGGGACGTGAGGTTCCTGGACATCTAGCTGTTGCAGCTCCGGCGAGCGCCCAGTCGGCCAGACAGTCCGCGGGGCGCTTGGCAGGACGAGCCGCCGAGCGGCCTGCCCCTGCGGAACTCGCTTTGCGAGCGCGCCGCGGAGCAGCACGCGAAAGGCCGAAGCGGCCTTCGGGCGCGTTGGGCGAGCCCCTTGCGCGAGGAAGGCGAGGAGGCTGATGTCAACCTGCGACCACGAGACAGATTACGAGACGAGCACAGAAGGGCAGATACATGGCTGATGATTTCGACAACCGCGACGACTTCGACTCCGAGGAGGAGCTCGACGTCGACGAGGCCATAGAAGGCGAGCTGGCCGAAGGCGAGGGGGCCGGGGAGTCCCTCGATGCCGAGGCGGCCTCGGCCGCCTCCACCATGTCCGAGGAGGCGGTGGCGCGCTCCCTGCTGAAGGACGTTCCCAACCCCCACGGCTCCATCGTGGAGGGCGCCAACGGCGGCGAGGGCACCACGGTGCGCGCGGCGTTCCTGGGCAAGGAGATGCAGGCATCGTTCCTGGAGTACTCCATGAGCGTCATCGTCTCCCGCGCCCTGCCCGACGTGCGCGACGGCTTGAAGCCGGTGCATCGCCGCATCCTCTACGCCATGAACGAGTCGGGCTACCTGCCCACCAAGCCGCACATGAAGTCGGCCCGTACCGTCGGCGACGTCATCGGCAAGTACCACCCCCATGGCGACGCGGCGGTCTACGACACCATGGTGCGCCTGGCCCAGCCCTTCAGCCTGCGCCTGCCCCTGATCGACGGCCACGGCAACTTCGGCTCCATCGACGGCGACTCCGCCGCCGCCATGCGCTACACCGAGGCGCGTCTGGACAAGCCGGCCATGGAGCTGCTGCGCGACCTGGACAAGGAGACGGTCGACTTCCAGCCCAACTATGACGAGAGCCTGCAGGAGCCCACGGTCCTGCCGGCTCGCTTCCCCAACCTGCTGGTCAACGGCTCCAACGGCATCGCCGTCGGCATGGCCACCAACATCCCGCCCCACAACCTGGGCGAAACCATCGACGCCACATGCATGATGATCGACAACCCCGACGTCACCACTGATGAGCTGATGACCGCGCTGCCCGGCCCGGACTTCCCCACCGGCGGCCTGATCATGGGCAAGAAGGGCATCCGCGACGCTTACGAGACCGGCCACGGCTCCATGACGGTGCGCGCCAAATGCGCCATCGAGGAGCGCAAGGGCGGTCGCTCGGCCATCGTGGTGAAGGAGATCCCGTACCAGGTGAACCGCAAGCGCCTGCTGGAGAAGCTGGGCGAGCTGGTGCGCGACAAGAAGCTGCCCGAGATCAGCAACATCCATGATGCCGCTGACCGCACGGGCATCGACATCATCATCGACCTCAAGCAGAACGCCATCCCCCAGGTGGTGCTCAACAAGCTGTTCAAGCACACTCAGCTGCAGGTGACCTTTGGCGCCAACATGCTGGCCCTGGTGGGCGGCACGCCGCGGGTGCTGAGCCTGCGCGAGGTGCTGAGCCACTACATCGACCACCAGAAGGAGGTCATCGAGCGCCGGACCCGCTACGAGCTGGCCAAGGCCGAGGAGCGCGCTCACATCCTGGAGGGCTACATCGTCGCGCTGGACAACATCGACGAGGTCATCAAGATCATCCGCGGCTCCCAGACCGACAAGGACGCCGCCGCCGCCCTGACCGAGCGCTTCGGCCTGTCCAAGAAGCAGACCGATGCCATCCTCGAGATGCGCCTGCGCCGTCTGACCGGCCTCGAGCGCACCAAGATCGAGGAGGAGCTGGCCGAGCTGCGAGAGAAGATCGCCTACTACAAGCGCGTCTTGGCTGACGAGGCGCTGCTGCTCCAGGTCATCAAGGAGGAGCTGCTCGAGATCAAGAAGAAGTTCGGCACTCCCCGCCGCACCCGCATCGCCGCCGAGGCGCGCGACATCGACGTGGAGGACCTCATCGCTGACGAGAACATGGTGGTCACCATGACCAAGGCCGGCTACGTGAAGCGCCAGCCGGTGAGCGCCTACCGCCAGCAGAAGCGCGGCGGCAAGGGCATGCAGGGGGTCAACCTGAAGGACTCCGACTTCGTGGAGCACCTGTTCGTGGCGTCGACCCTGTCCTACATGCTGTTCTTCTCCACGGCGGGCAAGGTGTACCGCCTGAAGATCTACGACCTGCCCGAGGCCTCCCGCCATGCGCGCGGAACGGCCATCGTGAACCTGCTGCCCCTGGCCAAGGGGGAGAAGATCTCGGCGGTCATCGCCACCAAGGACTTCCCCGCCGACGAGTACCTGATGTTCGCCACCGCCAACGGCATGGTGAAGAAGACCTCCATGGAGCAGTATGACCGTACTCGCTCCGACGGGCTGATCGCCATCAACCTGCGTGACGACGACGAGCTGATATCGGTGCGCCGCGTGGCCGCGGGCGAGAAGGTGATGATGGTATCCAGTGCCGGCAAGGCGATCATCTGGGACGAGGGCGAGGTGCGCTCCATGGGCCGCAACACCTCAGGCGTGCGTGGCATGAACGTGCCGGCCGACGCCCACGTGCTCGGCATGGAGATAGCGCGGCCGGGCACCCAGCTGTTCGTGATCACCGAGAAGGGCTACGGCAAGCGCACCCCGGTGGAGGAGTACTCGATCCACCACCGCGGCGGCCAGGGCGTGTCCACCATCAGCATGACCCAGAAGAAGGGCCTGCTGGCGGTCATGAAGATCGTGAAGGACGACGAGGAGATCATGATCATCTCCGAGAACGGCGTGGTGGTGCGCACCCCCGTCCAGGGCATCTCGGAGCTGGGCCGCTCGACCCAGGGCGTCCGCGTGATGAAGATGGCTGACGATGACCGGGTGACGGCCGTGGCCATATCGTCGACGGCCAAGCGCAAGAAGAGCACCGCCGACACCGGCGAGTCGCTGACCGAGGACGACATCGACGCCGCTGTGGACGAGGAGCCCGCCGACCTGCAGCTGGAGTCGCCCCAGGGGTAGGGCGCGCCTGCGCCTGTGGCTGCCGGCCCTCGGGGTCGGTGGCGCCCCGCTGGGGAAGAAGCAGGGAGCGGATGGCAGAGCCGGGGTGCCGGGAGGGCGCCCCGGCTCTGCTGCCGTCAGGGCGGCGTGCCGACAACTGCAAGCCCCGAGGAGCCCAACTCCTGTTTTTCAAGGATTTCAACTCCTATTTTTCAAGCGTTTCAGGATGCGTTTCTCAAGTCTTTCGGGTCGCATTTCTCAAGGAGCGAGCAGCCAGCGAGCCATCAACCCGGCAAGCCATCGTTCGCTTTTATGGGGAAATTCATTCGGATTCCTGGTGTCAAATCATTCGTTTTTCTGGTATGTTTTGATTCGTTTTTCTGGAAACACCAGATAGAGTCCTCTCCTAGGAGGAGCGATGGTTGACGAAGGAACCTTGCGACCCTCAACTTACAAGCCGCGCATCGTAGACGCTCAGATAGAGCGGTACCTCCGGCTGTTCGGAGCGGTGGAGGTATCGGGCACCAAATGGTGCGGCAAGACTTGGTCGTCGCTCGCCCACGGTCGGAGCGTCACCTACGTCGACCGGGGAAGCAACCTCGAAGTGGCTACGGCCGACCCAGGCTATGCGCTCATAGGAGAGCCTCCCCACGTCATCGACGAATGGCAGCGAGTCCCTGCCATCTGGGACACCGTCCGCCATGCGGTCGACGGCGCCGCTGGCGAGAAGGGCCTCTGGCTGCTGACCGGCTCTTCCACGCCTTCGGATGACGCCGTGAGCCACAGCGGCGCCGGTCGCATAGGGCGCATCCGCATGCATCCCATGACGCTCCAGGAATCGGGCGACTCCTCTGGCTTCGTGAGCCTCGCGGCCCTCTTCGACGGCGCCTTCGCCCCGACCCAATGCGAGGGCGGCATCGAGCAGATCGCCAAGCTGGTATGCCGTGGCGGATGGCCTGAGCAGCAGATGGCAGCTCCGGAGGATGCCCAGGTGGTCGTGCGGGAGTACCTGGCTTCCATATTCGAGAAGAGCGTGCCGCGACTTGGCGGGGACTCCTCGCTGGCTCAGCGCGTCGCCGTTTCCCTTGCCCGCAACCTGGGGCAGTCCTCGACGAACCTGACCCTCGCGCGAGACGCCTTCGCCTTGGGGGAGGGCGAGAAGGTGCCCGACGGCCAGCTGCGGCAGGTCTCCGAGCTCGTAGCCCTCCTGGGGCGGCTCTACATGGTGGACGAGGTGCCGGGGTGGGTTCCCGCCTCGCGCTCTCCGAAGCGGATGAGGACGAAGCCCAAGCGGTACTTCGCCGACCCGTCCATCGCGGTCGGGCTCATGGGGATGTCCCCAGCCTCGCTCTTGATGGACTGGCAGACCTTCGGGCTCGCCTTCGAGAACCTCTGCATGCGCGACCTGGACGTCTACGCGCGCGCCCTTCCTGACGCAGCGAGCACCCCCTTGCGCTACTACCGTGACGATTCGGGGCTCGAAGTTGATGCGGTGGTCGAACGGGCCGATGGGCGATGGGGGGCGTTCGAGGTGAAGCTGAGCCAAGCGAAGGTCGATGAGGCGGCAAGGACCCTGCTGCGGATGCAGGGCAAGCTGCTCGAATCCAAGGCGTCGAGGATGGTACCGCCGAGCTTCCTGTGCGTCTTGACAGGGGTAGGAGAGGCGGCCTACCAGCGCCCGGATGGAGTCTACGTAGTGCCGATCTGCAGTCTGGGAGCGTGAGGGCAACCTCTCGATCCCTATTTCCCAAGCGCTTCAGGATGCGTTCTCCAAGTTCCTCAGGTCGCATTTTTCAAGGAGCCGAAGCGCTTTCCTCCCCGGTGCGCCGCTCGGTTGCCGCATGAGAGCGGGGCCGGGAAGGCCGCTTGGCTGCCTCTGCGCTGGGGTGACGATAGCGGTCGACGACGTCGGACCGCGCGCTCGAAGGACGGCCCTCTGACGAGGGCGTTAAGGCTTATAGTGCGTATTCCTCAAGCATGACCTGGCGATTTGAATCTTGGGAAGTTTTTTGGCGCCCTTCCCTTGAAAGCCAGGTCGGCCCTTGCTAAACTCGGCGGCGGAAACATTGCGATTCATCGAATCGTAAACAATCGAATACTCATACTCCTTTCAGGAGCCTGCTTTCAGGGAATATGCAATGAAGAGGGCATCTGCTTCCAGCTTTGCATCGTTCTCTGGATGTACTTCCGGTTGTTTACGGTTTCGCAATGTTTCCACTGTGGTGGATGCCCTCCTCACTGCATAGCATGTGCAGCGCATGACGGCTCATTCCGGTGGGACCTCCTCCACAGTGGGAATACACGCACCACTGGAAGGAGCAGCCTGAAATGCGAGCTTCTGCAACTTCTTCTCGCCATATAATCCTGGCCTTGTTCGCTGTCGCCCTGGTGCTCGGGCTGCTGCCCTCGCTTGGCGCCCAGCCCGCTGCCGTTGCCGATGAGGTCGATGGCTCCGAGACCGCAGAGAGCGGCGAGCCGTTGGCCGGCCAGCTGTCGTCTGGAGCGGATGGCGTCGCGGCGGGGCAGGTCGAAGAGGCTGGTGAGGCACCTGCCGAGGCTGGGGCCGAGGGGGCGTCCGATGATGCAGCGGGAGAAGTGCCGCTGATCGCCGCTTCGCAGCTCAGTCGCGAGGCCGCGCTGCAGCCACTCTCCAAGGGAGACTCTGACACGCCTCTGCTGGCCGATGCCCTGGCCGGCGAGCCTACCCGTTTCGTCAACCAGGAGGTCCCGCTCGATGGCAGCGCTTCTGTGCTCGGGTCCTTCACCGTCGGCGGCATGACCTACGCCGTCACGGGCGAGGGGGCCGTTGAGTTCGCAGCCGTTGCCCCGACCGTTCTTGCTGGCAGTCTTGCTGTCGGCTCTCCCGGCGCCCCCTCCGAAGAGGACCCCGGCTCCGATGCGCCGTCGCGAGGCGTTGAGGAGCAAGTCCCTTCAGGGGCAGCTTCGCCTTCGCCCTCTCCGGAGGGGGCGCCTTCCGATGGCACTGAGGGCGAGGAGGCCTCCGAACCTGTGGCCCTCGAGATCCCCGAGTCCGTCGAGCATGACGGCATCACCTACTCCGTCACCTCCATCGGCCCTCGCGCCCTCGCTGGCTGCGATGCCGACGTGGTGCGCATCCCGGCATCCGTCGCCTCCGTCGACGAGGCCGCCTTCCGCGGCTCTGCCGTCAAGGCCATCGAGGTGGCTGACGGCAACCCGACCTACTCCTCCTATGACGGCATGCTCTTCGACGCCGACCAAACCAGCCTCTTGCTCGTTCCCGAGGGCAAGCAGGGCGCTGTCCGCATCCCCAAGGCAGCCGAGGTCGTACCTGCCGACGCGTTCTCGCATTGCGCGTCGGTGACGGCGATCGAAGCGGATGCGGGCAGCGCAGCCTTCACCTCGGAGGATGGGGAACTATACGATATAAATGGGAATATGGTTTTGGAGGACCAGGCGACAAGGGCCTATGATCGCGGCGAGAGCAGCCAAGGCACTGCCTCTAGCCTCTCGATGAGACAAGGCCAACGACTGACAAAGAGCTACCAAAACTGCAGCCTAACACCGCCACCCGGTGGCCATCTACGATGGTACACCAAATCCAACTACCCTCCCTCGTCTCTTCCCAGTCACGAACACACAGGTCTTGCCACCTTTGTTGGAAAAATCGACGAACTTCGGTCCCTTTCTGGGGCATATACCTACACCCTTGACAACAACGGGGTCTGGGTAAGAACGGATGCCGCTCATGGAGAGAAAACCTATTGGGTTGGTTATGACTCAGAATGCCGACGCGTAACGACATGGTACCGCGATGAAGCGTGCACTACGATCGTGCCCGCGGGGACGCGGAGCGACAAATTCCCAAAAGAACCACTCTACTCTAAGCCTTCCGCTCACACGGTTTCGTTGGTGGACACCCCAGGATCTGGCGGTAGCGGGGCTTTGACGCTGGACACTGGCACCTCGATAGACATAGTTGCTATCCCGACTCTCGCCGCCTGGGAGTTCCAAGGCTACACCGACTCTTTCGCGACGGAGTGCCGGCTCTTCGTCGCGAGCGATGGGAAGGGCACAGCGCGCACGATCAGTGAAGACATGACGCTCTACGCCAACTGGACGAGGGTGGTGTCGCTCGACACCAACGGCGGAGCAGCCGGCTCGCTTGAGTCGCTCACTGCAGGGATCGGACGCTCCTTGGGCCAGAAGTGCGCCCAGGTGGCTTCCACCGATATCGACCATCCCATACGCTCGCTGTTTGACGAAGGCATAACGGATAACGCGGACTGGGCGCCCACTCGCATAGGGTACGAGTTCGCCGGCTACTACGACACGGCTGACCCTACCGGCGGAACTTGCTGGATAACCAAGGATGGCATAGGCTCAACCGTGACCGCTGTCATCCCGAGCATCCTTCACGCGCGCTGGACGCCGAAGGGCTATGCGGTGAGCTTCGACGCCAACGGCGGCTTCGGCGGCCAGAGCTCCGACGTGACCGCGACTTACGGAGGGGAGATGCCTGGCATCTCCACGTCGAAGCCGACAAAGGTTGGCTACGAGTTCATGGGCTGGTACGACGCCGCCGACTGTGCAGCCGTGGGTACCAAGCAGTACTACACCGACACGTGCGAGAGCGCTGCTCTATGGGACAAGGTCGCTGCCGCCACTCTCTACGCCGGATGGAGGGCCATCTCCTACAGCATCTCCTACGACTGCGCAGGAGGGGATTTCGCCGAGGGGGCGCGCCATGCCTACACCGTAGAGGACACCTTCGATCTGCCCGTACCCGCCCGCTACGGCTACCGATTCGACGGGTGGGACGTCTCGGGTGTCGCCGAGGACGGCTCCATGGGCCCGGCGCTGGGCGCGGGCGTGGAAGACGTGACCGCGCCGGACGGCTCGAAGGCCACGCGGGTGAAGGCCGGCACCTACGGGGACCTCTTCTGCACGGCTCGCTGGACGCTCTGCTACGACCTGGACGTGCCGGTGGCCGACCCGGGCTCGGTCACCTTCGAGGCCGACTCGGTGACGGGTCAGGTGAGGGTCAAGCCCGGCACCTCCGCCGAAGGCGAGCTGCGCTCCTACATGGCGGTGCCGGTGGCCTTGGGCTCGCTCTCCTGCGAGGGACTGGGCGCCACGGGCCAGCCTGACCCTGCAGGGGGCGCGCCGGAGCTCGAGGCCATCTTCGGGGCGGGCTCTGCCTCCAAGGTACGCTTCACCGCGACGCTCGGTGAGGGTGCCTCCGCCCGCACGGCCAAGGTGACGGCAGGGGGCCCATCGGCCACCGCCTCGCTCTCGGGCCTGTCCATCCCGGCGGCGACCTCCCATGGCGCCCCGGGCCGCATCAAGGTCGCCTACGGCCTTGAGCTCGACTCCGACCTGGCCATCCCGCCGGTGCGCGACGCCGCCCCCGTGGCCAGGCTCGCCTACACGGTGAGCCTGGCGGCCGCCGGCGCGTGAGGGCGTGCGACGTGCGTTTCGGTCGCACGCGGATCTGCTGGGGTTCTCTTCGCTGGTGAGCTTCCATTGACCTAGGGTTCCTTCTCCAGGATAGGTGCGCAGGGCTTGGCAGGCGGGGAGCAGGGGACGAGCAGGAGATGTTGCCCTGCTCGCACTTGGGCGAGGGATGGCATGGGCCCGTACCGGCTCCCGGTCAGGAGCGAGCAGGCAACGTCCTCTGCTCGCTGCCTGCCAGCCACTGCATGCTCGCCTCAAAGTAGGGACCCTAGGTCAATGGTGGTTCAACAGCGAATTAGAGGCTTGCTGACGCTTAACGGGTAGCGGTCCCCTTTCGCCCCAGGACCGGTGCTGCAACCTGCGGAACCTGGCTTTATGGCCCTCCCCGGCCGCCACGCCACCTTGCGGCGACGTGGCGAACCCATGCCAACTACCGTGGTAAAAGCTCGCCAACTACCGTGCTGAAATCACGCCAAGTACCGTGGTAAAATGTCGCCAACTACCGTGGTGCGTTATTCTCTCAAGAGAAACAGCAGGTCAACAGCAATGAAAACTTATCTAAAGCGAGTGTGCGACGACATCCTATCCTGGCGACTCCAGACAAAAGGCGCCGTGCTCGTAG
Source organism: uncultured bacterium (assembly GCA_947564525.1). Classification (GTDB taxonomy): domain Bacteria; phylum Actinomycetota; class Coriobacteriia; order Coriobacteriales; family Eggerthellaceae; genus D16-63. The sequence goes on along the minus strand of CANOCK010000002.1, from coordinate 29,047 downwards.
AGGGCCCAAAATGGTGTGGCAAGACCAGCACCGCTGAGCGGGTGGCCCGCTCGGTGTTGTATATGCAAGACCCACGCACGCGCGACCAGAACCGGCGGCTCGCCCAGATAGCGCCCGACCAGCTGCTCAAAGGCGCAACGCCGCGGCTCATCGACGAGTGGCAGGAGGCTCCGAGCCTGTGGGACGCGGTGCGCTTCGAGGTGGACCAGCGCGACGAGCTCGGCCAGTTCATCCTCACGGGATCGAGCACTCCCCCGAACCTGGACGAGGTGGAGCATACCGGAACGGGGCGCATCGCTCGCATGAAGATGCGCACCATGTCTCTCATGGAGTCGCTGGACTCGACAGGCGAGGTGTCCCTGGGGAGCCTTTTCGCTGGCAATCCTGTGCCGGTGGCTTCCTGCGATGACGGGCTGGAGGAGCTGGCGTTCCTGATGTGCCGTGGTGGCTGGCCGAAGGCGGCCGAGCTGGAGGGGCGCGTGGCCCTCCAGCAAGCGATCGATTACGTCGACGCCATCACCGAGGTGGACGTGTCCAAGGTGGATGGCGTGAAGAGGAGCCCCCATGTGGCCCGGGCGCTCCTTCGCTCCTATGCGCGCATGGCTGCATCCCAAGGGTCGTTGGCGAGCATGCGGGCGGACCTGGTGGAGGCTGGCACGGAAATAGGCGAGTCCTCCTTCCTGGAGTACGTCGAGGCGCTGCGCAAGCTCTTCGTCATAGAGGACCTGCAGGCGTGGAATCCGAACCTGCGGTCCAAGGCGGCCATCCGCACGACTCCGACCCGCCACCTGGTCGACCCCTCCATCGCCACGGCTGCCTTAGGGGCCACGCCTGCAGCCCTCATCGCCGACCTGAACACTATGGGGCTCGTCTTCGAGACGCTGTGCATCCGCGACCTGCGGTCCTACGCTGACGGGCTGGACGGAGAGGTGCTTCACTTCCGCGACAAGTCCGGCCGCGAGTGCGATGCGGTGGTGCGCCTGCGCGACGGCCGCTACGGGCTGGTGGAGATCAAACTCGGCGGCGAGGACCTCGTAAGCGAAGGGGCAGAGAGCCTGAAGTCCCTCGCAAGCGCCATAGACACGACCAAGATGCCAGCGCCCTCGTTCCTCATGGTGCTGACCGGCACAGGGGGCTTCAGCTATCCGCGCGAAGATGGCGTCCATGTGGTGCCGATTCGGGCGCTCGGCGTGTAGGCAAGATCATTCGTAGTTCAGAAAAACGCGAGAACGACCCTCAGATGGGTTCAGAAAAATACGCCTCAAGCCCGAAAAGCGGTTCAGAAAAATTCATTTTTGCCCCTGAAGCGGATTCAGGAAAATCATCAACGCAGAGGCTGACCTTCCCCGTAATCGTTGGGGCTCGTCGAGTCCCTTTTGGCTTGACGAAAGAGCTCTGCACGACAATAGAGGTGTTTCCCCAGTTGAAAAAGACGCTCGGAAGCGAAGGGCAGCGCTTCTGCGGTGATCCGGGGCGGCCCCGGGGCGCGGCGCTTTCGTTCCGGTGCGTTTGACAAGCTCTCGACCGGTGTGCAAGAATGCGCACCTAACGAGGCGGCCCTTCCATGTCGGGCGGCGCGTGGGCAGCGAGAACCCGCGCGGCGCAGAGGAGGGGAGGCCTCGCAGGCAACGGCCGCACGACGGCAGTCCTAGCGAGAAGGGCTGGCGGGTGCACGGGCCGAGGGGACCTGCGCCCAGCGAGAGGGTGGCGGTTCCGAAAGGGAAGCCAAGGGCCTCAGCGAGAGGGGCGCCGCGGCGACCGAGGCGCCAAGGGGCGTTGCCAAAGGGAATAGTGCATTTGCTTCGCACTTTCGGGAAGGGAAGCAACCATGAAAACCGGGAACCGCCGCGCGGCTATCCGCACAGGCGCACTCTCCATCATCCTGTCGATGACGCTTGCCGCTGGGCTCGAGCCCATGCTGGCTGCCGCCGTCGAAGACAATGCCTCGGGGGGGGGGGCATAGCGATTCTTCCCCAGCCCTTGCATCGGCCCTGAGCGCCGGCGAGGGGCAACCGAGCGAAAATTTCGAGAAAACCGAAGAAGGCGCAGCTCCTGCACCCATGCTGGCCGTAGCGCTGGCCCAATGGTCCGGTGCCCGCGTAAGCGCCGACGTGGCCTTGGCCGCCGGCGACGGCGGCGAAGGGACGCCCGTGCCCGAGCCGGTCGTCGGCTCCTTCACCGTCGATGGGCTGACCTACGCCATCGTCGCTGAGGGCGAGGCGGCCCTGGTGGCTACGGCGCCCGACGCTGGTGCGGCCGACGGCGATGGTGACCAGGCCGCGGAAGTCGAGCCGATTCCGTTGGCCGTGCCGGCCAGTGTCTCCTATGGGGGCGCCGACTACGCGGTGACCACCCTTGGTGCCTACGCCTTTGCCGCTGCCGGGGCCGACATGGTGGCCCTTCCGGCCACGGTGGCCTCCATCGATCCTCGCGCCTTCCGCGCGACAGCGGTCCAGCGCATCGAGGTCGATCCCTCCAACAGCGCATTCTCCTCTCACGATGGCGCTCTCTACAGCGCCGACCAGACCCGCCTTCTGCTCGTTCCCGGGGGCAGACAGGGCGCTGTCCGCATCCTTTCGCACGCGGAGGCGGTGGAGCCTGGCGCGCTTTCGCATGGCGCAGCTGTGGCCTCCTTCTCCGTGGATGAGGGCAGCGCAGCTTTCTCTGCCTGGGACGGTCTGCTCTATACCGCCGACGGCACGACCTTGGTCGCCGTGCCTGCTGGCGCGACCGAGATCACCATCCGCGAGGGCTGCGCGGCCATCGCCGCCGGTGCCCTTGCCGGATGCGCTCAGCTGGAGCGCATCAATGCGCCCGCGGGCCTGGAGAGCATCTCGCCCGAGGCCCTGAGCGAGGTGCCTGCGGCCAGCGCCCCCGATTCCACCCCTTCGGAAGAAGAGGGCGCCGTGCCGCAGATCAGCCGGCCCCTGGCCCTAGCGACCGCCGAGGACGCCGCGCCCGCGGCCGACCCCGAAGCCGTGACCGTCGCGCTGCCCGAAGGGGCGGACGCGCAAGTGTGGGAGCGGCTGGGGTTTGGGGTTTCTCCTCTCAGCACCGACGAATCGGCCTCCTCCTTGGCTTTGGAAGCTGAGATGACGCATGCTCAAGCAAGCCGCGCCACCCACGACTCTTTCTACATCATGGCCGGAGATAATCCCCTTACTTATAACGACTACTACAACAACACGAGCCATTGGAAGGAAATAGCGGCTGGGACGAAACTGTGGTGGAACGTCAACACTGGCGGGGACGACTACTACGTGACCTTCTTCATTGGTGATGGAACGACTGACTGCTGGATCTGTGACTATCCCCATGCACTCAACTCGCTGTGCGCTTGGCAAGCTTTTACCTTTTCGGCTAGCGGGAAGCGAGAGAGAACCCTTTTCATCAGCAGCAACAAGCTCAATACATGGGCTCCGACTGGCTGGAAGATGCGCGAAGGAGATTCTGGGAGCTGGAACGACGTCGCTCCTGGGACGCTGAAAAAGTACGTCTGCGATGACGATGGCTTTGACACCTGGCTCACGCCCACCGGCCAGCGGTGGGTGAGCTCGGCTAATACCGTTTCCCTGAACGCCAACGGCGGTTCAGGGGGAACTAGTTCGGTTCAAGCAAGCTCTGGGCAAGCTATGCCCTCCGCCACGATGCCTACCCGCACGGGCTACAGCTTCCAGGGGTACTACGACACCAACGCTGCGAGTGGGGGGACGCAGTACTACAACTCTTCAGGCGGCAGCGCCCGGAACTGGGACAAGACCTCTGACACGACACTTTGGGCCCGCTGGTCGCCCATCAGGTACGTGGTCAACTTCCATGACAAGGCGGGCAACAGGCTCAGCCGCGCGGGGGTCGACTACGACAGCAACTACGCCTTGGCCGCCGACCCGGGCAGGACCTCGGCTGGCTACACGGCCAAGGGCTGGGCGAAGAGCGCCAACCAGACGACCGCGGCCTACAGCTTCGGGCAGACCGTGAAGAACCTGGCGAGCACCAGCGGCGCCGAGGTCAACCTCTACGTGGCCGAGACGGCGAACACCTACACCGTGTCGTTCAATCCCAACGGCGGCTCGGGCGGCCAGAGCGCCAACGTCACCGCGACCTACAACAGCGCGATGCCAGGCATCTCGACGGCCAAGCCCACCCGCGCCGGCTACACCTTCCAGGGCTGGTACGACACCAGCGCGGCCAGCGGCGGGACGCAATACTACACGGCCGCCTGCGCATCGGCGCGCAGCTACAACAAGACCTCCAACACCACGCTGTACGCGCGGTGGTCGGGCAACACCATCCGCACGACATGGAACCCCAACGGGGGCACTGTCGACGGCGCCACGGGCGAGCACTACCGCGACACCACCTACGCGGCCGGCCTCACGCTCAACAACGTCGGGTGGCCCGTGTGGGATGCGCCCCGCATCGCCAAGACGGGCTACACGTTCCTGGGCTGGTACACCGCCGCGAGCGGCGGCACGCGCGTGACCACCTCCACCGCCCTGCCCACGGCCAACACCACCTACTACGCCCATTGGCAGGCGAACACCTACACCATCAACTACCACAGCCGGGGAGGGAGCTACCTGGGCAACCAGGTGGTGACCTATGACGGGAGGTTCAACTTCTGGAACGTCGCGGGCCAGTCCACGGGCTACACCGGCAAGGGCTGGGCCATCTCGGCGTGGCAGTCCAGCCCCACGTACGGGTTCGGGGCGGCCATCAACAACATCGCCACCGGCGGTACCGTCAACCTCTACCTGGCCGAGACGCCGAACACCTACACGGTGAGCTTCAACGCGAATGGCGGATCGGGCGGCCAGAGCGCGAACGTCACCGCGACCTACGACGCCAACATGCCGGGCATCTCCACCACCAAGCCCACGCGCACGGGCTACACCTTCCAGGGCTGGTGGGACACGAGCGCCGCATCCGGCGGCACCCAGTACTACACCGCGGCCTGCGCCTCGGCCCGCACCTGGAACAAGACCTCCGCCACGACGCTCTACGCCCGCTGGACGGCCAACACCTACAACGTGCGCTACTTCACCAAGGACGGCACGCACATCGGCACCGACCAGAAGGCCTACGACGCCTGGTTCAACCTGAGGGGCGACCCGGGGCGGACCCATGCGGCCTACACGGCCCGCGGGTGGGCCACGGCCAGGAACCAGACATCCGCCTCCCACGCCTTCGCCCTGTGGACGCGCAACCTGGCGAGCGCCCAAGGCGCCAACTTCGACCTGTACGTCGCGGAGACCGCGAACACGTACTCCATCTCCTACGACACGGCGGGAGGGGAGCTCTCCGGCCAGAGGACGGAGTACACCTTCGAGACGGTCGACTTCCAGCTGGCCGAGCCCACCAGGGTCGGCTACACGTTCACCGGCTGGAAGGTGACGGGCGCGGCCGCGGGCAGCGCAGGCGTGGCGACCTCCGGCACCGTCTCGACGGTCAAGCAGGGTACGTGGGGGAACCTCTCCTGCGTCGCCACCTGGCGGGCCAACCAGTACCCAGTCGCGCTCGACGCCGCCTTCCCCGAGTTCGCCATGGGCGCGACCTACGAGGGCTACGGGCCCTACGGCGTGTCAAAGGACGGGGGCACGGCTTCCGTGACGGCCACGTTCGACTCGGCCATGCCTGCGGCCACCATGCCGCATGCCACGGGCTACGCATTCGAGGGTTACTTCGACGACGCGGGCGTGAAGTACTACAACGCCGACGGCAGCTCGGCCCGCACCTGGGACAAGCCGAACGCAGCTACCCTCCATGGCCGCTGGACGCTCGACCGCTACGAGCTCACCCTCGACGTCGGCAACGGCGAGGTGCCCGACGCCGCAGGCCGCGGGTGGGTGCGCGATGCGGGCGAGGCCGGCCTCTACCGCCTGAGCTACTCCATCGAGTACGTGAAGGAGTCTGGCGGCTCGCCGCGCATCCAGTTGCCGGTGTCGGCGGCCAAGCCCGGCTACTCCGTCTTCGATGGCTGGACGGGGCCGAATCTGGCCAAGCCCTCGACGCGCGTGCAGGTGCAGCCCTGGGAGCTTGTCTCCAAGGCCTACACAGGCGTGTTCTCCGGCCTGATCGACTACACGGCCACGCTCGACCTCGCGGGCGGCCGGTTCGAGTCGGCGCCTGAGGGCTGGGCCGAGGCAGGCGGCTCATGGGCCCATGGCTTCACCGTGGAGTCCGAGGCGTTCAGCCTGCCGACTCCTGTGCGCGACGGCTACGACTTCCAGGGCTGGGCGGCCGTGGCCGCCGACGGGTCCCTGGGCGCGCCTGCGAAGGACGTGACCGTGCCCAAGGGCTCCTGGGGCGACCGCGCCTGGCGGGCCAGCTGGAAGGCCGTGGCCTACCGCATCACCTACGACCTCGCCGGCGGCACGATGGCCGGCCAACGGGAGTCCTACACCATCGAGGACGCGGACTTCGAGCTGCCTGCTCCGACTCGGGACGGCTACTCCTTTCAGGGCTGGGAGGTCGAGGGGGCGAACGGCGCTGGCATCGGCGTGTCGGGTACGACCTCGACGGTCAAGCGCGGCACCTGGGGCGACCTGCATGCCACGGCCCAGTGGGCGACGGTGAGCTATGCCGTGATGCTCGCCCTCGATGGCGGATCGTTCGCGACAGCGCCCGAGGGCTGGTCGGAGGATGGCGGCTCCTGGTCGCGCGGGTTCACCATCGAGTCCGAGGCGTTCAGCCTGCCGACGCCGACCCGGGCGGGCCACGACTTCCTCGGCTGGGCCCTCGTGGGCGCCGACGGGTCGCTGGGTGCGCCGGTGGCGAGCGTCACCGTCCCCAAGGGCACCTGGGGCGACAGGTCCTACCGGGCTCTGTGGCAGGCGCGCATCTACTCCATCACCTGGCACTACTCCGGCCAGACCATCGACGGGCAGCAGTCCGCCGCCGCGAGCCAGGCCTACGGCGCCCCCATCGCGTTCCCGGCGCGCCCCAGCGCCGCCGACCCGGCGCGGGAGCACTACGAGTTCGCCGGCTGGTTCACCGAGCGCGAGGGCGGCCAGTTGGTCGAGGCGGGCGACTACCTCGTCGAGGGGGACTCCACCTACTACGCCCGCTGGTCGCCCGTCGAGTACGCCGTGCACCTGCACATGGAGGGTGGCCAGGTGGAGAGGGACGGCTCCGCCCTGCCCATGGCCCCTGACGGGCACTTCGACATGGCCTATACGGTGGAGGACGAAGTGCGGCTGCCCGCCGTGTCCGACGATCCCGCAGAGCCAAGGCCCGTGCGCGAGGGCATGGAGTTCAAGGGCTGGGTCGAGTGCGCCGCCGACGGCGCCTCCGACCCTGCGGCCATCCCCCAGCTGGAGGTCGTGCTGCCGGCCGGCTCCCATGGCGAGCGCCACTTCAAGGCCGTGTGGGCCTACGCCCTGCGCTTCGAGGTGCCCTCGGCCGTGGGCTTCCGGTTCGACCTGGCCGACGACCCGGCTTTCGCCGACGCGCCCTATGGGCCGGTGGACACAGTGGAGGGCGACGGCGTGGAGTTCCGGTCGCTGTCGCTCGGTCGCCTCGCCATCGCCGACGTGGCGCTGGACGTGGTCGGCTCCCAGCCGGACGATATCGTCAAGGACCGCAGCCAGGTGTCCTTGCGGGTCATGGACGCGACCAGCACCTACGACTACGGCTGGGTGCCGCTGCCCACGACCTCCGCGCCGGAGAGACTGGACCCCTACGACCTGGCCGACCTGGGCTTCGGCACCGCGAACGCCGTGAGCCCCCTGGGCACCAAGCCCCTGCGCTACCAGATCGAGATCCAGGACCCCCTCACCAACCTGGTGGGAGAGGTGACCAACCTGCCGCTGGCCAAGGTGGTCTTCACGGTCCAAGGCCTCTGGTAGGGCTGGCCGGAACGACGGATTCGCATGCTGCGGCTCGTGCGGCCCGCGCCCTCGGCGGCGCGGGCCATTCGTCGTTCCCTGCTGCTTGGCCTTGAGCGCAGGAAACGGATTCCGACATGGGGCGCGGTGGCGCTGCGTTGCCGTCGCAGTTGAATGCCGGTGGGCTATGATGCGCAGAGGCTTTCCCTTCCTTGCTCCTCTCTGAGCAGGTGATTCACCGCCCTCCAGTGCATCATCCCCGCTGCCTCGTTTGATAAGCGCCGAACCCGTGTGCCAGAATGCACGCTCAAACGAGGCGCCCACCGTGGCAGCCTGGCGCGAGGAGCGAGAGCCCGCGCGGCAGCTGGCCGGCGAAGGCGCCCGAGCGCGCGACGCGCCCTTGGCCGACGCGCCCCTGGTGAGAGGGGGCGGACGCTGGCAGGCGCGCAGGGCCCTAGCGAGAGGGGCCATGCTCCGCCCGGATGGGGCCGCCGCCGAGCCGCATAGGAATGCTTCGTCTGTCGGGAAAGGGAAGCAGCCATATATAACGGGAAATGCGCCGCAGGGCGACTGCGCTCGCCTGCACGTGGATTCATCTTGCCCATAGTTTTGACCTTGGCCCTCGCCTTGGGCCTGGCGCCTGCGCTGGCTGGCGCCGCCGAAGGCACCTCGGGGGCGGGCAGAGCGATTCCTCCCAAGCCTCTGATCCGGGCCTGACGGCCGGCTGGGACGACCGATCCCAAAAAAGCCAACCAGCCGAACCGGCCGCCGCAGGCGCCACGCCAGGGCTCCTGGCCGGGGCGCTCGTGTGCTCCACGGCCGATGGCGTGCCCTGCATCAGCGCCGACGTCGCGCTGTCGTCCCTCGGGGGCGAGGGCGCCCCGGGGGCTGCCCCCGATGTGCTCGTCGGCTCCTTCACCGCCGACGGCCTCACCTACGCCCTCCTCGGCGAGGGCCGGGTGGAGCTCGTCGCCGTCGAGCCTGGCTGGCAGGGAGCTCGCGCCGCCGAGGCGCCGGGCAAGGAGGGCGCGGGCGCCCAAGGTGACGAGCCGCCGGCCATCGGGGGCGATGCCGCTGCAGTCTTGGCGGCCGACCTCGGCCCAGGCGATGCCAGACGTGAGGCCGATGACGGCTCCGCCATGGGCGCCGCCCTGCCGACGACCTTGGCCGTCCCCGCCTTCGTGGCCTAGTGCGGCGTCGAGTACGCGGTGGCCGCCATCGGCGCCGGCGCCTTCTCCTCCCGCGAGGCCGAGGCCGTCGAGCTGCCGGCGAGCATCTCGTCGGTGGACCCGCGCGCCCTGCGCGTCCCCTCGCTGCAGCGGGTCGAGGTCGACCCGGCGAGCCCCTCCTACGCCTCCTACGACGGCGTCCTCTACGACGCCGGACTCACTTGCCTCCTGTCCATTCCCGGGGGCAGACAGGGCGCTGTCCGCATCGCTTCGCACGCGGAGGCGGTGGAGCCTGGCGCGCTTTCGCATGGCGCGCTGGTGGACTCCTTCTCCGTCGATTCAAGGTGAAGGACCTGTTCAGCCAAGTGCTATTCTGCAACGAAGCTGCCTTGTCCCAGCTATCCTTCGTGGGCTCCTATGTTGTGAAGGTGACATCATGACGAGCCGGTCTCTCGCGGCCGACCAGTTGTCGACGCTGCTCGGCACGACCATGGTGCCGGCCATCCTCGACCTTCGGGGCGCGGCGGGGCCTGCCGAGGCTGTGCTGGGAGCATGAAGACGTTTGCCACGCCTGCCGCAGACGAAAAGAGCCCTGCCGACCCGAAGGCGCGGCGAATGGAGCCCATGCAGCAGGTCCGGCGTCTCCTTGATGGCCTCCGCCGAGACCATGGGTTAGAAGCTGGTGTGCTCGGTCAGAGCGAAGGCCCCAGCGATTACCTGCGAAGCCTCGCGGGCAATACGCGCTGGAGCAGCTACGTGACGAGGGGCAACGGCTGATCTGGCGCCGCTCAAAGCTTATGGGCGTGCGCATTGAGCCTAGATAGGGACCTGGCCTAATGCAGGCCAGAGATTCCGAGCAGGGATCTCTTCCAAGCGCCAGGGGCGTTCCCCCGGCTTCTTTGTTCCGCGGGCAAGCACCTTCCCTGGCCGCGTCCTAGCCCTATCACTCCAGGTCGAAGTCCTCGGGGGTCAGGCCGTCTATGAAGGTGCGGAACTCCTGGAGCTCCACCTCCTCGTTGCGCGGCTGGCGGAACAGGTAGGGGAAGCTCGCCCGCTCCAGCACCTCCTCGGTGATGTAGAGCGGCGCCTGCTGGCGGATGGCCAGGGCGAAGGCGTCGGTGGGGCGGGCGTCCAGCTCGACGAGGCGCGCACCGGCGCGCAGCACCAGCTTGGCGAAGAACGTCTGGCCCTGCACGTTGTCGACCAGCACGTGGTCGATGCGCGCGTCGAGGTTGGTGATGGCGTCCAGGAACAGGTCGTGGGTGAGCGGCCGGGGCAGCCGCGCGTGCTCGATGGCCACGCCGAGCTGGGCTGCCTCCGTCGAGCCGATCCAGATGGGCACGATGCGCGAGGCGTCGGCCGCCGCTTCCTCGATGGGCTCCAGCACCAGCACCGAGGGCTGGTTGTGGCCGGTGACGATCAGCGTGAGCACTCTCAGAGGGACCATGGCGCGCTTGCCTTTCTGGCTGGTCGGGGCGGGGCTGCCGGAGGTCGGGGCCTTCGCGGGCTAGGGAGGGGCTGGCTGAGCGGCCGGGTCGGCGCCGCTCGCCACCATCATTGTGCCACGAAGCGCCCCTGAGCGCACCTGCTCCGCTGCAGTTGACCGCCCAGTTCTCTATAATAAATCCGCGCTATAAAGAGCAAGCTGTGGTCGAAGCGGTGCGGGCGCGGCCTGGTTGGGAGGGCGCCCCGCACCGCCTCGGTCGAGGGGGCGGCGTCGTGCATCGCTCCATGAGGAGGCGGCGACGCGCGTGGCCTCAGCGGGGCAGCGGATGCCCCAGCGGGGAGGTGCGCGGCATCCCGGAGAGGAGCGGGTCCATGCGCCGACCGCCAGAGCAGCGGCTTGCAGCTGCCCGGCACAGCCAAGGAGGAAGCATGCGATTCGGAAGCAACGTCATCATGTTCGAGGCCTTCTCGGTGCCGATGGTGGGCAACGCGGCCACCAGCTACCTCATCGGCCTGACGTCGGAAGGGGCGGAGGTTTGTCGGCGCATGCTCGCCGAGGACGTGTCCGAGGAGGAGGTCGCGGCGGTCGATGCGCACTTGCCCGAGCATCTGCAGCGGGGCGGGTTCCTGGAAAGCCGGGAGCGGTTGTGCTCCCTGCAGTCGGCCTACCTGCACGTCACCCAGGCCTGCAACCTCGACTGCGTGGGCTGCTACTCCTGCGACGAGCAGCGCAACCGCTCCGAGGACCTGCCGTTGGAAGCGCTCTGCGCCATCGTGGACGAGCTGGGGCGCCGCGGGGTGAGCCGCCTTGTCATATCCGGCGGCGAGCCCTTCCTCCGCGATGACCTGGCCGCCCTGGTGCGCCATGCCAAGGAGCAGGCGGGCATCGGCTCCATCGACGTGCTCACCAACGGCACCTGCATCTCGGCAGAGAAGCTGGCAGCCCTAGCCCCCTACGTGGACCGCGTGTCGGTCTCCTTCGACGGCGCCTCGGCCGACGCTCCATCGCCCATCCGCGGCGAGCAGCGCTTCGACCAGCTGGTGGCGGCCGTCGAGGCCATCCGCCAGGCGGGCATCGCGGCGCACATCATCCCCACCATCCACAAGGGCAACGTGGCTGACATCGCCGCCTACAGCGCCCTGGCCGCCGAGCTGGGAGCCACCATGAACTTCAGCCTGCTTTCGGCGCCGGACGACGGCGGGCCGCTGAGCGAGCTGCTGCCCGACGATGCGGCCCTGGCCGAGCTGGCGGAGCGCATGCTGGGCACCAAGGAGCACCCGCCGGTGCAGGTGGCGGACGTGCCGGTGGGGGCGGGGCTGCGGCTCTCCCTCGGCTGCGGCGCCGGCTGCAGCGGCGTGAGCGTGGGGCACGACGGACGGGTCTACCCCTGCCACATGCTCCATGATGATGCCCTGGTCCTGGGCTCTCTTGCCGCGCCGGCCAGCCGTGGCGCTTCCGCTGCGGAAGGCGGCGCCCCGGCCGCCGCCCTAGAGGCGCCAGACTTCAGCGTTCTCAGCCAGATCACGGTGGACGAGGTGGAGGCCTGCTGCGGCTGCGAGATCAAGTACCTGTGCGGGGGCGGCTGCCGTGCTCGGGCCTACTTCGCCACGGGCGACCTGCGGGGCCTCGACCCCTATTGTGCCCTCATGAGGGAGTACTACCGGTTGCTGTTCCAGAGGATGATGGGTCGGTAGCGGCTGCCCGTTCCCGAGCTGCGCTCGCTTGCGCTTAGGAGCTTCCGTCGCGCTCGCTCGCATCGGGGCTCCCTTGGCGGCCTGCGGTGCCGCCCCGGTGCCCCAGCAGCCTTGGCCGTTGCCGTTGCGTCCAACGATAAAGGTCATATTTCAGCTTAAATTACTCTGAAAAACGTACCATATTGTCTGCCTGTCATTGGTCGATATGCTAACCTGATGAAACGATTGGTCGACTATTCCGTGCAAAGGCGGGCACTATGATCATCACAAGACTTGACCGCGTCATGGCGGACCGCAAGATCTCCGTCAACGCCCTCTCGGAGCGCATGGGCCTCTCTCCGGTGAACCTCTCGAGGATCCGCACCGGCAAGATCAAGGCCATGCGCTTCACCACTCTGGAAGGCCTGTGCCGCGAGCTGGACTGCCAGCCGGGCGACCTCCTGGAGTTCAAGCCGGACGAGGAGGAAGAGGCCTAAGGCTCCTCCTGACGCCTCGGGGCGAGCGCGCCCTGAGGCAGCTGCGGGCGAGCGGGCTCGGCGTCGAGGCGTCCGGGCCCGCTCGCATTTGCGCAGGAAGCCAAGCCATGGCCGGGCAACGCGGCAATGGCACCGACGATGCGCGGGTTCCGCGGCCCAGGCCGCCCATCCGCCGGAAGGGATACGACCATGAAGAAGACCTTCGCCATATCCGGACAGCATTACCTGTTCGACGTGCAGACGTTCGCCCAGGTGGTGCTCTCCGTCGGCGGCGACGCGTTCCATTACGCCCTCTACGACCGCAGCACGCGCGGCGTCATCGACGACGTGAGCTCCGGAGCTAGCGAGCTGGGCGTCATGGTGCAGACCTCCGAGACCGCCGAGGGGCTCGACGCCGCCCTCGACGCTGCGGGGCTGGAGTTCCACGAGGTAATCCGCAGCGCCCCGCGCATCGCGTTGCCGGCCAGCCACCCGCTGGTGCACGCCAGCTCCCTGCGGCTGGAGGACATGGCGGACTACCCCTACGTCTACTTCGACCAGGGCGCCGACGCGCCGCTGCCCTTCTACGAGGAGGCGCTGTCCAGCGTGTCGCGGGACAAGGCCATCGCCTGCACCGACCGCGCCTCGCTCTCGGAGCTGATCGTGGCACTGAACGGCTATACGGTCACGAGCGGCATCCTGGTCGGCATCTCCGACGGCGCGCTGCTGCACACCATCCCCCTGGAGACCGACGTCGAGCTGCACCTGGGCTACGTCACCCGCAAGGGCCAGCCCCTGGACGACATGGGCCAGCGCTTCGTCGACAAGCTGGGGGTCAACCTGCAGCGCTACGCCGCACGGTTCTAGGCGGAGCGGCCGGAGCAGCCCGCCCGGCCTGCCGGTCCGCCCTGGCCGCCCCGTGCCGCCTGCTCGGCCCCGGCAGCGTGGCATCCGAGCCTGGCTCCCAGCCGATGCCGCCGCGCCGCCCGCACCACCATCATCCCATCAACAAGGAAGGCCCCGCAGAGTGAACTGCGGGGCCTTCTTCTTCGGGCGCGCACTCTCGCTTCAGTCGCGCGGCGCTCGTTCCCGGGGGCTACTGCTGGTCGAGGCCAGGCTCGTCGTCCTGCCCCTTGCGGCGGCGCTGGTAGGCCACGACGCCCACCAAGGCCGCGGCCACGATCAGGATGACCACGACGATGGGCACGATCGGCAGGCTGTCGCCGGTCTGGGCCAGCTTGCCCGTGGTGCCGGTGCCAGCGGCGCTGCTGCTGGACAGGCCGGCCTTGTGGGTAATCGCCTCGTCGCCGTCCAGCCAGCTGACCGTCACCGGCGAGCAGCCCATCAGCTTGAAGCTCAGCCCGGTCTTGTCGATGGTCACCTCCGGGGTCTCCATCTGGCCGGGCTTGAACCCGTTGCCCTTATCGGTGAACATGTGCACCACGGCGAAGGCGTGGGTCTCGGGGGCCATGCCCTTCTTGGGGAAGCCCATCCGCACCTCGATGCCCTCCTCGGGGAAGCTGTCGCCGTCCATCTCGACCCATTCGCCGTCCTCGTCGAGGCCGAACAGCGTGAAGTCGTAGACGGCGGTCTGGTCGGCGCGGGCCTTGGTCATGACGGAGGTGGCTCCTCGCATCAGCTCCAAGGCGATGGCCTGCTTGGTGGTGAGGTCGGTCTTGGCATCCGTCAGCTTCTGGATGGACTTGTCCGCAAGGTTGCTCATGGCTGCCACGCGGTAGTTGTCGTCGACCACCGGCAGCGTCACCAGGCCCTCAGGCGCGGTGAACTCCGGTGCCACGGCGGTGACCTCGCAGGTGGCGGAGTCGGCCTCGTAGCTCTCGCCGGCCGGCGCGCTGGCCTTCACGGTGATGGTGCCTGCCGCCGTGGGCCGCAGGTGGGTGATGCCCGTGGCGGTGACCAGGCGGGCGATGTCGGAGCCGGACTCGATGCTGAAGGTGATCTCGGCTTCCTCGACGCCTGAGGCGCTCAGGGCCAGGGTTTCGCCCACGGTCACCTCCGCGCCGTCCTCCAGGCTCTCGGCGAAGCGCAGCCAGTCGCGCGCCTTCACGATCTCGAAGGTGGCCTCCACGTCGCTGAACGAGTAGTTGCCGGTGATGGAGCTCACGGTGACCGTCGCGGTGCCCACGGCCACGTTGTCGGCGTACTCCGCCTCGTAGGAGGTGCTGGGCAGCAGCACCCCGTCCACGCTGACGGACAGCGCAGGGGTGATGGGCTTGCCGGTGTAGGAGAACGGCGCGCCCTCCACTTTCACCGTGGGGGTGGCGTCCTTGGCGGTCACCTGGACGGAGAGGTCGCGGGTGACCACGCGGTAGGTGCTGGTGTCCTGGGGCGTGAAGATGGCCGCATGGGCGTTGGTGCCCACGTCGCCCACGGGGTTGTTAGGGGAGCTCCACGACCAGGTGCCGGGCGTGTCGCCCGAGGCGGTGGGGATGGAAACGCTGCTCAGGGTGCTGCCATAGGTGGCCTTCAGGTTCTTCGGCAGGGTGAGGGTGGGCTCTTCCTTGTTAGCGTCGTAGACGTAGTCGCTGTCGCTCAGCTGAGGGCCGTTGGTGAACGACTGGCCCTGGTAGCCGGAGCTGCCCGTGGCGACGAAGCGGTTGGTGGCCGGGTGGGAGTCCAGGAACGCCTTGCCGCCCTTCAGCAGGTAGTGCTCGGGGTTGTTCTTGTGGTTCCAGGTGACGTCCACGCCGTACCAGGCGCCCTCCACCCGGGTGTAGTTCCACATGTGCGGCGTGCTGGCGCCGCCCCCGCCCACGTCGCCGTCGGTCAGCACGCAGGGGACGCCCTCCTCCTGGCAGAGCGCCTGCATCGCCCGGGCGTAGCCCTCGCACACCGGCGCCCGCTTGTCGTTGGCGTCGTCGATGCCGGTCAGAGCGCTGAGGGCGCTCCAGGGGTACATGGAGTCGGCGCGCTCCAGCGCGTCGAGGTTGTTGCTGTTGTAGGAGTTGTGGTCGACCAGCCACTGGTTGAAGTACTTCACCTTGGAGTACTCGGTGGCCTTGTCCTCGGCGGTCATGTCGTCGGTGATGATGTCCAGCCGCGTGTGGTACAGGTTGATGGCGTCCTTGATGCTCTTGGCGGAGCTGTACTCCGCGGCGCGCGGGGTCCACACGCGGGTGCTGCCGTCGTCGTTCTTCACGCCGGCGGTCAGGATGAAGCCGTAGTAGCGATAGTCGCCGATGGTTGTGACGGCGTCGGTGACGGCGAACTGGCGGTTGCGCCAGAATGCTTGCGGATTGTCGCGGTCGAAGGCACCGTAGGCCTCGGTGACGTAGGCCTGCACCAGGGCATCGGGGTAGCCGGTGGAGACGGGCACCTTGGCCGCCAGGATGCAAGGGAAGTACGCGGAGGGGGCGTCCTTGCTGGGGATGAACACCCCGTCGCCCACCTCGGAGGACTCGGACACCTTGGCCATGGGGTTCACCTCGGCCTTGGTGGAGAGGTACTGGTCGTCGATGAGGTAGTCGGCCGTGCCGTCGCCGTCGCTGGCCTCGACGAGCGACTGGTAGAACGGCACGATGTACTCGTGGCCCGCCTTGTCGATGCGGTCGATCCAGCGCTCGTGGCTGCCGGAGGCCAGCTTGACCTCCACGGTGGAGCGGCCGCTGAGCATGCTGAAGAACGAGGACAGCGGCGAGGACTGCTCCTCGGGCACGGTGGTCTGCAGGGTGGTCAGCCCCTCGACAGTGCCCAGCTCGATGGCGTCGGGGCCCTCGTCGGCGCTGGCCGCGGGAGCTTCGGCGGCGTCCTCGCTGGCCGGGAGCTCCTCGGCGGGCGCGCCCTGGGGCTCCCCTTCGGTGGCTGTCGGAGCGGCGTCGGCTGCGGGGGCGTCCTCGCCGTCGGGCGTCGGGTTGGCGGCTGCGGCCTCGGTGCTCGCGGTCGGCTCAGCTTCGTCTGCGAGTGCGGCAGCCGGCACGAGCGACGCCGCCAGCAGGAAGGCGCAGAACGTGCTCAGTAACGTACGGGCAGGTGCGGTCATGGGGCGATTCTCCTCTAGTCGTCCATGGCGTGTGTTTTGCCTGATTGAATCTGGAAAACAAGCCGGTTGAAGTGCGCCCCATCATAGCGAGGGCTGCGGGAGGTTTGCAAGGAGAAAGGCGAAAAATCGTTAAAAACCCGACACTTGACCTGCATGTTGTTGGGCAATCCTCCGCAGGTACCATATATAGGTGCGCGAGGGGTCGCGAAAGGGCCCTTCTTGTATCATGGGCGGAAGCGTTGGAGGGCGGCGCTGCCGGGCAGGACGGCCTGCGCGGGCCGCCAGGGAAGAGGAGGCGCGGATGATCGAGGTGCTGTGGCACGGCCGTGGCGGCCAGGGCGCGTTCACGGCGGCCCGGCTGCTGGGCGCTGCGGCCATGGAGGCCGGGGCGTGGGCGCTCGCGTTCCCGTCGTTCGGGCCCGAGCGGCGCGGGGCGCCCATGAGGGCGTTCACCAAGGTCGCCGGTGAGCCCATCGGCGACAGGAGCGCCTGCGCCCAAGCCGACTTCGTGGTGTACCTCGACGACACGCTGCTGGCCGAGGGCTGGCAGGCCGAGCTGAAGCCCGGCGGCCGCGCCCTGGTCAACACGACGCGTCCTCTGGGCGACCCGCGGCTGCTCGCGCTGGATGCCGACGGGCTGTCGAGCGCCGTCTTCGGGCGGCCCATCCCCAACACGGCGTTCTTGGGGGCCTTGGCCCAGCTCGGCGCTGGGGTGGGGCTGGCCGACGTGGAGGAGGCCATCCGCACCTCGCTGCCGCCGCGGCTGCTGCACGAGGGCAACCTGCGCGTCGCGCGGGAAGCCTTCGCGCTGGTGGCCGTCCTGCTCGAAGGGGCTGGTGCGCCGGGGCTGGCGGGCGACGCGGCCGGCGCGGACGGCGCGGCTGCTGCGGTGGGCATGGCTGACGCAGCTGCTCCGGGATCGGCCGAGGTTTGCGCTGCTGCGCAGGCGCCGGCCGCAGCTGGCGCGTCTGGCGCTCCTGAACTGGGTCGTGCCGCGGAGGTGGTGCGCCCCGAGCGGAACATCTCGCGGCTGCGCAGCCAGGCTGTCGCGCCGCCTTCCCTCGACCCGGCCGACTTCGCCCGCAGCACCTGCTTCGCCGCCGGCCACCTGGTGACCAAGAACGCCGGCTGGCGCAGCCAGCGCCCCGTCATCGACGCGGCCGCCTGCACCGCCTGCGGCCAGTGCATCCTGTACTGCCCGGACGGCTGCCTCTACTCCGCCTGCGAGCCGGGGGCGGACGGCGCGCCCCAAGGGCCAGCCGTAGCCGTCGACCAGGACTTCTGCAAGGGCTGCGGCATCTGCGCCAAGCTGTGCCGCTTCGGCGCCATCGCCATGGTCCCCGAGGCTGAGGCTGAGGCCGAGGCGGCGCGGCAGGCGGTTGCTGTGCCGCCCGGCGACGGCGCGCCCGCGAGCGCGAGGGGCGAGGAGGTAGCGGCATGAGGCGGTTCCTTTCCGGCGACGAGGCCTTCGCCGAAGGGGTGCGGCTCGCTCGGCCCCAGGTGATATCGGCCTATCCCATCACGCCTCAGACCGTGGTGGTGGAGCGTTTGTCCGAGATGGTCCAGCAGGGCGACTTGGCTGCCGAGTACGTCCACGTGGAGTCCGAGCATTCAGCCCTGGCCTGCGCCCTTGGCGCGTCGGCCACGGGCGCGCGCACCTTCACGGCCACGTCGAGCCAGGGGCTGCTGTACATGGCCGAGGTGCTCACCTACGCTGCGGGCGGCCGCTTCCCCATCGTGATGATGAACGCCAACCGCGCCACGGCGCTGCCCTGGAACATCTACGGCGACCAGCGCGACTCGCTGGCGCTGCTGGACCACGGCTGGATCCAGGCCTACGCCGAGAGCAACCAGGAGGCCCTGGACCTGGCGCTCATGGCCTATCGCATCGCCGAGGACCCGCGGGTGGCCACGCCGTTCATGGTGAACCTGGATGGCTTCGCCCTCACCCACACCTACGAGCCGGTGGACGTGCCCGACCCTGCCGAGGCCGACGCCTTCCTGCCGCCCTACGTCACGGCCAACCGTTTCGACTTCGAGGCGCCGGTGAGCATCGGCTACTCGGCGGGGCCGGAGTACAACCGCTACTTCAAGTACTGGGCCCACCACGACATGGAGGGCGCCGCAGCGGTGGTGGCCGAAGCGGAAGCCCAGTTCGAAGCCGTGTTCGGCCGCCGCTACCCGGGCCTGGTGGACGGGTACCGCGTCGACGACGCGGACTACGTGGTGGTCACCTTGGGGTCGGCGGCGGGCATCGTGCGCCCGGCGGTGGACCGCTGGCGCGACGCAGGGGTGCGTGCGGGCATGCTGCGCATCCGCTACATGCGCCCGTTCCCCTACGGCGAGCTGGCCGAGGCCCTTGCCGGTGCCAAGGCGGTGGCGGTGCTGGAGCGCGACGTGTCCTTCGGCGCCGAGGGCACGGTGCACACCAACGTCAGCTCGGCGCTGCACCGGGCAGGGCTGGGGGTGCCCACGCTGGGCTTCATCGGCGGCCTGGGCGGCGACGACATAACGGCTGCGCAGGTGGACGGGGTGCTCCGACGCCTGCGCGATGGCGCGAGGGGGCCGGTCGTGAGCTTCCTCGGCATCGATGGCGCGGAAGGGGGCGTCGCGTGATGGGGTCTTTGCATGAGGGGGCTTCCCTCGAAGCTGTGGAGGCGCGTTCGTCCGCCGCGCCTGAGGAGGCGGAGCTGTTCTTCGGGCATAAGGCCTGTGCCGGCTGCGGCGGGTCGCTTGCGGTCCGTGCGGCGCTGAAGGTGCTCGGCCCCCACGCCGTGGCCGCGCTGCCCGCAGGCTGCATGAGCGCCGTCGGGTTCAACTTTCCCCAGATGGCCTTCGCCAACAACGCCATGATTACGCCCTTTGCCGCTACGGGCGCAGTGCTGACCGGCATCGAGGCGGGGCTGCGCGCCCAGGGCAAGAAGCCCGACGACTGCACGGTGGTGGGCTTCGCCGGCGATGGCGGCACGGCTGACATCGGGCTGCAGGCGCTGTCCGGCGCCATCGACCGCAACGACGACGTGCTCTACATCTGCTACGACAACGAGGCCTACATGAACACGGGCATCCAGAAGAGCTCGCTGACGCCGTTCGGGGCCAAGACCACCACCACGCCGGCGGGCTCCAGCGCGCCGGGATGCCTGACGCCCAAGAAGAGCCTGTTCGAGATCGTGGCGGCCCATGGCATCCCCTACGCCGCCACGGCCAGCGTCGGCTATCTGCCCGACTTCATGCGCAAGGTGGAGCGCGCGGCGGCCATCCGCGGCACCAAGTACCTCCACGTGATGGCGCCCTGCCCGACGGGCTGGGGCTGTGGGGTGGACGAGACCGTGGAGCTGGCGCGCCAGGTGGTCGACTGCGGGCTGTGGTACCTGGCCGAGTACGAGGGGCCGGCCGTGAGCGGCGCGCCCGGCGGCACGTTCCGCGTGAGCCGCCGCCCGCGCAAGGAGGCCAGCGTGAGCGACTACCTGCGGCGCCAACGGCGGTTCAGTGCGCTCTCCGACGAGGACGTGGCCGCCATCGAGGCCGCGCGCGACGCCCAGTGGCAGCGGTTGGAGGCTTGGGGCTGAGGGAGCCCCGCGGAAGGCTCCCGGGGGTCCAGCGAGGGGCCGCCAACGCGCCCCCGGGCCGTGCGGCCTCGGACGGCCCCACGGGACCCTGCCGCCCGCTCCTCAACGGATTCTCGCTTCCGAATACGCATGAAAATGCCAAAAAACGCGCGAATTCTACCAGGCATTTCCCCTTATGTATTCAAATAAGGGGAAAATGAGTCGAGATAAGTCAAAGACGGCGTGCATCCTTGCGAGGCTGGTGGCGGCTGGCTTGGCGACGCCCAAGGGCAAGACCCGCGGGCGCCTCTATTGGCGCCGGTAATCGAGTGGTTCTTGGTCTTCTCACCTGGTCTTTGGCCGGGATGGCCGTAGCGGCTGTGTTGACAGCCTTCGAAAACGCGTGCTAAGGTTTGCGGCCAAGAGGCCCGTCGCCTGAGGTGGCGCTGGCCGTTCGAGGGGAAATGCGAGGCCCCGAGGACAGCCCTGCCGAAGCGCGACGCCCTACGTCCGAATGCGAGCGACGGTCAATGCGAGGGCCGTGCGGCCGGACGGGAACCAAACAAGCGAATACTGCTTTTCAACCGGGAAAGGAAAGCAAAATGCGTATCGGGAATGATGTGCGCAGCTATGCGAGGGCTGCGACATCGGTCGTTATGGCCACAGCACTTGCCTTCGGGCTCTCTCTTGTTCTAGGAACCATCGAAGCATCAGCTGCCGCAGAGGGTGACGTTGCGCCTGCTGGCGGCGAAGGTGCCGTTGCGCTTGATGGTGGAAGCGCGGCCGGACACGTCGACCCTGTCGGCGCTGATTCCAGCTCGGAGGGCGCGCCCGCAACGGCCGCTCCCCAGATCAACCGTGTGCTTTCCCTGACCGCCCTGTCGGGCTCCGACGCTGACGCTGGCGCTGGCGTGCCGCTCGTGGCCGATGCGCTCGCCGGCAAGCCGACCTGCTTCGTCAACCAGGCGGTGCCCCTCGCCGGCGACGCGGTGGTGCTCGGGTCGTTTGTCGTCGACGGCATGACCTACGCCGTCACGGGCGAGGGTGCGGTCGAGCTCGTGGCCGTTGGGCCCGAGGTCTTGGTTGGCGACCTCGTCGCTAGCCTGAATGAGGCTGCTTCTGTCGGCTCCGACGGCGCCCCCTCCGGAGAGGACTCCGGCTCAGGGGCTCCAACCTCGCCTTCGCCCTCTCCGGAGGGGGCGTCTTCCGACAGCTCCGAGGGCGAGGAAGCCCCCGAGCCCGTGTTCCTTGAGGTCCCCGGATCCGTCGAGCACGGCGGCATCGCCTATGCCGTCGCCTCCATCGGCCCGCGGGCCTTCGCCGGCAGCGACGCCGACGTCGTGCGCATCCCGGCATCCGTCGCCTCTGTCGACGAGGCCGCCTTCCGCGGCTCTTCCGTCGGCGGCGTCGAGGTGGCCGAAGGCAGCCTGCACCTCAGCTCCTACGAAGGCGTCCTCTACGACGCCGACCAAACCAGCCTCTTGCTCATTCCCGAGAGCAAGCAGGGCGTTGTCCGCATCCCCAAGACGGTAGACGCGGTGCCGTCCGATGCGTTCGCACGCTGCACTGGCGTGACGGCGATCGAAGTGGATGCGGGCAACGCAGCTTTCTACTCGGAGGATGGTTGCTTGTACAGCAGTGAACGTCTCATATGCGCGCCTATCGGAGGGCAAGGAATAGGGAGCTTCGCAAATACGCATGAAGAGGCGGTGGGGTATTGGGAATCCGACAAGGGGCATACCGAACCGAGCCAAGCGCGTGGAGCTGACACCTTAGGCACAGAACGTGAGCTGAAAGACACCCATGCTGACTTTCGTGCAGATTTCTGGAATGCGCAGCTTGTTGACGTGACGCCTAGCCCGAACACAGTAACACAGGACACCTTTTCAAACTCTGATCGTGTTTGCCATTGGTATGGGGTTGAGTTACCGTTGGTTATAACTGCCAGCTTAACATGGAATAAAGACTCCGTCGGATATCGAGGCTGGTCGACCAACAGCTCGAGCGGCCCTGTCGACTACGCATTTGGTGAACCGATTGAACTTACAAGCGACCGTTTAGAATATACCAAAGTTTTATGGGCGGTTCGTGGCAAGGAGAGCTGCTCCGTGAGCTTTGACGCGAACGGAGGGGCTGGGGGGCAGACAGCAAGCGTTACCGCCAAATGGAAGGAATCGATGCCACCCATTTCGTCCAGCAAGCCGACCAGAGCTGGCTATACCTTCGGTGGGTGGTACGACGTGGCTGGATCCAGCGGTGGGACGCAGTATTATACATCCGAGTGCATAAGCGCTCGAGACTGGGACAAGAACGACGATGCGACCCTCTACGCCCGCTGGACGCCCAACAGGTACACGGTCTCCTTCAACGCCAACGGAGGGAGCGGGGGCCAGAGCGCCAACGTCACGGCCACCTACGGCTCCGCCATGCCAGGCATCTCGACCACCAAGCCCACCCGCACGGGCTACGCCTTCGGCGGCTGGTACGACACCAGCGCCGCGAGCGGCGGCACCCGGTACTACACCGAGGTCGGCACCTCGGCCCGCACCTGGAACAAGACGTCGAACGCCACCCTCTACGCCCGCTGGACGCCCAACAGGTACACGGTCTCCTTCAACGCCAACGGAGGGAGCGGGGGCCAGAGCGCCAACGTCACGGCCACCTACGGCTCCGCCATGCCAGGCATCTCGACCACCAAGCCCACCCGCACGGGCTACGCCTTCGGCGGCTGGTACGACACGAGCGCGGCGAGCGGAGGCACCCGGTACTACACCGAGGCCGGCGCGAGCGCGCGGACGTGGAACAAGACGTCGAACGCCACCTTGTACGCCCGCTGGACGCCCAACAGGTACACGGTCTCCTTCAACGCCAACGGAGGGAGCGGGGGCCAGAGCGCCAACGTCACGGCCACCTACGGCTCCGCCATGCCAGGCATCTCGACCACCAAGCCCACCCGCACGGGCTACGCCTTCGGCGGCTGGTACGACACGAGCGCGGCGAGCGGAGGCACCCGGTACTACACCGAGGCCGGCGCGAGCGCGCGGACGTGGAACAAGACCTCCAACGCGACGCTCTACGCCCGGTGGACGGCCAACAGGTACACGGTCTCCTTCAACGCCAACGGCGGCTCGGGCGGGCAGTCGGCCAACGTCACGGCGACCTACGGCGCCAACATGCCGGGCATCTCGACGGCCAAGCCCACCAGGACCGGCTACGCCTTCCAGGGCTGGTACGACACGAGCGCCTCGACGGGCGGCACCCAGTACTACACGGCTGCCTGCGCCTCGGCGCGCACCTGGAACAAGACCTCCAACGCGACGCTCTACGCCCGGTGGACGGCCATCACCTACAGCGTGCGCTACTTCGACAAGGCCGGCAACCACATAGGCACCGACCAGAAGGCCTACGACGCCTGGTTCAACCTGAGAGGGGACCCGGGCCGCACGCACCCGGCCTACACCGCCAAGGGGTGGGCGCGCTCTGCCAACCAGACGTCCGCCTCCCACGCCTTCGCCCTGTGGACCCATAACCTCGCGTCCGCCCAGGGGGCGACCTTCGACCTGTACCTCGCCGAGGAGGCCAACCGGTACTCCATCTCCTACGACCTGGCAGGAGGGGAGCTCTCCGGGCAGCCCACGGGCTACACCTTCGAGACGCCCGACCTGCGGCTGCCCGAGCCCGCCCGCACGGGCTACACGTTCACCGGATGGAAGGTGACGGGCGCGGCCGCGGGCAGCGCCGGCATCGCCGTCGACGGCGTGCGCTCGACCGTCAAGCAGGGCACCTGGGGCGACCTGTCGTGCACCGCCACCTGGCGCGCCAACCAGTACGCGGTCGCGCTCGATGCCGCCTTCCCCGCGTTCGCGATGGGCGACGTCTACGAGGGCTACGCCCCCTACGGCGTGTCGAAGGACGCGGGCACGGCTTCCGTGACCGCCACGTTCGACGCGGCCATGCCGGCTGCCACCATGCCGCATGCGACCGGCTACGCGTTCGAGGGCTACTTCGACGATGCTGGGACCAAGTACTACGACGCCGACGGCAGCTCGGCCCGCACCTGGGACAAGCCCTCCGGCGCCACGCTCCGCGCCCGCTGGACGCTGGAGCGCCACGAGCTCACCCTCGACGTCGGCAACGGCGAGGTGCCCTCGGCTGCGGGCCGCGGCTGGAAGCGCGATACGGGCGATTCCGGCCTCTACCGCCTCTCCTACTCCATAGAGTGGGTCGAGGAGTCGGGAGGGTCGCTTCGCATCCAGCTTCCGGCCCCTGCTACCAAGCCCGGCTACGCCTCCTTCGACGGCTGGACGGGAGGCGGGCTCTCCAAGCCCTCCAAGAGCGTGCAGGTGCAGCCCTGGGAGCTCGCGGACAGGGACTACGTTGGGGCGTTCTCGTCGCCTGTGGGCTACTCTGCCACGCTCGACCTCGCCGGCGGCTCGTTCGCGGATGCCCCTGACGGGTGGTCGGAGGCAGGCGGCTCGTGGGCGCGAGGGTTCACCGTCGAGTCCGACGCGTTCGACCTGCCCACGCCCACGCGCGCGGGCCACGACTTCTCGGGCTGGGCGCTCGTGGCCCCTGACGGCTCGCTGGGATCCCCTGCTGCGAGCGTCACCGTCCCCAAGGGCACCGTGGGCGACCTCGGCTACCGGGCCGTGTGGCAGGCGCGCACCTACTCCATCACGTGGCACTACTCCGGGCAGTCCATCGACGGCCAGCAGTCGGCCACGTCGAGCCAGGCCTACGGGCAGGCGATCGCCTTCCCGGGCAGGCCGAGCGTCGCCGACCCCGCTCGCGAGCACTACGCCTTCGAGGGCTGGTTCACCGAGCGCGAGGGAGGGGAGCGCGTGCAGGCCGGCGACTACCTCGCCGAGTCCGACGCCACGTTCTACGCGAGGTGGAAGCCCGTGGAGTACACGGTGCACCTGCACCTGGGAGACGACGACGCCTACGCGCAGCATGCGGCCCACATCGAGAAGGATGGCCAGGCGCTGCCCTTGGCCCCTGACGGCCACTACGACCTGCCCTACACCGTGGAGGGCGAGGTGCGCCTGCCCATGGTGACCGACGACCCGTCCATCCCCAAGCCCGTGCGCGAGGGCATGGACTTCAAGGGATGGGTGGAATGCGGCCCTGACGGCTCCTTCGACGCCGACGCCGTCCCCCAGCCGGAGGTCGTGCTCCCGGCAGGCTCCCACGGCGAGCGCCACTACCGCGCGGTGTGGTCGGTGGCCCTGCGCTTCGAGGCGCCCTCGGCGGTGTCCTTCCGGCTCGACCTCGCAGACGACGCCGCCTTCGCCGACGCGCCCTACGGGCCGGTGGCCAAGGTGGAGGGCGAGGGCGTGGAGCTCCGGTCGCTGTCGGCCGGCCCCCTCGCCGTGGCCGATGTCGCCGTCGACGTCGCAGGCGCCGACCCCGACTCGATCGTGACGGACCGCTCCAAGGTGCAGCTGCGGGTGATGGACGCCTCCCTTCCCGAGCCCTGGGCAGGCTGGATCCCGCTGCCCACGACGGCAGCGCCCGAGAAGGTGGACCCTTACGACCTGGCGAGCCTCGGGTTCGGGGAGGGCAACGCGCTCGTGCCCCTGGGCACGAAGCCCCTGCGCTACGAGATCGAGGTGCAGGACCCCACCACCACCCTCGCAGGCGAGGTGGACCTCCCGCTCGCGAAGGTCGTGCTCACGGTCAGGGGGATGTGGTAGCGAGCGTCCCATTGCGTGCGGTTTGGAACGTCCCGATCGCACGCTGTGGCGGGAGCGGGCTGGCGCCCGCGCCCTCGCCCGGGATCGCCGGAGGAGATGACGTTATCCCCGTCCTGCGTCATCCTGCGTCATCCGTCCTGCGGCACCCCACCTGCCAGCCCTCCCGGGCGCCGTGGCGCCCGGGGCGAAAGCCGAGCTCTGCCCGGCAAGTGAGACGGCAAGTGAGACGGGGTCAAAGTGAGACGGGGTCGGGTGCTTCGTCCCAAAAGCCGAGTTTTGCTCGATATGGCATAAGGGAGCAGCGGATGGGAGGCTGAGAGGCCAAGTTTGGCGAGCTTTGACATGAAAGGCTGCCATGTGAGACGGGGTCGGGTGTTTCGTCTCACCAGGCTGACGCGTGGTGCAGGCCTCTTATCCGCACTCCCATTCCGCGACTCGACAGATCATTTTCGATCGTGCATTGCTCGGAGCGCGGATCCCAGGTCGCTATTGAACTTCAGAACCAACAAATAGCCGAAAGCTTGCCATTGATCAACCCGAGGGGCCCGCAGGGCAATGCACGAACGCAAATAATCTGCCGGAAGGTCCGCGGTGATGCGGGCATTTTTCCGGACGGCCTAGGCGGCCAGCCCCAGCCGCCTCCTGCCACGTGAGACGGGGCCGGGTGCTTCGTCCCAGACCGTCCTGCGTCATCACCTGAGTGAGACGGGGTCGGGTGCTTCGTCCCACCACCCTGGCCGAAAGCCGAGTTTTGCCCGGTATGGCATAAGGGAGCAGCGGATGGGGGGCTGAGAGGCCAAGTTTGGCGAGCTTTGACATGAAAGGCTGCGTCAGGGAGGCCTGCGATATGTCGAATCGGGCGAAACTCGGCTTTCCGCCCCTTCTCGGCTGCTCTCCTTATGTCAAAGCGGACGAAACTTGGCTTTCTGGGCCCTCGACCCCTTGCCTCCCGGCTCGTAAAAGAGAGTGCCGTCCGTTCTGCGCGCTTCGCCTGCCAGTCCTCTTGCGCGATGCGGCGAGGTCGCGCCATCCGGGAGGCAAGCGCTGTTCGCGAGAGCGGTTTGCTCAGGCTCGTGCGGCGTGACGGGCGCATCGCACTGTCCCGTCACGCCGCACATCGGGCCTACTCTGTGGCCTCCGAGCTGCTGGAGCTGCTGGCCCCGCTGCTGCTCGTGCTGGAGGACGGCCCCGGAGACGGTTCAGGGTCAGGGTCCGGCGTGGGTGCGGGAGAGCCCAGCGAGATGGTGATGGTCACCGTGGCGCCCTTCTCCACCTTGGTGCCGCTGGTGGGATTCTGGCTGATGACCTTGCCAGCCCCGTAGCTTGACGAGTACTCGCGCTCCACCTGCACCTCGAAGCCGGCGGACTGCAGCGTGCTCAGGGCGGCGTTCTCGCTGTCGCCGATGACGTTGGGCACGGCCACGCTCTCGGCGCCGAGGGAGATCACGTACTCCACCACCGAGCCCTTCGGCACCTCGGTGCCTGCGGGCGGCGTCTGGCTGATGATGCGGTTGACCTCGATTTCCGACGAGTACTCGCCCGGTGCGGCGCTCAGGGTGATGCCGGCGCTCGCCGCCAGCCGCTTCGCCTCGTCGATGGTCTTGTTGCGCAGGTCGGGCACGGTCACCTGCTCGGTGCCCTGGGACACGGTCAGGTTGATCTTGGTGCCCTCCTTGGCGCGGGAGAGGCCTCGCGGGTCCTGGGTGATTACGTGGCCCTCTTCGACGTCCTTGTCATAGGCGCTGTTCTTGGTGCCCACCTCGAAGCCCTCGGCGCGGATGATCCGCTCCGCCTCCTCCAGGCTCTTGCCGGTCACGTCGGGAACCATCTTGCCGTCGCCCCCGAGGAAGGCGAAGGCAAGGCCGCCCAAGGCGAGGAGCGCCACGATGACGCACAGGGCGACGACGATGCCGCGCTTGGACTTCTTCGGCGCGTTGGCGCTGCTGCGGTAGGCGGTCGGCTGGCTCATGTCGCGCGGCGTGGGGCCCACGTTGGGCATGGCCTGGGTGGCGTCGATCATGCCGCCCACCGGCGCCATCACGCGGGTGGAGGCGTCGGCCGCCACGGCCCCGGGCATCACGGCGGTCATGGCCGAGCCGATGGAGCGGCCCATCAGGTAGTCGCTCAGGGCTTGGCGCATGTCGGCCACGGTGGCGAAGCGGCGGCCCGGCTCCTTCTCCAGGGCCATCATGATGATGGTCTCCAGGTCGGGGTCGATATCGGGGTTCACCTCGTGGGGCATGGGCGGGAAGTCGTTGACCTGCATGAGGGCCACGCTCATGGCGTCGGGCCCGTCGAAGGGCAGGGTGCCCGTGGCAGCTTCGTAGAGCACGATGCCCAGCGAGTAGATGTCGCTGGCAGGCGTGAGCTCCTTGCCCTGGGCCTGCTCGGGGGAGATGTAGTGGGCGGTGCCCAGCACCGAGCTGGTGCGGGCCATCACGGAGTTCTTGGCGCGGGCGATGCCGAAGTCCATCACCTTTATGTTGCCATCGGGCTGCACCATGATGTTCTGCGGCTTGATGTCGCGATGGACGATGTCCTGGTTGTGGGCCACGGCCAGCGCCTGGCACACCTGCACGCCAATCTCGGCCACCTTGCGCTGGTTGATGGCGCCGCGCTGCTGGATGGCGGTCTTCAGGTCGCTGCCGCGCACGAACTCCATCACGATGAAGTAGGTGTCGCCTTCGGCGCCCCAATCGTAGACGTTGACGATGTAGGGGCTCTGCAGGTTGGCCGCGGCGGCGGCCTCTTGGCGGAAGCGCTGGGTGAACTCGGGGTCGGCAGCGTACTGCGGCAGCATCACCTTCACGGCCACCACGCGCCCGAGGACTGTGTCCTGCGCGCGGTACACCTCGGCCATCCCGCCGATGCCGATCCTGTCTTCTATCTGGTATCGGTTGCTGAAGACCCTACCGGTCATAGGTCCTTGCCCGGCCATGTGCGCTCCCGTCAATCTAGTGCAGATAAGTTACGTATGCGACTTCGCAGCATAAACCAACATTGTAGCGGTGCGTGCCTGTTTTGTCCCGGCCGAGCGGTCATTTCCTGGAGATTACCGCGAAGGTGCGATGGCGACTGAGACGGGGCTGGGACGGGGTCGGGTGCTTTGTCTCACGCTTTCGTGAGACAAAGCACCCGACCCCGTCCCAGCCCCGTCGGTTGAATCGCAAGCTCAGCCGGACAGCCGGCCCTCGACCTGTGCTCGCATTCTC
>CANOCK010000001.1 GCA_947564525.1 uncultured bacterium | reverse complement strand
AACGTGTGGGTGTCGGCATAGCCGCTCATGTACTCGAGCGCAGCGGCCTTGTAGACCGGCGTGGCGAACCAGGCGTCAGCCGGCACGTCGATGAACACGTCCTCGTCGCTCACGATGAGAAGCAGGTAGGGAGGAGAGACGAGATCCTGGACGTCATAGTTGTCGTCCTTGAGGGCGTCGGCGACGTCGATCATGTAGACGCCAGCGTCCTTGATGGCATCCACCGTCTTCTCCTCGCCCACAGGGCCATCCTTGTAAGTGTAGGACAGAGAGAACGCGTCGGTTGGGACCTCGACCTCGTTGCCCTTGGCATCCTTGAAGACGACGACGGGCGAGATCTCGGAGCCGGTGTAGAAGATGGTGGGCTGGAGCTGCGTGCCCTTGTACGGAACCATGACGGAGCCCTTTATCCCAACAGGGGTCACCGGCATGCCAGCGACGGTGAGAACAAGCACGTTGCCGCCGTTCTTGAAGAAGTACTTGTCAGAGCTCACGGTCACGACATAGGTGCCAGCGTCCTTGACTTCTGTGACCGTCTGGCCGTCCTTGGTGATGGTGATCGTATAGTCAGAGGAAGGGACCTCCTTGTTGTCGATCATCACGTTAGCACCGATGGAGATGGGAGAGCCCGTGTAGGTGACGGACCCCTTGTTGGCGGTCGGTGCAGCCTGGGGCTCGGTGGGGATGAGCTTGCCGTCAGCCGTGAAGGCGACGTCAGCCTGCTCGACCTCGCCATAGGTCACCGACACTGTCATCGAATCGGACTTGCCTGCGAAGGCGTAAGCCGGGTCGGTGTTGGCCGGGTCGATGGCGACAGAGACAGCGTAATCGCCCTTCTTGGCCAGCCCAGCAACGCCCACGTCGTTGCCCTCGGAGTCGAGGACTTCGATGTTGTAGGCCGCCGGGTCGAGGACATTGCCGTCGACCGTGACCTTCACCAGGTCGCTGTTCCACTTGTTATAAGTGGTCCCGTCCTGGAACGCCTTCTGCGAGTAGTCGACCTTGATGCTGGCAGCATTGCCCGTTCCGATTTGGGCACCGTTGAAGGAGAAGGCTGAGCTGGCAAGGTTCGCAGCGGAGTCCTGCTCGCTCACGACGTACAGCGTGCCGGTGGCGGTGCCGGTGAAGGAGGCACGCAAGCCAGCGATCTGTGCCGCAGCGAGGGGGGTGCCTACTGGATTCTCGGCATCGTCCGGGATGTCAGCCGAGAAGCTGACCTCATGGCCGCCAAGCGCGTTGGTGTTGAGCTCGCTGGCATCGATGAAGTAGTTCGTGCCATTCGAGAGGCCGAGCTCTTTGAGGGTCTGGCCGTTGACGGTGGTGGTGTCAGCGTAGATCGCCTGCTCCGTGATCTCGCCCGCAGTGCTGGCAGGAATCTGCGGCATGCCAGCGTAGTACACCGACGCCACCGAGAGGTCGAGAGGGCTTATCTCCACGTATTTCACGATGTTCTTGTCGTTCTCATAAGCAGTGCCCGCCTTGCCATCGATGACGATGCGGTACTTGCCGGCATAGGTCATCTCGCCAGAGGCGATCTGCTTGCCATCGGGGCCGTAGACGGTGGCGGTGTAATCATTTGTAGCCGACAGAGGGATGCCGTTGAGCACGAGGTTGAGCGAGTTGCCGGTGGCATTGGCGCTGAACTTCCAGGTCTTGTTGTTGAAGGAGAAGGTTGTGTCGGACGTGTCCCACGTGTTCGAGCCCACCTCGTAGGGGATGGCATCAGCCAGGCTGGCAGGCTTCGCGGTGAAGGTCGCAGCCTGTTTGACGACGGGCTGAAGGCTTCCGCCATTGTCCTTGGCCATCACCAGAGCCCATTCGCCAGCACCGAGGTTGGTCATGCTAGCGGTATAGGCCTTGGCGTTGTCAGTGGTGAGGTCGACCTTGATGGCCTTGCCGTTCTGGTCGATGAAGCCTTCGTCGCCAGTCGAAGAAATCTTCACGTAGTACCAGTCGGCAGCGGCGTTGCCTGTGGTCTTCCTGACCTTCTCGAGGCTCAGTTGATTGGAGGAGCCCGTGGTTCCTTGCACCTGCACGGCAGTGCCGATGAGGTAGTTCGGGGTGGCGTTGGAGGGGAACTCCTGGCCAGCGGTCTGGCCGGCCTTCAGCACGATGGTGCCGTTCATGATGGCCTCGGCGGTGGTGTTGCGCTCGGTGATGCCGTCCTCCTCGGTCACCTCCACTGCCTCGTCGGCCAGCGCCACGGCGGGCACGAGCCCCACGGCGAGCACGCCGGCCAGGGTGGCGCTCACCGCCTTCTTCCCAGAGGTAGCCTGGGAGTCCTTGCAAGCTGTCATACTCCGTCTCCTTTCAATCGAGCGGGAGGAGGACCGTCGCGCCCTGGCCATCCGCGCGTTTTGAGTCGGCTGCGAGTGCGCTGGTTTTCGTTCTTGCTCGCAGGTGAGCAAAAGAATAAAATGATGAAAGTTTTGGTTACCGAGGAGCAAAAAATGAATAGCAAGCTCATCGAACGGGATAAGTACATAGACGAGGCCCTCATGTTCCGCGACACCGACCTGGTCAAGGTGGTGACGGGCATCCGCAGATGCGGGAAGTCCTCCCTCCTGGCGCTGGTCCGCGACCGCATCCAGTCAGAGGGCGTTGCGGGTCGCGCCTTCGTGACCGTGAACCTCGAGATGCGCGGGCTTGGCATACGGACGGACGACGACCTCTACGGCTATCTCGCCGCGCGCATGAGCGACGAGGGCCGCACCTACGTCTTCGTGGACGAGGTGCAGCGCATCGACGGCTGGCACGACGTGGTCAACTCCCTTCGCGTAGAGCATGACTGCGATATCTACCTCACGGGATCGAACGCCTACCTGCTGTCGAGCGAGCTCTCCACCTACCTGTCCGGCCGCTACGTAGAGGTGAAGATGCTGCCACTGTCCATGGGCGAGTACCTCGACTTCTGCGGCCTGTCGTTCGCCCCAGGAAGCTCCGTGGCCTCGACCCCAGACGGGATCCTGGTCACCTTCGGCGATGCGCTGCGACGCTACCTGCGCTTCGGCGGCATGCCGGCCATCGCGTCCTTGGATGTCGACCAGGAAAAGCACTCCCACTACTTCGAGGGACTCTACAACACGGTCATCGTTCGCGACGTCATGGCGCGCGAGCGCAACCGCGACCAGCGCAAGCTGACCGATCCGGACCTCCTGGGCAGCATATGCGAGTACCTCGCCGACACCGTGAGCCGCGAGACGTCCATGAAGCGCATCGCCGACTCCCTCACCTCTGCTGGGCGCAAGACCGCCCACGGGACCGTAGGGGCCTACGTGAAGGCCCTTGAGGACGCCTATGTCTTCTACCCATGCAGCCGCTACGACATCCACGGGAAGGCGGTCCTGAAGACGCTGCCGAAGCACTACGTCGTGGACACGGGGTTGAGGAAGTACCTTGCGGGGTACCGCGGCGGCGATATGGGGTTCGTGTTCGAGAACGCCGTCTACCTGCAGCTGCTCTTCGAGGGTTGGGCGGTGCACGTGGGGAAGCTCTACAGGAGCGAGGTGGACTTCGTCGCCGTCAAGGACGGGAGGACCATGTACGTGCAGGCGACCGACGAGATGTCGTCGGGCTCTACCCGTGAGCGCGAGCTGGCCCCCCTCAAGGCCATCCGCGACAACCACGAGAAGCTCGTCGTCGTCCGCCAGGGGGACGAAGCGGAGGAGGTCGACGGCATTCGCATCGTCCCCGCTCGGGAGTTCTTCCTCCCTGCGCCATGACGCGAGGAGGAGGCGCCGGGGGGCCTGCTCGCTCGCATCGAGCTAGCGGGCCGGCAGGGAGGGAGCCTGCGCGGTCGAAGGCGGCGGCAGAGGCCCTCTCCTCGACCTCAGCAGCCGACTTTCTGAGCTCGGCCTGCTCGGTTTGCATGCCCTAGGCGCAACCCGCTCCATCGGACGGTCAGCTCGCCCCATCATGGCCGGACGCGGAAGGCCGATGCGATGGGCCGAGCAGACGCGCTGGGCTGCCTCCTGCCGTTCGATTGAAGAGAGGCGGAGCATGACAGCTTGCAAGGACTCCCAGGCTACCTCCGGGAAGAAGGCGGTGAGCGCCACCCTGGCCGGCGTGCCCGCCGTGGCGCTGGCCGACGAGGCAGCGGAGGTGACCGAGGAGGACGGCATCACCGAGCGCAAAGGCCATCGAACCATGGGGCGCCTATGCCTCAATAGGCTAATCTGTGCGAGTTGGATAACTCAATGTAGAAATTCGGGAGTACAATTCCCAAATTTGACACTTCAAAGCGCTGGAGCCATAATCGACCTCGGGAGGAGGCGCCATGTACATCCGCAGGGAGATCGAGCGCACCATAGACAGGATGCTCGGACAAGGCAAGGTCGTGCTGGTCACAGGTGCCCGCCAGGTGGGAAAGACGACGGTTCTGAGGCACTCGCTGGGCGCGGAGTTCGAATACGTCACCATGGAAGATCCTATCGCCCTCGCCCAAGCGAAGGGCGATGCGCTGCTCTTCTTCGACGCGCGCTCCCTGCCCCTCATCATCGACGAGATCCAGCGGGCTCCCGAGCTCTTCGCCACCATCAAGTTCGTCGTGGACCAGTCGCCCGAGAAGGGACGCATCGTGCTCACCGGCTCCCAGACCTACCACCTCATGAAGGGGGTGAGCGAGTCCCTCGCCGGGCGCATTCGCATCCTGGAGATGGCCGGCCTGTCCTTGCGCGAGCTCTTCCCGAGCGGGGCGGCCCCTCGGCCCTACGTGCCTGGCATGGTCCGCGACTGCCCCGTGCCCTCGCTGCCGAGCGAGGAGGTCTGGCGGACGATCCACCGCGGGTCGATGCCCGAGCTCCAGGACCCGAACGTCGAGTGGGACGCCTTCTATTCGGACTATGTCCGGGCATACCTCGAGCGGGACGTGCGCGACCTGATCAACGTGAAGGATGAGGCGCGCTTCTACGACTTCATGGTGGCGTGCGCAGCGCGCTCGGGACAGCTCCTCAACGCATCCGACATAGGCGACGTTATAGGCGCGGACCACAAGACCGTCAAGTCGTGGCTCTCGGTGCTCCAGGCCTCAGGGGTCATCCATGTGCTGCGACCGCTGTGGGCGAACGTCAACAAGCGGCTCGCCAAGACACCGAAGGCGTACTTCACGGACACCGGCCTGCTCTGCCATCTCACGCGCTGGACCACCCCTGAGCAGCTGCGCCGCGGAGCGGCTGCTGGGCACGTCTTCGAGACGTTCGTGGTGTCCGAGGTGCTGAAGAGCTACATGAACGCAGGTGCGAGCACGCGCGACCTCTGGTTCTACCGAGACGCCAGGAAGAACGAGATAGACCTGATAGTGCAGGAGGGCCATGTTCTGCACCCCGTCGAGGTGAAGATGGGCATGCAGGTGGGCGCCGAAGCTATGAGGAGCTTTCGGCACCTGGAGAGCCTGGGTGACTACGAGGTCGGCTTTGGGCATGTGGTCTGCCAGACCCACGAGCCCTATCTCCTCTCCCAAGACGTCCAAGCCGTCCCCGTTTGGGCCATCTAGGGGACACCACGTCGAGTGAAGGGCCTCGGCCCAACCGGAGGTTCGCGCTTCTCGTGCTGGGGAGCCTGGCGAATGCCAAAGGACGTCCTGGGGAGAGCTCTTCGCAAGCACAACTGCCTCCTTTCCCTCGATTGAAAGGAGACGGAGTATGACAGCTTGCAAGGACTCCCAGGCTACCTCTGGGAAGAAGGCGGTGAGCGCCACCCTGGCCGGCGTGCTCGCCGTGGGGCTCGTGCCCGCCGTGGCGCTGGCCGACGAGGCAGTGGAGGTGACCGAGGAGGACGGCATCACCGAGCGCAACACCACCGCCGAGGCCATCATGAACGGCACCATCGTCCTGAAGGCCGGCCAGACCGCTGGCCAGGAGTTCCCGGCTAGCGCCGCCCCGAACAACTACCTGGTCCCCACGGGCGTCCAGCCCCAGGGCACCACGGGCGCCTCCAACCAGGTCAAGGACCTCGGCACGGGCAACGGCTGGTTCTACGTGCCCGTCAGCGCTTCCGGCGCCAACACCAACTTCGTCGACCAGGACGGCAAGGCCCTGAAGCTCGACTGGGCAAACAAGGTGGCCGCCGACGCCGTTCCGAGCGACGGCATCGACGCGGGCGAGTGGGCGCTCGTTGCCGCCGTCACTGCCTCTGGCGACGCCGTCGTCAAGCAGGCCCTGACCTTCACCGCTCAGGCCACCAGCCTGGCCAACGCCACCCTCTACGAGGTGAAGGCCGACGCCACCGACTTCTCCGATACCACCTTCACCTACGATGGCGCCGCTTGGGCCTTCGGCGCAGCTGAGGGCGACCTCAACCTGGTGCTCGATGGCAAGAAGCTCGCCAGCGGCACCGACTACACCGCCAAGATCTACAACTCCCAGGGCGTCGACATCACGGCGACTGGCCCCAAGTACGCGGGCACCTACCGCGTGGTCATCGACGGCGTGGCCAGCTCGGCCTATGCTGGCGACAAGCAGATCGAGAAGAGCCTGACCATCGCCCCGCTCAACCTCTCCAGCGCCAAGGTGTACTACAAGGCCCAGCAGGTTCCGACCACCGGCGCCGTCACCGAGGGCAGCATCCTGGCCGACACCACCACGGTGAACGACCTGACGCTCGAGGATTTGGGCCTGGCGGTAGGCACTGCTCCCAACATCGACTACTACATCCAGCCGAGCTCCCTCACCACCAAGACCGTCGGCGGCTATGCCGTGACCTTCACCCCCGACATCCCGAGCACCGCCGACAACGCAGCCGCCCTGGCCGGCTCCTTCACCGGCACGGCCTCGGGCACGCTGAACGTGGTGACGAACGACACCCCTCTCGCTGCGGACAACTTCACGTTCGGCGGCAAAGCGATTGGCGTAGCGATTACAGGCGTGGAGAAAATCACCATCGACTACTCGGCCAAGAAGCCGACCGCTCCCATCTACAACAAGTGGGACAGCTCGCTGATCGAGGTCACCGACGCTGCGGGCGAGGCCCTCGACTCCTCCGTGTACACCATCCAGGTGCTCGACTCCGAGGGCAACGACGTGGGCGTGGCCGGCCTGGCCAACAAGGGCTCCTACAAGCTCTCCGTGGTCATCGACCCGGCCAACACCGACCCGGCCTACGCCTTCGCAGGCAAGTCCAACACCATGGACGTGACCGTGACCTACGGTGAGGTCAAGGGCGCGAACATCGCTTTCACCGCTGACGGCAAGCTGCTCGATGGCGCCACCCCGTCCGTGGAGTACACCGGCTCGCCCATCGTCATCGGCACCAATGTCAAGTTCGACGGCAAGGACGTCCCGGCCTCCGAGTACACCGTCGCCATCACCAAGGACGGCAAGGCCGTCGATCAGGTGCTGGACGCGGGCACCTACACCATCACCGTGAAGTCCGACAAGTACTCCTTCGAAGCTGCAGGCAACGTCATCACCCTCACGGTGAGCCCCATGGCCGTCACTCCAGTCGACGCCAAGGATAGCGTGAAGGTCAACTACAGCGGCACTACCTATCCGACGCTGTTCTACACCGGCTCGGACATCGCCCCGACGTTCACCTTCGAGAACGCCGATGGCGACAAGGTGGAGGTGCCGGCCGACTCCTACAGCATGTCCTACGAGTACGCCGAGAAGCAGGGCGACGCTGCGACGGGTCCCTTCAAGGCCGTCGACGCCATCAACGAGGCAGGCACTTACAAGGTCACCTTGGCCGATGCCTCCAACAAGGACAACTACAGCGTGCAGGCCAGCACTCCTAACCCGTTCATCCTCGTGGTCAACGACGGCGACGTGTTCATCGACGTGCCGGCCGACGCCTGGTACTCCACCCCGGTCTACAAGGCCGTCGAGCTGGACTACATGAACGGCTACGCATGGTCCCAGACCTTCGGCCCCAACGACCGCATCACCCGCGGCCAGGTGGCCTGCGTGCTGTACAACATGGCTGGCGGCAACGACCTGGAGTTCAACCCCGGCTATGACGAGAACAAGGGCGTGGTGACCGGCTTCTCCGACGTGGACGGCCACATGTACTACGCCAAGCCGATCGCCTGGGCCAAGCAGATGGGCGTGATCAACGGCTTCGCCGGCACCGACCAGTTCGGGCCCGACCAGAACATCACCCGCGAGCAGTTCGCGGCCATGCTGGCCAACTACGCCAAGAAGGCCGGCAAGTTCACCGACGTGGACGTCGCTGCGGTGCTGGCCTCCATGCCCGACGGCAGCGCTGTGTCCGACTGGGCGCGCGAGAGCGTGGCCTGGGCCGTGCAGGCCAAGGTCATGGGCAACGGCGGCGTCATCGACCCGATGAACCAGATCAGCCGCGCCGAGACGGCTGCCATGGCCGTCAACTACCAGCCTGAGAAGCCGGACACCATCATCAAGTAGGTGCCGCGGCTCTTCGGGAAAGCCTAAGAGCAAGCTGTCGCACTAAGGCTCCGTTTGAGGGAAGGTCCCCGCTCCTGCGAGCGGGGGCCTTCCTGCGCGATGGGGCGCCCATGGCCTCCAAGGCGCGGAAGAGGCCCCGTCCTCTCCGAGGATGGGGCCTCTCCACGACAGAGCATTATGCGACAGCTTGCATAAACGCTTCTTCAGAAAGCCGCTTCGGGCCTCTGGAGGGCCCATGCGGGCCCTCCGTCCGCCTTGGCAGCTAACTGCCAGGTAAGGGTTGGCGCGACCTACTTGACGCTGTTGTCGTAGTTCACGACCATGGCCGCGGTCTCCGCGCGGGTGGTGTTGCTGAACGGGGCGATGAACCCGCCGTTGCCCATGACCTTGTTCTGGACCGCCCAGGCCACGGAGGCCTTGGCCCAATCGGAGACGGTGCTGCCGTCGGACTTGTCGGCCAGCAGGGCATCGACATCGCTCGGCAGGGCGCTGCCGTTCTTCACGGCGTAGTTCGCGAGCATGGCCGCGAACTCCTCGCGGGTGATGGTGGCATCGGGACGGAAGTCGTCGGTGCCGGCGTAGCCATGCACGACGCCTGCGTTCTTCGCCCAGGCGATGGCCTGGCCGTAGTACATCTTGCCATCGACGTCGGAGAAGGAGACCCAGCCCTTGTTCTCGTCGTACTGGCTGTCGTCCATGGACGAGCTTCCGCCGGCCATGTTGAACAGCACGCAGGCCACCTGGCCGCGGGTGATGGTGTCGTTGGGGCCGAACAGGTCGGTGCCGTTGTAGCCGTTCATCAGGCTGTCGGCCTTGGCCTGGGCCACCACGTCGAAGTACCAGCTGCCCGGGGTCACGTCGGCGAACACGAAGGACGCCTTGAGCCCCGCGGAGATGTAGACGATGGTGCCCTCGTCAGAGGCGAAGGTGTAGTTGGCCTTCACCGTGTCAGTGGAGGGGGTCAGCACGACGCGGTACTCGCCGGTGCTGTCCTGGGCAGCGGTCGTGACCGTCTCCCACTCGCCCTCGTCGTTCTTCATCTGCCAGGTGGCGTCCACGCCGGCCGGAAGGGCCTGCCAGTCCGGGTCAGCGGTCTTGTCCGCCTCGGCGTTGTACTTCACCAGGGAGGAGTCGAGCGTGACGGCGGAGGTGGTGTCGATGTAGCTGTAGTTCTTGTCGAAGGCGGAGGCCTCGATGCCCGTGCCGCTCAGCTGGATCTGGGTCAGGTCCACCTTGGAGATGGTCACGGTGATGCTCTTGTTGCCCGTGATGGTGCAGGTGATGCCCTCGAGGGTGATGGTGTAGGTGCCGGCGTTGACCAGGTTGCCTGCGCCGGTGATGTCCTTGCCCTCGGCATCGGTGAAGATCATCTTGTAGTCGGTGCCAGCGGTGAGCTCCTTGTCGCCGAGCACGACCACCGGGGTGAAGGCGTTCTGGGCGATGCCGGTGCCATCGTAGGGGACGGTCAGGGAGCTGATGGGGGCGCCGTTGTAGTTGATGTAGGCGCTCGCGTCGGCGTTGACGGTGCCCTCGGTGACGGTCACGGTCACCTTGGCCTCGCCGCCCACGGCGTAGCTGAGGCTGTCGGGCTTGGTGGCCACGGTCACCTCGTAGACGCCAGCCTCGTCAAGCAGGCCGTCAGCCGGCACGGTGTAGGCGGCGCCGTCCTTCGTGACGGTCACGGTGTAGTTGGTGGTGACGGTCAGCTTCGTCGCGCCGTTGAGCACCTCGATGTTGTTCACGTTGAACGCGGCCGAGTTCATGTCGGAGAGGTTCGTGGTGAACGTGCTGGGCAACGCGGCGCCGTTGTACTTGTAGGTGGCGGCGGCGCCGACCTTGGTCACCGTGGCGGTGCCGGGCTTGACGGCGGCCGCCGGGTCGGCGAAGTTGGCGTTGGGCAGCGTCACCGGCATCACGCTGAAGGTGTAGGTGCCGAGCAGGTTGAACACCTTGTCGCCAGCGGCCGTGCCCGCAGAGCCGGGGGTCGGGGGCGCGGTCTGGATGTCGGTCAGCTTGACCAGGCTCGGGTTGAGCTCGGTGCCGTCGGCGGCCTTGACGGAGGCGACGGAGGGGATGGCGTTGCTGTTGACCACGGTGATCGGGGCGATGGTGGCCGCGCTCAGGTCGAACGGGGCGACCGTGAAGGGAGACGTGGTCGCGAACTGGCCGGCGTAGGTGCCCACGCCGGTGATGACGGCGTAGTAGCTGCCGGCGTCGCGGATCGTCACGCCAGGGGCGTCGACGGAGGAGTGGGCCGGGAGGAACTTGACCGTGTAGTCCGTGCCCTGCTTGAGGGTGGTGCCAGCGGTGTCGTCCAGGGTGACGCCGACGCTCAGGTTGTTGCCGGTGAACATGAAGCTGGTGTCGGTGACGTCAGAGGCGTCCTTGGGGTTGACCTCGTACACCACGATGGTGGAGTCGTCGAACTCGCCAGCGGACACCGTGAACGGAAGCGCGGCCACGCCACCGGCGTAGGGGGTGGTGGAGTCGGCGGTGACCTCGGCCACGTACCTGCCGGGCTTCACGACGGAGGCCAGCGCGGCGCCGGTCTTGTTGCCGTTGGCGTCGGCGGCGTAGTACTTCACCGTGTAGCCGGCGCTCATGGTGCCAGAAGCGGAGACGGGCACGTCGATCTGGCCACCAGTGGCGGCAGCGCTCTCGACCTGGATGGACTGCGGGATGACGGTCACGGCGCTGCCGGTGTAGGCAACGGCGATGGAGGCGCCAGCTGCGAGAGTCTTCTCGGCACCATCCCAGTACTTCGTCCACGTGCCCGCGGCGAAGGCCTGGGCCGGGGTGACGATGCGCTCGGTGATGCCGTCCTCCTCGGTCACCTCCACTGCCTCGTCGGCCAGCGCCACGGCGGGCACGAGCCCCACGGCGAGCACGCCGGCCAGGGTGGCGCTCACCGCCTTCTTCCCAGAGGTAGCCTGGGAGTCCTTGCAAGCTGTCATACTCCGTCTCCTTTCAATTACTGTTGGGAGTATTTGTTGCCCTAAAACACAGAGACCTGCCACCTCGCCCGAAAATGTGCTGTATGCAGGCGAAACGTTGTTTTGGCATAGTGCATCCGCGTCTTTAGCTTGTTACATTATACCTGCGCTTTCTTCAAATGGAAGCCTTTTTTCGCTTTTGGCGCGAATCTAACTGCCTTTTTTCCAACAAGTGGCGTTTCTGGGCGCTCCCCACACTATATATAGTAGTCCGTACCTGCGCTTTCATGCCCTAGTCTCCCCACGGCCGAAGCGGCACCGGCAAGGGCCGCAAACCCTCCACACCCTGTTCACAACCGCCCAGTGGCGCCACTGGCCCGACACGCGCCGACCGTCGGCAGCGGGGCGCCAGGAGCTGCGCCCAGGAGCGCGGCGGGCGACCGGCGCAGCCGGGGCGCGGCAACCGCAGGGGCCGCCAAGCAGGAAGGGCCGCCTCCGTGGGGAGGCGGCCCTTCCGTCGGTGCTGGGGAGCTTAGAGCGCCGAGGGCGCCCGGCCCTTCCGGCCCTACCAGTAGTAGGAGTTCGACAGGCGCTCGGTGCGGACGGTCTGGCCGTCCTTGACGAAGCGGCGCTGGGCGGCGGCGGAGCGGCTGCCCGTGCGCCAGGAGTCGGCCTCCACCCAGTCGAACCACTCGGGCTGGATGCCCCACACCTCCACGGTCAGCTGGTTGCCCGGCGTGTAGGTGACCAGCTTCACGGGGAAGTCGTAGTCGTTGCGCACGCGGAAGTCCGACGAGCCGTAGTTGACCATGGCGTCCAGGCCGATGGGCACGTAGGTGGAGGGCACGCTGTGGTTGCGCCGCTCCACGATGGTCAGGCCCGCGCGCAGCGTGCCGCCGTAGAGCGTCGTGGAGGCCTGGCAGATGCCGCCGCCGTAGCCCACGCCGCCCACGACACCGCCGGGCAGGTAGCCCTGGGCCGCGCCGCACGGGCCTGCCACGGCGAAGAACGACATGGTCTGCCCCGGCCAGATCACGTGGCCGTTGAAGGAGTTCAGCGCCCGCTGCATGTTGAAGGTGCCGTTCCAGCTGTTGGTGGACCAGGTGGTGAACGACGCGATGCAGTCCTCGAAGTTGATGGGCACGTAGGTGGTGCGGGCCAGGCGCACCAGCTGCGAGGGCGAGCTGGCGTCCGGCGCGGCCAGCTGCACGTTGGCGCCGTCCCAGCCGCCGTCGTCGGCCACCGACAGCGCCATCCCCCCGCAGGCCGAGATCAGCTGGTAGCGGCCGCCGCCAGCGTACTCGACGCGCCAGCGCTGGGCGTTGGTGCCCTCGCTGTGCCACTGCTGCACGTTGGTGCCAGGCGCGGTGCCGTAGTCCTTCACGTCCAGGGCCTTGCGGGAGCGGCAGTTCTCCAGCACGAACCAACCATCGCCCACATCGCGCAGGCTCCAGGTCTGGGCGCCGGTGCCGTTGGCGGCCCACGCCTGCACGTTGGCGCCGGCGGTGCGCGAGGCGCCGGCCACGTCGAGGGCCCGCCCGCCAGCGGCGAAGGTGAGCTCGTAGACGCCCTCGCCGATCACGGCCGTGGGCTCGAAGACGAAGGACTGGGCCAGGGTGCCGTTCAGCTCGTAGGTGCCCAGGTTCGCGCCATCGCGGTCGTCGGCGCCCGCCACGTCCAAGGCCAGGCCCGACCCCTCGCTCACCAGGGCCACCCCGCCCGCTTCGGCCGGCACCACGCGCCAGCGCTGGGCGGCGGATCCGTCCGCCGGCGCTTGCACGGCGTTGCCCTCTTGGTCGGTGAGCAGCAGCCCCGAGCACAGCGACTCCAGGGCGTAGGCGCCGTTGCCCTCCGCAGTGACGCGCCAGCGCTGGGCCGGCGAGCCGTTCCACGACCACGCCTGCACGTTGGCGCCCGCGGCCATCGCGCCGCCCGAGACGTCCACCACGCGACGGCCCGGCAGGTTGGAGCGCACGGCGTAGACGCCCTCGGACAGCATGGCCTCCACCGGATCCAGCTGCCACGCCTGGGCCGTGGTGCCATTGGGGGTGTAGGTCTGCAGCGGCGTGCCGTTGGCGGCGCCGTTGCCCTTGGCGTCCAGGGCCAGGCCGTTGGCCTTGCACAGCAGCGTCCAGGCGCCGTCCTCGGCCCGCTGGATGGCCCAGCGCTGGCTGTCGGTCAGGCCGGTCCACTGCTGCACCTTGGCGCCGGGCACCACGCTGCCGTTGTCCACGTCGAGGTACTTGCCGGAATGCACGGCCTGCAAGGTGTAGAAGCCGTCGTCTTGCAGCTTCACCGAGAACATCTGGGCGAAGGTGCCGTTGGGATCGTAGAGCTGGGCTGCGGCCCCGTGGGCCAGCGACGCGCCGGCGACGTCCACCGCCTTGCCCGAGGCCACGCCGCGCACGGTGTAGATGCCATCGGCGATGGTGCGGCCGCCCGTCACCTCGGGCGCCACGGGACGGAAGAGGAAGCGCTGGGCCGCCGAGCCGTTGGCGGTCCACACGTGGACGTTCACGCCATCCCAATCTCCCCCGCCGTTCACGTCGAGCACCAGGTCATGGCCGAGGGCGCTCTGGATGGCGAAGGTGCCGTCGCCCTGGTCGGCCAACGACCACTGCTGGGCCCGGGAGCCATTGGCGGCGTACTGGTGCACGTTGGTGCCCGGGGCCGTGCTCGCGCCCTCGACGTCGAGCACCCGGTCGGTGCCCACGCAGCGGATGGTGTAGTAGCCGAGCGCGTCCACGCTCACCGCGAAGCGCTGGGCGCCGGCCATGTTCGAGGGCCACAGGCGCACGTTGGCGCCGTCCACCGGGGCGCCGTCGGCCACGTCGAGCACGCGGGTGGCCGAGGAGGCCGGCTGGATCACGTAGATGCCCGCCTCCAAGGGGGCCGGGCGCGCCTTCAGGGGCGCCAGGTCCTCCTCGGCGGCCTGGTCGCCGTCATCCTCCGCGTCGGGCTCGTCCGCCTCGGCGGCATCGTCCCCGGCGCCTTCGCCCTCGGAAGAGCCGGGAGCCTCGACGGCATCGTCCCCGGGAACGGGCTGCGGCGCCGGCTCCTCGGCGTCGCCCGCGCCCTCGTCGATGCCGCCCGGAAGGCCGTCGCCCTCCTCAGGCTCGCCATCGGGCAGCGCCGGCTCCTCCTGGGCGCCCTCCGGCGCCGCAGCTGCCGGCGCCCCCTGGGCAACCAGCGGCGTCATCGTCGCCGCCAGCAGCAGCGCCAGCGCCATCGCGAGCGCCTGGCGCCCCTTCCCCACCTTCGCCTGCCCCTCCATGGATCCGCCTTCCCCTAGTGGTCATGTGCGCCTAGTTTACCACCGGCTGCGGATGGGGCGCAGGGGCGCGGCAGCATGGAGGCGGACGGCCGGCCGCTCGATCGCCCCTCTCCTCGCCTGCTCGCGCGCCCAGGACCTCGCGCGCTCGAGGTTCTGCTCCCAAAAGTAGACCCCGTTCCCGAGCCAATCGTAGTCGTTGGTGCTGGGACGCAGCTCAGAGCCATGGCGCACGACCTTGTCGAACGTCCCCTCGTCGCATCCGTGGAACCCAAGCACAAGGTTCGGCAGCTTGGAGTACATCAGGAGTAGCGCTTCGCGAGCTTGCCGCCCTTGGTGATGATGCCTGCGGAATGCAGGCGATGGAACGCGACCGCCCTGGCCTTCTCGGGATCGCTCTTCAC
Organism: uncultured bacterium; assembly: GCA_947564525.1. Classification (GTDB taxonomy): domain Bacteria; phylum Actinomycetota; class Coriobacteriia; order Coriobacteriales; family Eggerthellaceae; genus D16-63. The sequence goes on along the minus strand of CANOCK010000001.1, from coordinate 61,833 downwards.
GAGGCGATTGAAGTCCTTGAGGGCCTTGTCTTGCTGCTTCTTGAACTCCGTCAGCGTCACCGCAGCCCCCTTCTCGCCTGCCCGGCGCCACTGCTGACATGCAGGACGCGGAGCGCTTCTCGACCCATTGTAGCAACCTTGCGCCCCTTGGGCCACGCCCTTCGGGAAAAGGTTGCCGAGGCGAAAGGCGCAGGGGGCTGGGCGGGCCTTTCTGCTTGGGAGCGGGCAGGCGAGGCCAGACGGGCGCAGGCCGCGGGCCTCCCGGTCGAGCGGGATGGCCCACGGCCTGCGAAGGGGCGCGGCTGGTCCTCCTCGGCGCCTAGGAGATGTGGCCCAGGAAGTCCTTGGTGCGGTCGCTCTTGGGATGGTCGAACACCTCGTCGGGGGTGCCCTCCTCCACGATGACGCCGCCCTCCATGAAGATGACGCGATCGGCCACGTCGCGGGCGAAGCCCATCTCGTGGGTGACCACGATCATGGTCATTCCCTCCTTGGCCAGGTTGCGCATGACGCCGAGCACGTCGCGCACCAGCTCGGGGTCGAGGGCGCTCGTGGCCTCGTCGAACAGCATCACGTGGGGGTCCATGGCCAGGGCGCGGGCGATGGCCACGCGCTGCTGCTGGCCGCCGGAGAGCTGGCTGGGCTTGTAGTCGGCCCGGTCGGCCAGGCCCACCTCGCCCAAGCGGGCCAGCGCCACGCGCTCCGCCTCCTCCTTGGAGCGCTTCAGCACCTTCTGCTGGGCCAGCATCACGTTCTTCTTGGCCGTCAGCTGCGGGAACAGGTTGAAGCTCTGGAACACCATGCCCAGGCGCGCCCGCACCTTGTTGATGTCCACCTTCTTGCCGGTGATCTCGGTGTCCTCGAACCAGATCTCGCCGCCGGTGGGCACCTCCAGCAGGTTGATGCAGCGCAGCATGGTGGACTTGCCCGAGCCGGAGGGCCCGAGCACCACCACCACCTCGCCGCGGTACACCTCCAGGTTGATGTCGCGCAGCACCACGTTGTCGTCGAAGGCCTTGGACAGGCTCTTGATGCGCACGATGGGGTCGGTGGCCGGGTCGAAGCGCACCGCGCCGTCCTCGGCCGCCTTGGCGAAGGCGGCGTCCTTCACCTCCTGCACGTGCTCGGCGGCCTGATCGGCCTCGGCGGCCTCCGCCACGGCCTTCGGGCTGGTGCCCGGCTTCTCGTCAGTCATCTGCTACCCCCTCGTCCTCAGCGGCCGGCAGCCGCGTCATCGCTTCCGTCATGGCCGGCAGGGGCGCCGGGCCCTTCGCCCGACGGGGCCGCCCCGCCATCCCCGTGGGCCCTCTTGAACCGCACCCGCGCCGCCGTCTGAGCCGGCGTCTCCTCAGGATGGCTCGCATTTATATAGGGCTGCGAGATGAGGATGTCGGTCTTGTAGCCGGTGATGCCCTTGGCGTCGGTGCCGATGACCGCCGGGGCCGTGGGCACGGCGTCCATCTTCTTCTTGCGCTTCTTGCGCGGGACCACCACGCCGGCCAGGCGCGCCTCCAGGCGCCCCACCAGCTTGGCCAGCGGCAGGGTGATCACCAGGTAGAAGCACGCCGCCACGATGTAGGGCGTGATGGAGCCGGTGGAGGCCACGATGGTCTTCGCGTACATGACCACCTCCATGACGCCCACGGCGGCCAGCATCGAGGTGTCCTTGTACAGTAGGATGAACTCGCTGGTCATGGTGGGAATCACCCGCAGGATGGTCTGGGGGATGATGACGAACACCATGGTCTGGGCGCCGCTCATGCCCAGGCTCCGCGCCGCCTCGGTCTGGCCCGGCGGGATGGACTGGATGCCCGCGCGGAAGATCTCGCACAGGTAGGCTGCCGAGTTCATGGACAGCACGATGACGCCCAGCGGGAACGGCGGCACTTGGATGCCCGCCAGCGGCAGCCCGAAGAAGGCGATGTAGATCTGCAGGAACAGCGGCGTGCCGCGCACCACGTTGACGTAGAGCGAGCCGATGCCCCGCAGCACCCGGAACTTGGACATGCGCATGAGCGACAGCAGGAAGCCCACAGGAATGGCCAGAGGGAACGCCACGGCCACGATGGCCACCGCCATGAGGAAGCCCTGGAACACGATGGGGAAGCTGGTCACGATCAGCGAGGGGTTGAAGAACAGCCGCAGGAACTTGTTGGAGTTCCACGCCTGCACCCACTCCTGCTCCTCGAGGTAGCGGGCCAGCTGCTCGGTGGGCGAGGTGCCCTTCACCACGATGGGGGCGACGTCCTCGATGGGCAGCGTGGTGCCGTCGGCCAGGGTGTAGGTGCCCGTGACCGGCATGTTGCCGCCCGAGCCGGGGAACACCACGCCATAGACCTCCACGCGCAGGTAGCCGCCGGCTGGGGTCGGCTCGGCGAAGTCGAGGGCGAGGGTCTCGCCGCTGGCCTCCACCTCGGCCTCCACGTTGGCGCGGGTCATCAGGTTCTCGCCCGACAGCAGCGTGACGCGGGTGTCCTCGGGCTCGTAGGCGGTCCCTTGGGGCAGCGTGAGCGACAGGGCCTTGAGGGACTCGTCGGGAGCCATCTGGCCCTCCCAGGTGATGCGCGTCTCCATGCCGCCGTAGACGTCGCTGCCGGTGTCGGCGTTGGGCCGCGCGGTGCACTTGGCCGTCTGCAGGGCGAAGGCGCTGGCCGGCATGAGGGACAGCAGCAGGCCCGCCATGATCAGGCAGGCGCCCAGCAGGCGCCAGGGGCGGGCCGCCAGCGCCGGCGCGCCCGTCCTGGGCGAGGAGCGACGGGTGGGGTCAAGGGGGAAGGGCTTTTCCATGGCTCTCATCCTCAGGAAAGGGTCTCGGAGACGGGGCGGGCCTTCCCTGGCTGCCAAGGAAGGCCCGCGATCGAACCGGTCAGGCTAGGCAGCAGCGAACCACTTCTGGGTGAGCCGCTCGATGGTGCCGTTGGCCTCCAGCGTGGCCAGGGCCTCGTCCAGCGCCTTGAGCAGGCCCGGGTTGTCCTGGGACACCACGGCGGCGTACTCCTCGCCCGTGGCGGCCTCCAGCACCACCTGGGCGTCGGGGTAGCCGGTCTTGAGCATCTGGGCCACCACGGCGAGGTTGGTGCACACGGCCGTGGCCTGGCCGGACTGCATGGCAGCGAAGCAGTCGTTGGAGCTGCCGAAGCCCTGGATGACGGCGTTCGGGAAGTTCTCGGCCGCATAGTCGGCGCCCGTGGTGCCGGTCTGCACGGCGATGGTGACGTCAGGGCTGTTCAGGGCGGTAGCGGCGTTCTCCTTGGTGATGGAGGAGCCGTCCATGACGGCCACGGCCTGGTCGTCGATGTAGAAGGACTCGGTGAAGTCGATGGTCTTGGCGCGCTCGGGGTCCACCGAGAAGCCGGAGACGCCCACGTCGCCCTGGCCGCCCGCGGCGATGGCCGGGATGATGGTGTCGAACTGCATGTACACCGGCTTGTAGGTCAGGCCCATCTCCTCGGCGATGGCCTTGAACAGGTCGACCTCGAAGCCCTCGAGCTCGCCGTTCTCCAGGTTCTCGAAGGGCGGGTAGTCCGGCGAGAGGACGACGGTCAGCTCGCCCGGGGTGAGCAGCTCGTAGCCTTCGGCGGCAGCGGCGTCGTCGCTGGCCGAGGACTGGCTCGCGGCCTCGTTGCCGCCAGAGCAGCCGAACAGCCCGAGGGAGGCCGCCAGCATGGCACCGGCAGCGACCATGGTCCACTTCTTCATCTTCATGGGATATCCCCTTTCTCCGTCGCGCCGCCCCTCGGCGACGGGACACGGACAACAGGCTGGATTATAGAGGCAAAAGCCGGACGCCGGCCCCGTGTTCCATTCGATGGCCCATTTTTTTGTGCGAATGAACTAAAATCGTAACCCTCTCGCAACCTCGAAGGCCCGTGCCCGCGGCAGCGGGGCGGCCTCAGTAGCGGCTGTCGAAGATGCGCTTGGTCTTCTTCTCGGAGCGGGGCAGCTCGCCCATGGGCACGCCCTTGGCCTCAGGGGTGCAGCCCAGCTTCGCCTTGAAGATCAGCGCCAGCTCCTCCTCGCAGCGAGCCAGGGCCTCCCCCTCCAGCGGCGTCTCGAACAGCACCGTGAGCACGTCGCGGCCGTTCACCGCCTCGATCATCACCTGGTACTCCGAGCTGGTGCCGTCGGTGGCCTTGATGACCTCCTCCACCTGGGCCGGGAACAGGTTGCAGCCCTTCACCTTGAACATGTCGTCGGTGCGCCCGGTCAGGGTGTCGATGCGGGGGTGATGGCTGCCGCACGGGCAGGCGCCCGGCACGATGCGCGTGAGGTCGTGGGTGCGGTAGCGGATGAGCGGGGCGCCCTGCTTGCGCAGGGTGGTGAGCACCAGCTCGCCCATCTCGCCGTCGGGCAGCACCTCGCCGGTCTTGGGGTCCACCACCTCGATGTAGACGAAGTCGGCCCAGACGTGCATGCCAGCATGGGCGTCGCAGCTGATGCCGATGCCCGGACCGTAGACCTCGGTGAGGCCGTAGATGTCGTAGATCTCGATGCCCAGCTCGGTCTCGATGCGGTGGCGCATCTTCTCGCCCCAGCGCTCGGAGCCGATGACGCCCTTCTTGAGGTGGATCCTGTCGCGCAGGCCGCGCTTGCCGATCTCCTCGGCCAGCAGCAGCGCGTAGGAGCTGGTGGCGGTGATGACCGTGGACTTGAGGTCCTGCATCATCTGGAGCTGCTTGTCGGTGTTGCCCGGGCCCATGGGTATGGCCATGGCGCCCAGCCGCTCGGCGCCCAGCTGGAAGCCGATGCCGGCGGTCCACAGGCCGTAGCCCGGGGTGATCTGGATGCGGTCGGCCGGCGTGATGCCCGCCATCTCGTAGCAGCGGGCGAACTGGGTGGCCCAGTCGATGACGTCCTGCTGGGTGTAGGGGATGATGACCGGGGTGCCCGTGGTGCCCGAGGAGCTGTGGATGCGCACCACCTCCTCGTCCGGCACCGCCTGCAGCCCCAGCGGGTAGGCGGCGCGCAGGTCGTCCTTCTCGGAGAAGGGCAGGCGCTCGAAGTCGGCCTGGGTGCGCACATCCGCCAGGTCGATGCCCTCGAACTTCTGCGCGTAGAACGGCGAGCGCTCCTTGAGCGTGGCCAGCTCGCTCGTCAGCATCTCCCATTGGCTCTCGGTGAATCCCATGGCCCTCTCCTTGTCTCCTTCGGTCCCCTCGGCAGTTCCCTGCATTCTACCCCAGAGCCGCCGCCTGCCGGGCCGCCTCGTCGATGGCGGCCAGGTTCAGCGCCACGAACTGCGGCTTCACGCACGCGCGCACCGCCTCCCGCAGGTCGTCGAGGGCCAAGGGGAAGCCCCCCGTGGCCAAGGCCGCCCCCAGGAGCGCCATGTTGAGCACCCGGCTGGTGCCCACGGCCGTAGTCACCGCCGCGTCGTCCACGGCGACCAGGCGCGCTGCCGGGGCCTGGTCGGCCAGGGCCGAGCGGAGGGCGCCGATGACCGCGGCGCCATCGTAGGGGGCGCCGGCCAGGGCGGCGGTCACCGGCTGCACCGTGGTGCGCGCGGTGACCACGGTGCCGCTGCGGCTGAGATAGGGCAGTGCCCGGGCCGCCTCTCCCGGCTCGAAGGCGACGATGAGGTCCGCGGTGCCGGGCGTGACCAGGGAGGCGTAGAGCTCCTCGCCCTGGGAGGCCATGCGCACATGGGAGACGACCGAGCCGCCGCGCTGGGCCATGCCGATGGTCTCGGCCGTGCGCACCGCCCACCGCTTGGACTGGGCGGCGCTCGCCAGCACCTTCGCCGCCAGGACCGTCCCCTGGCCGCCGACCCCTGCGAGCAAGACGTTAAGCATCGGCTTCCTCCTGACCTGCTCCCTTGCCGGAGGCTGCCCCCGGCGCTGGCTGGATGGCCCCGAAGGGGCACAGCGGCGCGCACAGGCCGCAGCCGTAGCACAGCGCCTCGTCGACGAAGGCGGTGCCGCGCCCCTTGCTGGCAGGGCCGGCCGCGGCGGCGTCGAAGCCGATGGCCGGGCAGCCGATGGAGGAGATGCACCGCTTGCAGCCGGTGCAGGCCTCCCCGTCGATGGCCACGGGCGGCTTCGGGGGCGCCAGCTGGATGCAGGGCGCGGCGAACACCACCGCCGAGGGGCCCTCGAAGCCGATGGCCTCGCGGGCAGCCGCCTCGGCCTGGGCGGCGTCGAAGGGGTCGGCCCGCAGGATGCGCTCCACCCCGAGCGCCCGCAGCACCGCCTCGGCGTCGATGGGCCGGCGCTGCTGGCCCATGAGGGTGAGGCCGGTGCCCGGATGCTGCTGGCCGCCGGTCATGGCCGTGGTGGCGTTGTCCAGCAGGCACACCGTTATGTCATGGCCGTTGTACACGGCGTTGGCGATGCCGGTCATGGCGCTGGCGAAGAAGGTGGAGTCGCCCACGAAGGCCACGCACTTCTTCCCGGGCTCGGCCACGGCGAAGCCCTGGGCCATGGTGATGCCCGCCCCCATGCACAGGCATGTGTCCACCGCATCCAGGGGCGCGGCGTTGCCCAGGGTGTAGCAGCCGATGTCCCCGCAGAGGACCGCGTCGCGCTTGCCGAGGGCCCGCTTCACCGCATAGAAGCTGCCGCGGTGGGGGCAGCCGGCGCAGAGCACCGGGGGGCGGGGCGGCAGGGGCTCGTCGCAATGGAGCAGCTCCAGCCGCCCGATGGCCGCCTCCAGCACCGGCATGACCGGATGGTCGTTGTCAGCGCTGCGGAAGTAGCGCGCCAGGTCGAACACCACCTGGCGCGTGGAGCTCTCGCCGCGGTCCAGGGTCGAGCCGTCGTGCTTGCCGTGGACGCGCACGGCAAGCCCCGCACGGCCGACCGCCTGCAGGACCCCGTCCTCGATGACCGAGTCCAGCTCCTCGAACACGATGACGTCGGGCGCCCCCTCCAGGAAGCGGGCCACGGTCTGCTCGGGGAAGGGGTAGGCGGTGCCCACCTGGAGGAACCGGTAGGGCGGCACCGCCACGCCCGCTGCGGCCGCCTCGCGCTCGATGAGCGCCAGGGCCTCCCGCACGTACGCCGCCGACACGCCTCCGGCAGCGATGGCGAAGGGCGGCCGCATCGGCGCGCCCTCGGGGGCGACGCCGCCAGCCACGCGCTCGTTGAATTGGGAGAGCAGCGGGTCGGAGCCATAGTCGCTGGCCATGGCCCGCAGCCGGTCGTTGATCTCGCCATGGGCCTCGAAGGCGCGCTTGGGGAAGATCACCCAGCGCGGCCCCTTCTGGAAGCCCCCCTCGGGCAGCTCGCGGGCCCAGGTCTCCTCCGCCACGTCGAGGAACGCCGAAGCGTGGCACACCCGGGTGGTGGGCCGCAGGATGACCGGCGTGCCGTAGCGCTCGGACAGCTCGAAGGCAGCGCCCATCATGGCGAAGCCCTGCTCCACGGTGGCCGGGTCGAGCACCGGAACCTTGGCGAAGGCAGCGAAGCGGCGGGTGTCCTGCTCGGTCTGGGACGATATGGGGCCCGGATCGTCGGCCACGAGCAGCACCGTGCCGCCGCGCACCCCCACGTAGTTCAGGCTGAGCAGCGCATCGCTGGCCACGTTGAGCCCCACCTGCTTGCAGGTGAACAGCGCACGCGCGCCGCAATAGGCCGCGCCCGCCACCAGCTCCAGGGCCGCCTTCTCGTTGGTGGACCATTCCACCGACACGCCATGGGCGCGCCCCTGGGCCCGCAGGCGGGCGATGGTCTCCACCACCTCCGAGGAGGGCGTGCCCGGGTACCCGGCCACCACCCGCACGCCGGCCTCCAAGGCCGCGTGGGCGAAGGCCTCGTTGCCCATCAGCAGCTTCTCCGTCATCGACTCCCCTTCCCGCCGTCGCAGCTCTCGGCCCCCATGATACGCCTCGCACGCCGAGCTGGCCCAGGGCTGGCCATGGGCGGCTCAGAGCCCCTCGGCGTTGCGCGCCGTCTCGTCCTCGGGGATCGGGTGCTCGACCGGGTCCTTCGCCGCCTGGCGCAGCAGCACCACGAAGCCCGCCACGCCAGCCACCAACGACGCGCATAGGATGGCCATCTTGGCCTCGGCCACCAGCACCGCGTCGACGAAGGCCAGATTGGCCACGAAGATGGCCATGGTGAAGCCCACGCCGCCCAGGATGGACGCGCCCAGCATGTGCTTCCAGGTGACGGCCTCGGGCAGCTTGGCGATGCCCAGCTTCACCGTGAGGAAGCTGAAGAGCAGGATGCCGAGCGGCTTGCCGACGAGCAGGCCGCAGAGCACGCCGAGGAACACCGGCCCCGTGAACAGGGCGCCCATGTCCCCGCCGAGGAAGGCCACATCGGCGTTGGTCAGGGCGAACAGCGGCAGCACCGCGAAGTACACCCAGGGGTACAGGCGCTGCTCCAGCCGCACAGCCGGCGGCATGACCTGACGCGACACCCGCGAGAGGGCGCGCACCGTCTGCATGTACTTGCCCTGCACCACCACCGGCTTGTCGTCCTCGTAGTAGCTGCGCGCGTCGTCCACGCGCTCCCGCGACCAGTCGAGGAAGCTGCTCAGGCGCACCCGCGACCCGATGGGGATGGTGAAGGCCAGAAGCACGCCGGCGATGGTGGAGTGCACGCCGGACATGAACACGCAGAACCACAGCACCGCCCCGACCAATATATAAGGGTAGAGGGAGTAGACGTGGGTGCGGTTGAGCACCACCAGAACCACCAGCACCGCAGCGGCTCCCGCGAGCCAGCCCAGGTCCGGGGCGCTGCCGTAGAAGACGGCGATGACCAGGATGGCGATGATGTCGTCGGCTACGGCCAGGGTGGACAGGAACACCCGCACGCCGTTGGGCACCTTGCGCCCCAGCAGCGCCAGGATGCCCAAGGCGAAGGCGATGTCCGTGGCCGTGGGCACGCCCCAGCCATGGGCGGTGTCGGGATTGGCGGCGTTGAAGGCCAGGTAGATGCCGATGGGTGCCAGCACGCCGCCCACGGCGGCGATGATGGGCAGGGCGCAGTCGCGGATGTTGGTCAGCTCGCCGACGGTCATCTCGTACTTGATCTCGAGGCCCACCAGCAGGAAGAACAGCGCCATGAGCACGTCGTTGATGATGTGGGCCAAGGACATGACGCCCACATGATCCCCCACGCCCACCACCACGTCGGTGTGCCAGAACTCCAGGAACCCCTCGTGAAGGCCGGTGTTGGCCACCACCAAGGCGGCGATGGCCGCCAGCAGCATGGCGCCGGCGGCGCGGGTGGAGGAGTGGGTGAACTCCAGCAGCTTCATGTAGCGCCGCTGATGTCCCTGCACCTCGTCTATGAGCAGGTCATGCGGATCAGGGTTGACGCCGCTCGGGCCTTTGTTCTCTGCCATGGCACTGCACCTCTTCTGCAACCTCGCCCCAGGGCGAGGGAGCCTGCGAAGCCTTCATGATAAGGGCGCTTCCCAGGCTGTGACGGTTTCGTTACTAAGCGTATCAGAACCGTTGCCCAGGACCGCCATTTCCTTGGGCCATTGCCCAAGGGTTTGCGCTACCATGAACCCATAGTATCCGTTCCGTCCAATAGAGGTGACCCCTATGAACATCACCGTGTCCGGTCGCAAGATGCCCGTAACCGACGCCATCCGCGACTATGCGGTCGAGAAGATCGGCAACGCCATCAAGGTGCTCGACCATGACCCCATCGCCGTGGACGTCGTGCTGCACATGGCCAAGAACCCCGCGAACTCCAAGCCCGCAGGCTGCGAGGTGACCGTGCAGGTGAAGGGCCACATCGTGCGCGTCGAGGAGAGCGAAGAGGACATGTACGCCGCCATCGACGTGGCGGCGGCCACGGTGACGCGCCAGCTGCGCAAGTACAAGACCAAGGTGCTGGACAAGCGGATCCGCGCCACGGAGCGCATCGTCGACCACGTCCACGAGGATGCCCATCCCGAAGGCGAGCTCGACCTGGACCGCCTCATGGACGAGCTGGCCAACGACCAGGTGGTGCGCGAGAAGGAAGTGGAGTTCGCGCCCCGCACGCCGGACGAGGCCATGGTGGACCTCGACCTGCTCGGCCACGACTTCTACGTCTACACCGACCGCGACACCAACAACGTGCACGTGATGTACCGCCGCAAGGACGGCGGCTACGGCGTGCTGAAGCAGAAGGCCTAGCCGCCTGCGCTGACGCGCGCCTGCCAGGCCCGCTTGACGTCGGCGACGCCGTAGAGGCTGCCGAACGCCACCACCAGGTCGCCCTCGCCTGCCCCGTCGCAGGCGAGGGCGACTGCCTTTGCGGGGCTGGGCGCCGCCTCGACGGGCACGCTCGGGGGCAGGGCCGCGCGGGCAGCGGCGGCCAGGGCCTCGGGCGCCAGAGCCCGAGGGCTGTCCGGCGCATAGGCGACCAGGCTCTTGGCCATGGGCGCTATGGCGGCCAGCATGGCGGCGTAGTCCTTGTCCTCCATGGCCCCTACGACGAAGGCGACCGCACCGGAGAGGTCGGCGGCGTCTCCCCCGGCGAGCACGTCGGCGAGGGAGTCGGCCAGGGCCGCCGCCCCCTGGGCGTTGTGGCCGCCGTCGACGACGAAGGTCGGGCCGCCCGGCGGCGTCGGCAGCACCTCGAAGCGCCCCGGCCAACGGGCGGCGGCGATGCCCTGCTGGCGCGCCGCAGGCGGGATGGCCCAGCCCTGCCGGCCCAGGGCCTCCGCCGCCTCCAGGGCCACGGCGGCGTTGGCCGGCTGGTAGGAGCCGAGGAGGGCCGTGGCGTAGGGGCGGCCGCGGTAGGCGAAGGGCCGCACGAGCCCGCCCTGGCCGTCCGCCTCCACTGCACCGACGCGGAGCGCGGCGAGGTCGGCCACGGCCAAGGGGCAACCCAGCTCGGCGCAGCGAGCCTCGATCACCGCCTGGGCCTCGGGCCCCTGGGGCCAGCCGACCACCGGCACCCCCGCCTTGATGATGCCCGCCTTCTCAGAGGCGACCTGGGCCAGGGTGTCGCCGAGGAGGGCCGTATGGTCCAGCCCGATGCGGGTGATGACGCTGAGCGCGGGCGCGACCACGTTGGTGGCGTCCAGCCGGCCGCCCAGGCCCACCTCTATCACGGCGATGTCGCACCCCACGCGCTTGAAGTGCTCGAAGGCCACGGCCGCCATGAGCTCGAACTCCGTGGGATGCTCGCCGCGCTCCCGGGCCACCGCCTCGGCTGCCTGACGCACCGGTAGCGTGGCCTGGGCCAGGGAGGCCGCGTCGATAGGCCGGCCGTCCACCTGGATGCGCTCGGTGAACTCCATGATGGCAGGGCTGGTGAACAGGCCCGTGCGGTATCCGGCAACCTGGAGCATGGAGGCCAGGAACATGCAGGTGGAGCCTTTGCCGTTGGTGCCGGCCACATGGACCGCCGGCGTGGCGCCCTGGGGGCTTCCCAGCAGCTCCATCAGGGCCTGCATGCGCTCGAGCCCCAGTGACGAATGGGCCCAGCGCGGCTCGTTTATGTAGGCGACGGCATCGAACGGCATCCTTCGGGCCTCCTTCCCCTCGACCGCCCATTCTGCCCGAAGCGCGGCCTGCCTTTCAAGCCGTCGCGTCGGTAACGGATGGCTGCCGAGCATGATCGTCGGCAAGAGCCGACCCTACAATCATGGGAGTGGGCGGAAGCGCCCGCGCAGCCAGACCACGGAGGGAAGGGGAAGGCCATGGCCCTGCGCTACGAACTGAGGGCGAGCAAGGCCCCGAAGTCTCCCCAGAAGCCGGTGCCGGCCCTCGTGCCGGTGGAGGAAGAGGAGGCGGCCCGAGCCCTGGCGCCGGTGGTGGAGGTGCTCTCCCCCGCCGAAGGGCGCGAGGCCGGGTTCATCGCCCCTGAAGGGCGCGAGGCCGTGGAGGTGCTCGCCGCGGTCAAGAGCAACCTGGTGGAGGTGTTCCCCGACTTCGTAGTGGGGTCCTTCGCTGTGCCCGATCATCATGACACCACCAAGCCGCCCGCGCTGTTCTCGTTCTACCTGGACAAGCAGCACCTGGTGTTCATCGAGGACGGGCAGTGCGCCGCCGAGCTGCTGGAGAAGATGGCTGACAGCGGCGTGATGCGCAGCCTGTCCACGGCCCATTGCCTGTACCTGTTCATGAAGACGCTGCTGATGAACGACTTCGTGTTCCTGGCGGAGCTCGAAGAGAGCATGGAGGACCTGGAAGAGGCCATGCTGGCACGACAGGTGGACGTGAGCACCCTGCGCATCATGAACTTCCGGCGCCAGACCATCGGGCTGGGCATGTACTACCAGCAGATCGGGGCCATGGCCGATGTCGTCGGGGACGACGAGAACAAGCTGCTCAGCCGTGGGGAGGCCCACTCCTTCGACCGCATCGCCAGCTTCGCGGACCGCTTGACCGCGCGGGCCGAGGCGCTCAAGGAGTACTCCATGCAGCTTCACGAGCTGCACCAGACCCGCATAAGCCTCAAGCAGAACTCCGTCATGCAGGTGCTGACCATCGTGACGGTGCTGTTCGCGCCGCTGACGCTGGTGACCGGCTGGTTCGGCATGAACCTGGCCGTGATGCCCGGGCTGGACTGGCCGTGGCTGTGGGCGCTGCTCATCGTGCTGGCCGTGACGTTCAGCAGCGGCCTGCTGGCGTTCTTCCACCGCAAGGGCTGGCTGTAGGGCGGAGCGAGCATCCGGCGAGGGCGCCATCAAAGCCGAATCGCAAGCTCGGCCAGGCAGTCGGCCCTCGACCGCTGCCGTCAGTTGGGCTTGCGACCCAATCCGCCGCCGCCAACGCAAGGGCTCGCAAGCGGGAGGAAAGGAAGCGTGGGTAGGCGGCCCGGAAAGATGCCATGCTCCATAGCGGTTCGGGCGCCGACCCCATGAGGGGGCCGGCGCCCGGTGAGGGGTGGTTGATCCTCACGGCTTTTGTTTTGGGGCCCGCCTTCAGGCGGGCCACTTCTCTTGTAGGAGAGAATCCCCAGGACAGGAGCTAATCCGATCGAGGCCAGCCCATCGTCCATCGCGCGCTTCCCCATCGGCTAGCCGTCCTGGGAAGGAGGCCGCCCAGCGGGCTCTCCCCTAGCCCTCCGGGCGCGGGCGGGTGCCCAGCAGCTCGCCCAAGGTGGCGAAGTCGTCCTCGAGGGCGGCGCGCTTGGTGGGGTCGTAGAGCGCGGCAGCCGGGTGGTAGATGGGGAACACCTTGAAGCGCCCCGCCTGCTGCACGTGACCGTGGAGGCGGGTGATGCCCACCTCGGTCTTCAGGATGAACTTGGTGGAGAAGTTGCCGAGGGTCACGATCACCTCAGGATCGATGGTGCGCGTCTGCTCCCGCAGGTAGGGGGTGCACAGCTCGATCTCCTCGGGACGCGGGTCGCGGTTCCCGGGCGGCCGGCACTTCAGCACGTTGGCGATGAACACGTCCTCGCGCGCGAGGCCCGCCACGGCCAGCAGGTCGTCGAGCAGCTTGCCCGCCGCGCCGACGAAGGGACGCCCCTGCAGGTCCTCGTTCTTGCCCGGCGCCTCGCCCACGATGAGCACCCGCGCCTCAGGATCGCCCTCGCCGAACACCACGTTGGTGCGCCCGTCGGCCAGGGGGCACTGATGGCACGCGCCCACCTGCTCTCGCAGCTGGTCAAGGGGGATGGGGGTCTTCGCCGTCATGGCCGCTCCTTACCGGTAGATGCGAGGCAGGCGCTCGCCGAAGCGCACCGTCACCTCGTAGGTTATGGTGCCCATGAGCTCGGCCAGCTCGTCCATGGCGATGGCCAGGCCATCCTGCTCCCCCACCACGATCACCTCGTCGCCCACCTGGGGGGTCAGGAACTTGCGGCTCGCGGCGGTGCGCATGTTCACCTCGAACATGCACTGGTCCATGCAGATGGACCCCACCTGGCGAAACGGCACGCCCCCTACCAGGAAGTCGATGCGCCCCGACAGCCCGCGCCACAGCCCGTCGGCATAGCCGATGGGGATGGTGCAGATCTTCACCGAGCCGGGGCTGCGGTAGTGCAGCCCGTAGCTGACCCCCTCGCTCATGGGCACGGCGTTGACGTTGGTCACCCGCGCGTGCACGGTCATGGCCGGCTTCAGGTCGATCAGCGGTCGCGTGAGGGGGCTCGGATGGTAGCCGTAGAGGGCGATGCCCACCCGCACCATGTCGAAGTGTGTCTCGGGGTAGCGGATGGTGGCAGCGGAGTTGGCCGCGTGGACCAGCCCCGGGTCGATGCCGGCAGCCTTCAGGTTGGCCACCGCCTCGGTGAAGCGGCGCAGCTGCATCTCGAAGTCCAGGGTGTCCGCGGAATCCGCCGTGGCGAAGTGGGTGAAGGTGCCCTTGAGGTCCAGCGCCCGGTGGAAGCCGATGTGCTGCATGAAGGTGACGGCCTCGTCGTAGCGCACGCCGATGCGGTTCATGCCCGTGTTGAGCGCCAGGTGGAAGGGGGCGCGCTGGCCCATCATGTCCGCCGCCTCGGCATAGCGGATGGCGAACTCCGCCGTGTAGACGCTCGGCATCACCTTGTAGGCCAGCAGCAGCGGGATGGCCTCCACCGGCGGCTCGGACAGGATGAGCACCGGCGCGTTGATGAGGGCCTCGCGCAGGGCGATGGCCTCGTCCACCGTGGCCACGCCCAGGTAGTCGGCCCCGGAGTTATGGGCGGTCTTGGCGCATTCCACGGCGCCATGGCCGTAGCCGTCGGCCTTCACCACCGCCATGATCTTGGGCCCTGGCCCGATGTGGTTGCGGATGGTCATCATGTTGGAGCGCAGGGCCGCCCGGTCCACCTCCACCCAGGCCCAGCGGCGGTCCTTCTCGGGAATCCCCGATATGGCCTCGATGTCGAAGCGCTTGTCGGACACGCCGCCGAACTCGATGTCGTTGATGAACTGCTCGAAGCCGCCCGCGCCCTTCTTCGGGCGCATGCCCCACAAGCCGCCCAGCTGGTCGAGCCGCGGCAATCCCTCCAGCTCGGCCTGCCAGCCGCTGCGCGCAGCGCGAGAGGCCGACTCGGCGTCAGGCCGCAGGTTGCGCTGCTCTATGGCAGCCTTGCGGATGGCCTCGCTGGCCGATTCGAACCCGGGCTTGCGCTGCGAGAATCCGGTGAAACCGTTGGGGAGATCTTCCATACCACGCCTTCGAAGCGTCCATGCGCTAGTCGTCATGTCCTCCTGCTGCCATCATTTTAGCAGCATGGGGAAGCGCGGCAACCACGCCCTCCCAGTTTTCCGTGGCCGCCTTGGTGGAGCCGGGAAGGTTGATGACCAGCGAGCTTCCGCGCTGCATGCACACGGCGCGGGAGAGCATGGCGAAGGGGGTGATCTGAAGGCTGTGCCAGCGCATGGCCTCGGCGATGCCGGGCACCTCCCGCTCGCACACATCGTGGGTGGCCTCAGGGGTGACGTCGCGGGGCGACAGGCCGCTGCCACCGCAGGTGAGCACGATGTCCACCTTCAGGTCGTCGGTGCAGTGCTTGATGGCCGCTGCGATGTTCGGGCGCTCGTCGCGCACGAGGGTGTGGGTGCGGCACACCCAGCCCTGCTCGGCGATGAGGCGCTCCAAGGCGTCGCCCGCCGCATCCTGGCGCAGGTCGCGCGTGTCGGAGCAGGTGATGATGGCGAAGCTGAGCGGTGCTTGGTCGGTCATGGGATGGTCCTTTCGCTCGCAGCGGCGCTACAGCGCCACTTCCTCCGGCACGTCCAGCAGGATGCACTCCACCAGGTCGCCCGCGTGCTTGTCCTCGGTGCCATCCGGCAGCACGGCCAGGCAGTTGCTCTTCTGGATGACGCCGAACAGCCCCGAGCTCTGGTTCTTGGCCGGCGTGACCTGGTAGCCGCCGTCGGCGCTGCGGGTGAGGGTGGAGCGCAGGAAGATGCGCCGCGGGTCGCGCTTGCGCTGGTCGACGGTGATGGCCGCCATGACGTGCGGGTGCTCGAAGCAGCTGTAGCCCTGCATCTTGCGCAGCATGGGGCGGATGAGCATCTCGAAGCCGCAGTAGGCCGCCGCCGGGTTGCCCGGCAGGCCGAACACCGGCGTGCCCTCCACCAGCCCGAAGGCCTGGGCCTTGCCGGGGCGCATGTTCACCGTGGTCATGCGCAGGTCGCCCAGGGCGTCGATGACCTGCTTGATGAAGTCGAAGTCGCCGTTGGCGGCGCCCCCGGTGGTCACGACGAAGTCGTAGCTGCGCGCGGCGTCGGCCACCGCGGCGGACAGCCCCTCGAAGGTGTCCGGCACCGCCGGCAGCATGGTGGCCACGCAGCCGGCCTCCCGGGCGCAGGCGGCCATGGCGTAGCTGTTGGAGTTGCGGATCTTGCCGCGGGCGGGCACCTCGTCGGCCCCCACCAGCTCGCTGCCCGTGGCGATGATGGCCACCCGTGGGCGCTGGTAGGTGGGCACCTCGGTCACGCCGCAGCCCGCCAGGAAGCCGACGCCCGCCGCGCCGATGACCTCGCCGGCCCGCACGACCACCTCGCCGGCCTTCGCCTCGTCGCCAGCTGGGCGCACGTTGGAGCCGCGGGCCGTGGGGGCGTCGAAGGACACGAGGGAGCCGACCTTGCCGTCGCCCTCCACCACGGCTACCACCTCGTACTTCACCACGGAGTCCGTCGCCTCGGGCAGGCAGGCGCCGGTCATGATGCGCACGCACTCCCCTTCGGCGATGGGCCCATCGTACACGTCGCCCGCGGCCACCTCGGCGATGACCCGCAGCTGCACCGGGGCGTCGTCGGCGTTGGCGATCTCCTCTGCGCGCAGGGCGTAGCCGTCCATGGCCGAGTGGGCGAAGGGGGCTATGTCGATGTCGCTCGCCAGGTCCTCGGCGGCCACGCGGCCGAGGGCGTCCAGCAGCGGCACCGTCTCCACGGGCATGGGCTTCATGGCCGAGAGCACCAGCTCCCGCGCCTCTTCAACGGAAATCATGTCAGCCATAGGGCAGCCTTTCGAATGGATGGGCATTGCCCCTATTATAGCCAATCAAGGATAAGGGGAGGACGGGATCCGCCGCCGCTCGGGACTGCTGACGGCACCTGCTGCCCGGAGCCGGCGCTCGAGCGCCGCCCCGGCGTCGCCGGCCCACGGCCCGTAGCGCAAGAGGGGCGGCCCGCTCCTGCGCGGGCCGCCCCTCCGCGGTGCAGGCCATGGCCTGCACCGCGCCTTGCAGCGTCCTTCGGGCCTAGACCGCAGCCTCCTCTGTCGCCGCCTCGGCCCTCGCCTTGCGGCCGCTCACCTTGTCCAGCACGATGGCCAGCACCGCGATGAGCACCACGCCGCCCGCCAGCGATATCCAGGGGCTGCGGGTGAACCCGGCCAGCAGGTACCCCGCGAAGCACACCACCATGACCAGCGTGGCGTAGGGGATCTGGGTGGCCACGTGGCGCAAGTGGTTGCACTTGGCCCCGGCCGAGCTCAGGATCGTGGTGTCCGATATGGGCGAGATGTGGTCGCCGTAGACCGCGCCGGCCAGCGTGGCGCCCACGGCCACCAGGAACAGCGGGTCGGCCGCGTCGAACACGCCGATGACGATAGGCAGGATGAGCGCCACGGTGCCCCAGCTGGTGCCCATGGCGAAGCCGATGAACGCCGCCACCAGGAAGATGATGGCCGGCAGGAAGTCGAGCCCCACGCCCAGGCCGTTCAGGAAGCCGGAGACGAACTCGCCCGTGCCCAGCAGGTAGCGGCAGGTGCCGCCCAAGCTCCAGGCCAGCACCAGGATCATGATGGCGCCCACCATGGAGCGCACGCCTTCGGACATGGCATCCACGAAGCCGCCCAGGGTGGTCAGCTTGCGCGGGAGGAACATGACGGCCGCCAGCACCAGCGCCACGCACACGCCGATGCACAGGCCCATGACCGGGTTCTCGCCCACGGCCGTGGCGAAGTCGACGCCCTCGAAGAAGCCGCCCATGTACATCATGCCAAGGATGGAGAACGCGATGAGCACCACGATGGGAACGATCAGGTCCCACACCCGGCCCTTGTCGGAGATGGGCAGGTTCTTGTACTCCTCCTCCGCCTGGGAGGTGGCATCCTCGATGTCGGCGCGCTCGGCCACCTTCGGCGGCAGCGCCGAGGGGTCGCACTCGCCCTTCACCACCTTCTTGAGCAGGCGCGCCTCCTCCACGGCGTCCTCAGCGGGCACCGGGTTGCCAGCGGCCGCATCCTGGGCGGCGCGCATGGCCCCGAAGTCAAGCCCCATGACCAGCATGAAGAACACGAAGAAGATGGTCAGCAGCGCGTAGAAGTTGTAGGGGATGGAGGCCACAAAGGTGTTGAAGCCGTCGTCGCCCAAGTAGCCACCCACGGCCACGGCCCACGACGACACCGGCGCGATGATGCACACCGGAGCTGCCGTGGAGTCGATGATCCAGGCCAGCTTCTCACGGCTGACATGGAAGCGGTCGGTGATCGGGCGCATGACGGCGCCCACGGTCAGGCAGTTGAAGTAGTCGTCGACGAAGATGATGATGCCCAGCACCGCCGTGAGCAGCGAGGCGAGCTTGGCGTTCTTGATGTGCTTGGACACCCAGTCAGCGTAGGCGCGAGCGCCGCCGCTCACGCCGATGACCACCGTGAGGGCGCCCAGCAGCGCAAGGAAGAGCAACAGCGCTCCGTTGCCGGCTATCTGCTCGGCCATCATCTGGGGTACCATCGCGAACGACGAGACGAGTTGCTCACCCCCCACCCCGTTGAGCGTGAACTGGTAGATGATCATGCCCACGAGCACGCCTACGGTCAGGGACGAGTACACCTCTTTGGTGATGAGCGCCAGACCTAAGGCCAGAAGCGGGGGGATGATCGACCAGATGCCGCAGCTGATCAGGTCGAACCCTTCCATCGGTCCTCCTCTTTCAGAACCGCCCGCGCCCCTATGCCCGGACGGCGCGCCTCCAAGGGGGAAAGGCGCCTCCTGCATTCGTGGAAACGCTTGCGGCGCCGTGGTGCCATGGCAGCCGGCCCGTCGAACGTCCCCTCCCCTTTCTCAAGCCCCTATTATAGGGAAAGGGGGCCGCTCAGGGGCCGACTCGTTCACCAGCGGACACGGACCAGGCCCAGCCGAGGCCCCAGCAAGGGCGCCCGACGGCGCCGAGCGCCCTGGAGTGCCTCCCCTCCGGAAAGCCCTCCCATCGAGCGCCTTGGAGGCCCAGGACGCCAAGGCGCCGAGGGACGAGAAGCGACGGCTGGCCAGCAGCTCCGGAGCTGCTGGCCAGCGTGGCCCAGGGGCAACGGCCCCGGGCGTCGAGTGCGGGTCGCGAGCGCCTAGCGGCGGGCGAACAGGGTGTTGTTGGTCTCCAGCCAGCTCTCCACGGTGCCGGTGTCGAAGCCCTCGGAGGGGTCGACCACCAGCGCGTACATCTCCTCCTCGCGCAGCACCGCGTCCAGGGCGTCGGTGAGCTGGATCTCGTCGCCCACGCCAGGCTCGACGTCGGCCAAGAGCTCCATCACCCGCGGGCTGAGCAGGTAGCGGCCGAACACGGCCAGGTTGGTCGGCGCGTCCTCCACCGCCGGCTTCTCCACCAGGCTGTCCACCTTCCACACGCCCGGCTCCACCTCGGCCCCGGCGATGACGCCGAAGCGGCTGACCTGCTCCTCGGGCACCGGCATGACGGCGATGACGCTGGCTCCGTCGTGGGCGTCGCTCACGGCCTGCATGGCCGGCAGCATCTGGTTGCCCGGCACCAGCACGTCGCCCAGCAGCACATAGAAGGGCTCGTCGCCGGTCTTCTCCGCAGCGCAGCGCACAGCATGGCCGAGGCCCAGGGCCTCGCGCTGGTAGACGTAGCTCACGTTCAGGTTGCCCACGGCCTCCACGGCATCGGCGTAGGCATCCTTGCCGCGCTGGCGCAGGAGCGCCACGAAGTCCGGGTCGGGGGTGAAGTGCGCCTCGATGGCGGCCTTCTCGGGGCTGTTGATGATGACCACCTCGTCCGCGGCGCTGGCCAGGCCCTCCTCCACCACGTACTGGATGGCCGGGCGGTCCACCACCAGGAGCATCTCCTTGGGGACGGCCTTGGTGGCGGGCAGGAAGCGGGTGCCGAGTCCCGCTGCGGGTATGAGTGCCTTCATGGGCTGTTCCTCTCGTCAGAGCCGGTGGCTCAGCTGATTCTCATGCAGGGCAGATTATAGCGCGGCCCGCAGCCGGGAGCGGGCGTGGTCACTTGGCGCTGCGCCAGGTGGGGCGCTCGGGCACGCGCACGTTTATGTAGGCCACCTTGCCCTCGTTCTTCGAGAGGATCTCCAGGCAGATGCGCTCCTTCTCGCGGATGTTCTCTGCCGTGCCGAAGGCGATCTCGACGCCGCTGTCCAGCTTGATGAGGGTGGAGTCCTTGTCGGCGGCCGACACGGTGCGCACCTGGTCGGCCAGCTCGGTGGTCATGCCGTCCACGATGTGCAGGGCGTTGTTCACGGCGTCGTCGGTGCAGTAGGCGCCGATCTCGGGCTTGATGCCCGAGGGCAGGCCGACGATGCGCATGGCGGCGTCCACGTCCTCGTAGATCTTGGGGCTGATGCCCTTGCCCACGTCGCTGTCCTGGGCGGGGATGGGCATGAGCCACATGCCATCGGAGGCGATGGCCCACAGCTGGATGAACTGGGTGGAGCCCGTGGGAACCTCGATGATGGCCCCCACTTTGCGCTCGGTGACCAGCACCTGCAGCGTGGAGGGGAAGATGCGGTTGACCGTCACGTCCTGCACCCAGGCGTCGCGCTTCAGCCCGGCGACGATGCCGTCGGCGTCCACGTTGAGCAGCGTGGCCCCCTGGGCCACCGGGGCCAGGTGCGCCACCTCCTCGGCGGTCAGGTGGTCGGCGCCCTGCACGTCCACGGACTCGATGACGAACACCGGGGCCCGCAGGAGGGCGACCAGCCCCACCACCAGGGCAACCACCACGGCCACGGCGGCGATGGCCACCACGAGCCGCTTGCGGCGTGTCGCCTTGGTGCGCTCTCGCTCGGCGTCGCGGCGCATGTCGCCCAGGCGCACCGAGGTGACCGAGCGCTCGGTGGGCGCGAGCGAGCCGGAGCGGGCGTTGACCGGACGCGACGACGGGCGGCCGCCAGCCCCAGCCCGCGCCCGGCCCGTCGCACGCGCGTTGCTGCGGGCGGCGCGCTGCACGCGGCCGCGAGCGGCAGCCCGGCTACGCCTCGAAACCGAGGAATCTGACTTCCGTGGCGAGTTTGATGCCATAGGCTTCCAACACCTTCGTCTGGACAAGGTCTATGAGGGCGCGCACGTCGCGCGCGGCCGCGCCCCCCGCGTTAACGATGAAGTTCCCGTGCACCTCCGACACCTGGGCGCCCCCGTGGCGGGCTCCCTTCAGCCCCAGCTCCTCCACCAGGGCGCCGACGCTGGCCCCCTCGGGGTTGCGGAACACGCTGCCGCAGCTGGGCTGGCCCAGGGGCTGAGTCCGCTTGCGACGGGCGAGGGCAGACTCCATGGTGCGCTGGATGGCCAGGGCGTCCCCTGGCTCCAAGGCCAGCTCGCACTCGACGATGGCCTCGTCCGGCGAGAAGGAGCTGCGCCGGTAGCCCCAGGACACCTCGTCCCCCAGGCGGCGCGTCAGGGCGCCGTCGGGTCCGAGCACCGTCACGCTGGCCACGCGGCTGCCGATGCCCACCTCGCGGGTGCCGGCGTTCATGCGCAGGGCGCCCCCGATGGTGCCCGGCGTGCCCACGGCGAACTCCAGCCCTGCGCAGCCGGCCCGGAAGGCCTCCTGCACCGCCGTGGCCAGCAGCGCGCCGCCCCCGGCCACGCACCAGCCGCTGGCGCGGTCGAGCCGCAGGTTGCGGAAGTCTCGGCCCAAGGTGATGACCACGCCCGGGTAGCCCTCGTCGGCCACCAGCAGGTTGGATCCGCGGCCCACCACCACCCAGGGCACCCCCTCGCTGCGGCACAAGGCCACCAGCTGCATGAGCGCACCGAGGCTGTGGGCGTTCACCAGGAAGCGCGCCGGCCCCCCGATGCGGTAGGCCGTGTGGCGCGCCATGGGCTCGTTGGGGTGCACGTCGGCGTCGAAGCCCTCGCTCACCAGCAGCGCCTCCACTGGCGACGCGTGGGCGGCGCCGAGCGGCCGCGGACGGCCCTTTCCGCTGGAGCGCGCCATGGCTAGGCCCGCGCCCCTTGCCGCAGCTCGTCGACGAGCACCGGGCCGATGGAGGTCACGTCGCCGGCGCCCATGGTCATGACCAGGTCACCCTCTTGGGCCAGGGCCGCCAGGTGGGGCACCACGTCGATGCGGCGCGGCACGTAGTGGGCCTCGGGGTGGCCGTCATGCCCCAGCACCACGTTCAGGAACGTCTTGCCGGTGATGCCGGGGATGGGGGTCTCGCCCGCCGGGTACACGTCCATGAACGTGACGGTGTCCGCCTGGTCGAAGGCGCAGCCGAACTCGTCCTTGAGCACGTCGGTGAACAACCCGGCCCGCGAGTAGCGATGGGGCTGGAACAGCACGTGGATGCGGCGGAAGTCCAGGGCCCGCGCCGCCTCGATGGTGGCGGCTATCTCGGTGGGATGGTGGGCGTAGTCGTCCACCACGGTCACGCCAGCCTCCTCGCCCACCACGTCGAAGCGGCGGCGCACTCCGGCGAAGCCGCGCAGCGCCTCGGCCGCCTGGTCGACGTCGAGCCCCAGGGCATCGAGGAGGGCCAGCACGCCCGCGCCGTTCTGCACGTTGTGGGCCCCCGGGTTCTGCTTGATGGCGCTTCGCACCACGCGGCCGTCGGGCAGCGCGAGCTCGAAGGCGGAGCCGGCGCCGTGGGCCTCCCAGGAGCTCACCCGCGCATCGCAGCCCTCGGCGAAGC
Organism: uncultured bacterium; assembly: GCA_947564525.1. GTDB lineage: Bacteria > Actinomycetota > Coriobacteriia > Coriobacteriales > Eggerthellaceae > D16-63. The sequence goes on along the minus strand of CANOCK010000001.1, from coordinate 39,167 downwards.
CATAGGTCACCACCGGGGCCGCGGACGCCTCCCGGGCGAGGGCCACCAGGCGCTCGTCGTCGCCGCACACCACCACGACGCCCTCCGGCGGCACGCTGGCGATGAACTCGCGGAACTTGCCGTAGATCTCGGCCAGGTCATCGTAGTGGTCCAGGTGGTCCGCCTCGATGTTGGTCACGATGACGGCATAGGGGTCCAGGAACGTGAAGGACTTGTCCGACTCGTCCGCCTCCACCACGTAGAAGCCGCCGCGGCCCGAATGGGCGTTGCTGCCGTAGGCCCGCACGATGCCGCCCACCAGGAAGGTGGGGTCCAGCCCCATGGCGTCCATGGTGGAGGCCAGCATGGAGCTGGTGGTGGTCTTGCCATGGGTGCCCGCCACCCCGAGGGTCCGCAGCCCCTCGCCGAGCGCCGCCAGGGCCTCGGCCCGGTGGCGGATGGTCAGGCCGCGCCGGCGCGCCTCGGCCAGCTCGGGGTTGTTGTCGAGGATGGCCGTGGACACCACCACGATCGGGTCGCCCTCGGGCACGTGGCTGGCGTCCTGGCCGATGGACACCGTGATGCCCGCCTCGGCCAGCTGCTTGGTGTAGCGGCTCTCGCGCAGGTCGGAGCCGCTCACGGCGAAGCCCTGGTCGTGGGCTACGCGCGCGATGCCGCTCATGCCGACGCCCCCGATGCCGATGAAGTGCAGGGGGCGAGATTCCATGGAAGCCATAGGCCTGCCGCCTCTTCCTTTTGCGTGTCCTCAGCGCGCTCGAAGGCCGCCGGCCAAGGGTGCCGGCAGCGGGCGCGCCCGTCTCGAAGCCCTATTGTAAACGAGAGCCTCGCGCCCTAGGCCACCCTGCACACAACATCCGCCAAGTTTTCAGCGGCGTCGGCGGCCCTCTGGGCCCGGGCGCAGGCGGCCATGGCGTCGCAGGCGGCCACGTCGTCGGCCAGGGCGAGCACCGCCTGGCGGAAGGCCTCGGTCGGCGCGCCAGAGGCGTCGGTGAGGTCGGCGTCGGCCAGGAGGGCGGCGCAGCCCCCTTCCACGTAGGCGCGGGCGTTGGTGGTCTGGTGGTCCTCGGCGGCATGGGGGAAGGGCACGAGCAGCGCCGGCACCGCCCGCGCCGCGATCTCGGCCAGGGAGGTGGCGCCGGCGCGGGACACCACGGCGTCCGCCGCGGCCAGGGCCGCCCCCATCTGGTCCAGGTAGCCGAGCACCTGCCAGCGCTCGGCCTCCTGGGGGCCCAGGGCCAGGGCGCCCTGCACGGCGTCGAGCTCCTTGGGGCCCGTCACCTGGACGATGCGCAGGTCGGGCCGGCTCAGCAGCTCGCCCTTCAGGCCCACCAGCGCCTCGTTGAGGTGCCGCGCACCCAGGCTGCCGCCGAAGGCCAGCAGCATCCGCGCCTGGTCGGGCACGCCCAGCAGGGCGCGACCCTCCTCCCGCGTGGCCTGGAGCACCTGGCGGCGCACCGGGTTGCCGGTGACCTCCACCCGCGCCTGGCACGCCTCGTCCAGGGCGCGGGCGGCATGGCCGTAGGTCAGGCAGATGGCCGTGGCCTTGCGGGCCAGGTACTTGTTGGCCAGGCCCATGACCGAGTTCTGCTCGTGGATGACCACCGGGATCCCCAGGGACTCGGCGGCATGGGCCACCGGGATGGACACGTAGCCGCCGAAGCCCACCACCACGTCGGGGTCGATCTCGGCGAACCACCTCTTGGCCCGATGCGCGCTGCGCTCGATCTTGGCGATGCCCTTGATGAGGGTGAGCGGCCGCGAGCGATCGAAGCCGCTCGCCTCGAAGGCCTGGTACGGTATGCCCGTCTCGGGCACCAGCCGCGCCTCCAGGCCGCCGGGGGTGCCGGCGAAGTGCACCTCGGCGCCCCGCGCCTGCAGCGCCTCGGCCAAGGCCAGCGCCGGGTTGATGTGGCCGGCGGTCCCGCCGCCCGAAAGCACCACTACCATGGTTTCTCCTCCTTGGCTTCTAGCCCACGGGCGGCCCCATCCGCACGGCGCGCAGGTTGCCGCGGCGCACGGCGGGGTCGTCGCCCTTGGAGACCGACAGGATCAGGCCCACCATGATGAGGCTGGCGATCATCGACGAGCCGCCCGACGATATGAAGGGCAGCGGCTTTCCCGTGGTGGGAAACACGCCGATGGTGCAGCCGATGTTGAGGAAGGCCTGGAACACGAGCATGACGGTGAAGGCCCCAGCCATGACGCTGCCCATGACATCGGAGCACTGGCCGGATATGCGCAGGCCCGCCACCAGCACCACCAGGAACAGCGCGATGACCGCCAGCGCCCCGACCAGCCCCAGCTCCTCGCCGATCACGGCGAAGATGAAGTCGGTGTCCGAGGCGAACAGGTACTCGTACTTCTCGTGGGAGTTGCCCAGCCCCACACCGAACAGGCCGCCCTCGGCGAAGGCGTAGTAGGACCGGATGATGTTGTAGCCGGTGCCGTAGCCGCCCTCGCCGTCGTTCCACGGGTCGAGGTAGACCATGCGCCCGCTGCGGTAGCCGGTGCCGAACACGGCGAAGGCCATGAAGATGGCGCCGATGACCAGCACGGTGCCCAGGATGTAGGGCTTCACGCCGCCGAGCCACATGACCGCCAGGATGCCCACGATGCAGATCAAGGTGGTGCCCAGGTCAGACTGGGTCTCGTAGAGTAGGAACAGCGGCGCCACGATGAACAGCAGCACCTGGATGGCCGTCATGCGGGCCTCCACGACGCCAGCGCGCATGTCGAAGAAGATGCGGATGGCCACCAGCACGAGGGCGATCTTCACGAACTCCGAGGGCTGGAAGCGCACCGGCCCCAGCTCCAGCCATCGCTGGGCGCCGAAGCCGGCCGAGCCCATGACCGCGGTGAGGATCAGCAGGACCAGCGAAACGCCCCAGATCGCCCATACCAGGCGCCCCACCCACACCTCGTAGGGGATGCGCCAGATGACCACCACGGCCACGATGCCGATCACCGCGTAGGCCAGCTGGCTGACCAGGCCGCCCTCGGCCGAGCCGCCCTCGCCGAGGGCGGCCACGGAGCTGGCGGAGTAGACCATCACCAGACCGACCAGCAGCAGGGCCAGCACCGCCAGGATGAGCGCGACGCGCGGCACCTGGGTGCCGCCGACCGCCGATGAGGAGCGAGACCGGGCCATGGCCGCCGCTACCGCCCTGCCGCCCGGTCGGCCACGAGCGCCTTGAAGGCGCGCCCGCGCTCCTCGAAGCAGGAGAACTCGTCGAAGGAGGCGCAGGCGGGCGAGAGCAGCACGATGCCCTCGGGCTGGGCCAGGGCCAAGCCCGCGTCCAGGGCCTCGGCCAGGGCCAGGGCCTCGGCCACGGGCACGGCGGCGCCGGCGAAGGCCTCGGCGAAGCGCGGCCGCGCCTCCCCGAACAGCACCACGCCCGCAGCGTCCTCCTGACAGGCGGCCACGAGGGGCGCCAGGTCAGTGCCCTTGTCGCGACCGCCCAGCAGCACCACGGGCTTGCGGGGCGCGAAGGCGCGCAGGGCCACCAGCACGGCGTCGACGTTGGTGGCCTTGGAGTCGTTGTAGCACTCCACGGCCCCCACGCGCCCTGCCGGCTCTATGCGGTGCTCCAGCGGGGCGAAGCCGAGCAGGCCCGCCCGCACGGCCTCGGTCGAGGCGCCCAGAGCCAGGGCCGCCGCGGCAGCCGCCAGGGCGTTGCCCACGTTGTGGGCCCCCTTGAGGGGCAGCTCGTCGGCGCTCGCCAGGGCGTGGTCGCGGCCGTCGAGGGCCACGCGCAGCATGCCGCCCCCGGGCGCCTCCCCGTCGAGGAACGCCGCGTTGGCGCTGCCGCAGGCCGCCCGCATGTCGCCGCCGATGCCGGCCGCGGTGCCCAGGGGCACGTAGGCGAAGCCGCGCTCGGCGTCCGGCTGGGACCTAAGCTGCCTGACCAGGGCGCGCACCGTGTCGTTGGTGGCATCCAGCACCGCCACGGCGCCAGGCACGCCTGCCAGGTTGGCCAGCACCTTCTCCTTGGCCTGGACGTAGGCCTCGTGGCTGCCGTGCCAGCTCAGGTGGTCCGGCGTGATGTTGAGCATGACGGCAACCTGAGGCGCAAACCGCCTCGTGGAGGCCAGCTGATAGGAGGACACCTCGGCCACGTAGGCCGAGGTGCGGCCCGCAGCCACCGCCTCTATGCAGGCGTCGCCGATGTTGCCCACGGCCTGGGCCGCGAAGCCCGCCTGCTGGAGCAGGTGGGCCGTGAGGGCCGTGGTGGTGGTCTTGCCGTTGGTGCCGGTGATGGCCACCCACGCCGCATCCGCCGCGCTCTCGCGCCAAGCGAACTCCACCTCGCTCACCACCTCGGCGCTGTGGGCCGCAGCGCTGCGGTAGAAGTCGGAGCGCTCCGATATGCCGGGGCTCGCGATGCACAGGTCGTAGTCGCCCTCGATGGCCTCGTGGTCGAAGGCCACCCGCAGCCCCTCGCAGGCCTGGGCCTCGGCCCAGGCGCGCCCCTCGGGGGTCTCGGCGCCGGCGGCCACGGCCAGGGCCTCCACCCGGCGGCCCAGCAGCGGGCGCAAGTACTCCACGCAGGCCTTCCCGCTCTTGCCGAGCCCCAGGACCAGCACGCGGCCGAGGCTCTCCGGCGCATGCTTGCGCCCTGCCAGGTACCCTGCCCTCACCGGCTCTCCCATCCGATCGCCCCGCGCCCTCACGCCGTGGCCATGAGCGACTCGGCGAAGTACAGCACGAAGCCCGCCGCCGCCAGCATGCCCGACACGATCCAGAAGCGCACCACCACCTTGGTCTCGCTCCACCCCTTCTTCTCGAAGTGGTGATGCAGGGGCGCCATGAGGAAGATGCGCTTCCTGGTGCGCTTGTAGTAGAACACCTGGATCATGACCGACAGCGCCTCGGCCACGAAAAGGCCGCCGATGATGATCACCACGAACTCGGTCTTGGTGACCACCGCCAGGCATCCCAGGGCCATGCCCAGGGCGAGCGACCCGGTGTCGCCCATGAAGATGTCAGCTGGGAAGGAATTGAACCAGAGGAACCCTATGCACGCTCCGGCCAGGGCCGCGGCGATGATGGCGGGCTCGATGGCGTTGGAGCGGAAGGCGATGGCGGCCATGACGATCATGACGATCATGACCGTGCCCCCCGCCAGGCCGTCCAGGCCGTCGGTGAGGTTCACGGCGTTGCACAGCCCCACCAGCAGCACCAGGCAGAAGGCCAGGTACAGCCACGGGATGCGCACGCCCTCGCCGATGGGCACCACGGTGGTGAGCACGCCCAGGTCGAAGGTGTAGACGAAGGGAATCTGCACCGTGGGCGCCACGTCCAGGCAGTTCACGGCCACGAGGACGAAGGCACCGGCGATGAGGAACTGCCCCACCAGCTTGGCCTTGGGGGTCAGCCCGAGGGAGCGCTCGTGGGCCACCTTGGACACGTCGTCCACCAGACCGAGGGCGCCGGTGAGCACGATGGCGCCCAGCAGGAGGTAGGTCTCGGGCACCGGCACGCCCACCAGCAGGGCCGTCACGGTCACGGCGACGAGGAGCACGACGCCGCCCATGGTGGGGGTGCCCTGCTTGACCAGGTGGGTCTGGGGGCCGTCGTCGCGCACCTGCTGGCCTATCTGGCCCCGGCGCAGCAGCTTGATGAACGGTGGCATGAGCACCACCGTGAAGATGAGCGCCAGGAGCACCGCCAGGAAGACCAAGAAGGTCGGATACTGTGCGAAAGCTGCGAACATATCAGTTGACCAGCCCTTCCACCACGCGCGAGAGCCCCGTGGAGTGCGAGGCCTTCACCAGCACCGCGTCCTCGGGCTCCAGCCGCGCATCGAGCACCTCGAGCACGTCGGCTACCGTATTGGCGCGTACCATTCTATCGCGCGGGAAGCCCGCCTCAGCCGCCCCTTCGGCGATGAGCGCCGCCAAGGGGCCCACGCAGACGAGGCCGTCGAGGCCGCAGCCAGCGGCGAAGGCGCCCACGGAGCGGTGACAGGCCTCGGCGTAGTCGCCCAGCTCCGCCATGTCGCCGAGCACCGCGTAGCGGGCGCCGGCCACGGGCAGCGCCTTGAACATGGCCAGGGACGCGCGCATGGAGTCGGGGTTGGCGTTGTAGGCATCGTTCACCACGGTGCAGCCGCTGCGGGCGCGCAGCATCTCCTGGCGGCCGCTCTCAGGCACCGCCGCCGCCAGGGCCTCGGCGATGAGCGGCAGGCCCATCCCCAGGCTGCGGGCCACGGCGGCCACGGCGCAGGCGTTGGCGACGTTGTGGGCCCCCTGGAGCCCCACGGTGCAGGGGCACCGCTCGGGGATGTCGGCGAACAGCGCGTCCTGGCCGCCCGCAGGCGCCGGACCGTCGAAGCCGGCAGCGCACAGGGTGAAGGCAGGACGCCCCTCGGCGTCGAGGGCCACGCCCTCGGCCCATACCCGCGGGCCCAAGGCGGCCCCTTCCCGCTGGGGGCCGTTGGCCGGCGCCTCGCCCGAGCCGTCGAAGAGCACCGTGGCCACGGCGCGGGCGCCGAGCCCCGCCTGGTCGGCTCCGTAGAGGCTGAGGGGATCCGCGGCGTTCACCACGGCGCGGCCCGTGCCCGGCGGCAGCGCCTCGAGCAGCTCCGCCTTGGCCTGGGCGATGGCCTCGCGGCTGCCCAGCAGCTCGATGTGGCACTCGCCGACGTTGGTGACCACGCCCACGTCCGGTCGCACGAAGGAGCAGAGCTCGGCTATCTGGCCCTGGCCGCGCATGCCCATCTCCACCACCACCACCTCGGTGGAGGGGTCGGCGGCCAGGAGGGTGTTGGGCACCCCCAGCTCGTTGTTCTGGTTGGCCTCGGTGGCCACCACGGCGAAGCGGCGCGCCAGCACGTCGCGCAGCAGGTTCTTCGTGGTGGTCTTGCCCGTGGAGCCGGTGAGCCCCACCACGGTGGCCCGCAGGTGCCCCCGCCAGGCGCGCGCCAGGTCGGTCAGGGCATGGGCGGTGTTGGGCACCTCGATGACGGCGGCCCCCATCTCGCGAGCCAAGGTCATGGCGGCCCCGGTCGGCGCCTCGGTGACCAGGGCTCCGGCTGCGCCCTTGCGCAGGGCCGCCTCCACGAAGTCATGGCCGTCCACCCGCTCGCCGGGCAGCGCCACGTAGAGCCAGCCGGGCTGGATGCGCCGCGAGTCCCAGCTCATGCCCGTCAGCAGGGCCGAGGGGTCGATAGGGCTCGCCAGGAAGCGGCCGCCGGTGGCCTCGCAGATCTGCTTGGAGTTCAGCCGCATGGCCGTGCCCTCCTAGGCCCGCGCTGCGGCCAGGGCCTCGGCCGCCGCCTCGCAGTCGTCGAAGTGGATGGTCTCGCCGCCGATGATCTGGTAGTCCTCGTGGCCCTTGCCGGCGACGAGCACCACGTCGGCCGGCCCGGCCAGGGCGATGGCCCGGCCGATGGCGGCCCGGCGGTCCGGCTCCACCTCGAAGCGCTCCTCGGCGGCCATGCCGGCCACGATGTCGGCGATGATGTCCATGGGGGCCTCGTTGCGCGGGTTGTCGCTGGTGACCACCGCGTAGTCCGCCGTCAGCGCCGCCGCGCCCATGAGCGGGCGCTTGCCCGCGTCGCGGTCGCCGCCGCAGCCGAACACCACGATGGTGCGGCCGCGGCCGAGCTCCCGCACCGAGGCGATGGCCTTCTCCAGGGCGTCGGGGGTGTGGGCGTAGTCCACGTAGACCGCCGGGTCGCCCGGCTGGCCCACCCGCTGCAGGCGCCCCGGCACCGGCGGCACGTCGGCCAGGGCGGCCACGATGGTGTCGGCATCGATGCCCAGAGCCAGGCCGCAGCCGAAGGCGGTCATGACGTTCTCCACGTTGAAGCGCCCCACCAAGGGGTAGGTGAAGCCCACGGTGCGGCCGAGCGAGGCCACAGCCAGCTCCACCGTGGTGCCCGTGGCGCCGTAGTCCACGCTCACCGGGTAGATGTCCGCCTCGGGCCCGAAGCCCGTGGTGGTCACCGCGTCCCCCGCCTCGCGGCAGCGGCGCGCCAGCTCGCGGCCCCATTCGTCCTCGATGCTGATGACGCGGGCCGCCGGGTAGTCGCTGGAGAACAGCAGCGCCTTGGCCTCGAAGTAGGCGTCGAAGGTCTTGTGGTAGTCCAGGTGGTCCTGGGTGAGGTTGGTGAACGCCGTCACGGCGAAGCGCAGCCCCCAGGTGCGCTCCAGGTCCAGCGCGTGGGAGCTCACCTCCATGGCCACCACCTTGCAGCCGGCGTCGCGCATGCGCGCCATGATGGCCTGCAGGTCGGGGGACTCCGGGGTGGTGTGGGCGCTGGGCAGCCGCTCGTCGCCCACCTGCACCCCCACGGTGCCGATGACGCCGGTCTTCTCCCCCGCCGCGCGGGCGATGGCCTCCACCAGGTAGGTGGTGGTGGTCTTGCCGTTGGTGCCGGTGATGCCCACCAGCTGGAAGTCCTCGGAGGGATCGTCGTAGAAGCGAGCCGAGGCGAAGGCCATGGCCCGGCGGCTGTCGGCCACCACCACCTCGGTCACCCCCGTGGAGTCGGCCAGGTGCGGCACGCGCTCCACCACCAGCGTGCGGGCCCCGTGGTCGATGGCGTCCTGGGCGAAGGTGTGCCCGTCGGCCACCAGCCCCACGATGCAGAAGAACAGGTCCCCCTCCTCCACGCGATCGCTGCGATAGGCCAGGCCGCGCACCGGCTCGGCCCCGTCGCCCAGGATGGTGCAGTCGTAGCCCTCGAACAGCTCGCCGCATGTCTTCGCCATGGTCGTCCCCTCTCTCAGGCGTGCCGGATCCTACAGGTCGCCCAGGTCGTACTGCACCACATTGTACTGCTCGACGATGTGGGACATGATGTCGCCCGCTGCAGCGGTCACCGTGCCGTCGTAGGCAACGTCGTTGGCTCCCACGTAGGTGATGAGCTTGCTCGACGAGTTGGCGATGAACCCGGTGAAGCACAGGTTGTAGCGGTCCTCCAGGTAGGTGCCCGACGAGGCGATCTCGGCGGTGGAGGTCTTGCCCACCACCTCATAGCCGGGCACGGCCGCGTCCTTGCCCGTGCCGTCGGTCACCACGCTGCGCAGCATGGAGATGGTGTCGTCGATGGCGGCCTGGTCGAAGCACACGCGCTCCACGGCATAGACCGGGCGCTCGTCGGACTGGGGCTTGTACATGAGGAAGTGCGGGGTCACCTCGACGCCGTTGTTGGCCAGGGCGCCGTAGAAGCGCACGATCTGCAGCGGCGTGGTGGAGATTCCCTGGCCGAAGCTGACGTTGTAGCCCACGATGCGGCCCCAGTTGTTGAAGTCCTGCAGGTAGCCGGCCATCTCGCCGGGATAGTCCACGCCGGTGCGCTCGGCGAAGTTGTAGCGCAGGATGGCCTCGTAGAGGTTGTTGAAGCCGAGCTTCTCGGCCGCCAGGGATATGCCCACGTTGGAGGAGCGGGCCATGATCTCGCGCAGGCTGTACACCGCATCGTCGCGCTCCCGGGCGTCGCTCACCTCGTAGTCGTTGGCGGTGAGCACGGCCGGGCAGTCCAGCACGTCCTCGGTGCCCATCACGTCCTTCTCGCGCACGCAGAGCGCCGTCAGGGTCTTGAACACCGAGCCCGGCTCGATGGCCGAGGTGATGGCGGTCACCTGGTCGGAGCCCAGCTTGCTCTCCGCCATGTCGGTGGGGTCCATGTAGGGCAGCGAGCAGATGGCGTAGATCTCGCCGGTGCCGCCGTCCATGACCACGGCGCTGCCCGTCTCCGTGGATAGGCGCTCCGCCTCCTCCTCGAGGCGGTCCTCCACCACCTCCTGGAGCTTGATGTCCAGGGATATCATGATGTCCTCGCCGTCCTTGGCGGGGATGTGCTCCCGCACGCCGCCGGGGATGGGGGTGCCCTTCTCGCCGCGCTCGGCCACATAGGTGCCCGGGGTGCCCTGCAGGATCTCGTCGTACTGCAGCTCCAGGCCGGTGATGCCCTGACCGTCCACGTTGCAGAAGCCGATGACCTGTCCGCCGATGGCGCCGTTGGGGTACTCGCGCCGCGTGTCGGGGATGAAGTAGACGCCGGCGAGCCCGAGGGCCTTCACCTGGTCGGCCTTCTCCACCTCGGCCTGGCGCTCTATGTAGACGAAGGTGGTGTCCTTCTGCTCCAGCTTCTTCTTGTAGTCCTCGGCCTTGCCGCCCAGGACCTCGGCGAGCTTGGCGGCTTCCAGGCCGGAGTCGGTGACCTCGGCGGGGTTCGCGTAGATGGTGGTGGCGTCCACGCTGGTGGCCAGCACCAGGCCGTTGCGGTCGTAGATGGTGCCGCGGCGCGGCGTGGTGGTGAAGTTGATGGTGCGGGACTCCTCGGCCATGGCCGCGTAGCTGTCGGCGACGATGACCTGCAGGAACACCAGGCGCAGCAGGAAGACGGCCGCCACCACGAGGAAGGCGCCGCACACGATCTTGATGCGCCCGTCGCCCACGAAGGTGAGCACCGAGGACACGCCGTTCACCACGGGGCGCGACACCTTCCTGAGGGTGTCGCGAGCGGCGGAAGCCGGTTTGTTGCCGTTGCCTTGAGCCATAGACGGTAGGGTACGCCCTCTCCTAGGCGCTCTGCGCGACGGCCGCCACACTCCCCGATAACGACAGATTTCCCTGCTGGTCGGTGACCACCACGTCACCGGACAGGTCGATCATCATGGCGCTGGACGGGGCGGCCATGCCCATGGCCTTGGCCTCGCTCTTGATGCGGTTGGGGGCCGAGAGCTTGCTCTGGCTGATCTCGAGGGTGCTGCCCTCGGTGCGGGCGGTGTCGATCTGGGTCTCGATGCCCTGGTTCTCGATGGCCGTGGCCACGGTGGCCGAGGTCAGGGCCAGACGCCCCAGGGACAGCGCCGCCAGCAGCACCAGCACCGCAGCGGCGATGCGGGCCACCAGCACCACCGGGGCCGTGCCCGGCGCGGCATCGGGGTTGGCGGTGAAGCGGACGTCGGGATGGGGGTGGCGCGGCGCGACCGGCTGGGGCCGGGTCGGCGCCACCGGCGCCGGCTGGAAGTAGGACAGATCGTATGCAGGTGCGGCGGACATGGCGGCCTTCCCTCGGTTTCCTTCGTCGTGGGCTCCGGCCCGAGCGCCGCCTGGCGGTCCCGGAGCCGAAGGGCGCCCTCGGCGAGGGCCGCCTCAGCGCTTCTCCGCCACGCGCAGCTTGGCGCTGCGAGCGCGGGGGTTGCGCGCTATCTCTTCAGGGGTGGGCACGAGCGGCTTGCGCGTGACCAGGTCGACTATCGGCTGCTTCCCGCACAGGCACACCGGGAGGTCCGGCGGGCAGGTGCACCGGTCCGCTAGGCGGGCGAAGGCGTCCTTGACGATGCGGTCCTCCAGGGAGTGGTAGCTCAGCACCGCGATGCGGCCGCCGGGGTTGAGCCAGCGGATGGCCGCTTCCAGGCCGCGGCGAAGCACGTCGAGCTCGCCGTTGACCTCGATGCGCAGCGCTTGGAACGTGCGCTTGGCCGGGTGCCCCCCGGCGCGGCGCGCCGAGGCTGGGATCGCCGCCTTCACCACGTCGACCAGCTGGTCGCTCGTCTCGAACGGGCGCGCGGCACGCGCGTGCACGATGAACTCAGCGATGCGGCTGGCCCACCTCTCGTCGGAGTAGGCGCGAATGATCCGGGCGAGATCTGCTGCGTCGTAGGTGTTGAGGATCTCTGCTGCGGTTAGGGTTTGGGTACCCGGATCCATCCGCATGTCCAACGGGGCCTTCTCCTTGAAGGAGAAGCCTCGGGCTGGCGTGTCGATCTGGACCGAGGAGACCCCCAGGTCGAACAGTATGGCGTCGATGCCTGGTATGGCGCAGCCGAGCAGCAGCTCGTCCAAGTCGCCGAAGTTGCCGTGGAGCAGCTTCACCGTCGGGCGCGCGCCCTCGGGCAGCTCGTCGAGCCGGCGGCTGGCGGCGGCCAGGGCCACCTCGTCCTGATCGATCCCTATGAGCAGCCCGTCTGAGCCGAGTTGTTGGGCTGCTGGGAAGGAATGCCCTGCGAATCCGAGCGTTGCGTCCACGAACGTAGGGTGCGTTTCAAGGTCGAGTCGTTCGAGGCACTCGGGCTGCAGGACCGGAATATGCCGATATTCGCTTGTCATCACGCTCACGTCTTACGAGGCTGCCTGCGGTGCCAGACCCGTGCGGCCTAGCTGTAGAACAGCGACAGATCGACTTCCGCGTCCATCTGCTCGTAACGCTTCGCATCCCAGATCTCGAAGCGGCCCGTGTTGCCGATGACCACTACCTCGCGGTCGATGGCGGCCTTGTCGCGCACCTCGGCGGCGAGCATGATGCGTCCCTGGGCATCGACCTCCACGTCGCGGGCGCTCGCCTTCAGCTTGCGCCGCAGAGCCACGTGCTGGGGGTCCGTTGCGTTGTATCCGCCGAACTTGTCGGCGAACAGCTGGTCCACCCAGTGGTTGAAGTCCTGCACCTGGAACACGTACACGCACTCCCCCTTGGGGTCCGACGTGACCACGAGCTCCTTCGAGAGCACCTTGCGGAATTTTGAGGGAAGGGCCACGCGGCCTTTCGCGTCCACCTTGAAGTGGAATTCGCCGTTGAGATCGACTGCGTGTTGCGACGCATCGACGGCGGATTCTACTTCCGTGATCGCCAAGGCCACGGTGCTGGCCTCCTTCCTCGGGTTCGTTCACTGGAGCGTTTCGGTGTTGCGTTGCGTAGTGCGTTTCGCTGCTTCGTTTGGTAATGCGTCTTCAAAACTCCAGCAAGGCGTGTTCTGCATATTACCCCACTTTCCCCCACCACACAACACTTTGGCGCCACAAACGGGTGAAAATGCCCCACAAAAGCCCTGGTAGAGAACGTGTGTTCGAGCAAAGGAAGGGGTGCTTGGGGCGTTTCGCCACGTCACGTTCGAGAAGGCCCAGATTGGCCACGGTGGGGAGAAGTGGAGCATGCGTGAAGGGGGCGTGGGAGGGAGCGCCGGGGCGGGCCGCCGCTAGGCACGGGACGGCAGCTTGCGGACGACCAGGCGGCTCGGGCGGCCAGCGGCGCCGGCGGCGCATGGCCCCGCGACGAGCCGCCTAGGCGCGCGGATGGGCGTGACGGTACTCGGCCTGGAGGTGGCTGCGGTCGACGTGGGTGTAGATCTGGGTGGTGGAGATGTCGGCGTGGCCCAGGATCTCCTGGATGACGCGCAGGTCGGCGCCGCCTTCGAGCATGTGGGTGGCGAAGGAGTGGCGCAGGGTGTGGGGGTGCAGCCCCTGGCGACCGACCGCGGCGCCGGCGCGGGCCACGATGGCATGGACGCTCTGGCGCGTGAGCCGGCCGCCGCGGGCGTTGAGGAACACCGCCGAGACGTCCGCTGGGCGCGGCGCCTTGGCCTTCATGCTGAGGGCGGGGCGGCCGTCGGCCAGGTAGCGGCCCAGGCATTCCGCCGCCTTGCCGGCCAAGGGGGCGATGCGCTCCTTGGACCCCTTGCCGACCACGCGCACGAAGCCGTCTTCGAGGAAGACGTCCCCGGTGTCGAGGCTCACGGCCTCGCTGGCTCGCAAGCCGCAGCCATAGAGCACCTCCAGGAGGGCCCGGTCGCGCAGGCCCGCTGGGGCCTCGTCGTCGTGGGCGTCCAGCAGCTGGCCCATCTCCTCGATGCCCAGCACGTCCGGCAGCGCCTCCGGCGCCTTCGGCAGGCTGACGGCGTCCGCCGGGTTCTTGGCCGTGTAGCCCTCGCGCACCAGGTAGCGGTGGAACCCCTTTAGCACCGAGATGCGCCGCTTCACCGTGGTGGAGGCCATGCCGGCCTTGACGAGGGCGGCCTCGTACTCCACGATGAGCGCCCGGTCGATGGCCGAGGGGTCGGCCACGTCGCGCTCGGCTAAGAAGCTGGCATACTCGCGCAGGTCGTGACCGTAGGCCTCGCCGGTCAGCGGGGAGCAGCCGCGCTCGACGCGCAGGAAGGTCAGGTACTCGCGCACCAAGGGGTCCAGCATGGCGGCCCTCCTCTCCCGGCCTCGGCCGCGGGTCGGCCGCCTCCGGCCCCCGCGCGCTCCTGTCGCCTCGCCCGCCTGCCCCTATATAGATGAGCTGTATAGAGGTAGGCTGTAGGCCATTATAGGGAAGGCGACGGCAACGAAACGGCAATGGCTCCGTAACGGAGCGCCCAAGGGGCGGCGCCCTGGGCCCTGCGGGACGGCCAAGCTGCCTACAATGACGGGAGTAGACCGTGACAAGCATCCTCGCTGCTATGCGACGGGGCCCACGGCACGACGAACCGAGGATCGGAGGACTCCCATGGCCAAGTACGAATGCGACATCTGCGGCTGGATCTACGACCCCGCCATCGGCGACCCGGACAACGGCATCGACCCGGGCACGCCCTTCGAGGACCTGCCCGACGACTGGGTATGCCCCGAGTGCGGCGCCCCCAAGAGCGAGTTCTCGCTGCTGGAGGAGTAAGCAGGCCGCTAGGCTGAAAAAGGAGGGGCTCGGGAAGCCAAGGGGTCGCCCGCGCTGAAGGACGGGGCGGCCATGAGGGCGACCGGACCATGCAAGGAGGGCGGGCCGCCAGCGATGGCGGCCGCCCTCCTTGCATGGTGGCCGCACCGTGGGTTGGGGCGCGGCGCCCGAGGCCGCTCTATGCGCCGGGAGGACGCCCCATGGCCTCCCGGTGCGCCACCCGCCTTGGGCTGGGCTCTCGCATGGCCGCACCGATGCCAGGCCCTCGCCGCGCCTAGGCTCTCGTTGCGCAGACCCTACTCCGAAAAAAGCGCAGCATTGCGCCTTTTTCGGAGTAGGGAGCCAGCCAGGGCCATCCCCGCCCCCAGCCAGCCCGAAGAGATCACCATCAGGCAAAACCCATCACCTTAGACTCCAAGCCAAAGGGAGCCCAGCTCGTCCTACTCCGAAAAGCCAGTACATGTGCGCTTCTTTCAGAGTAGGAGAGACAAGAGCGACGGGGAGCGAGGGACTGCATCTAGCATCATGCCTGCGCGCCTGCAATCCGCAGGCGCGAATCGCCACGTTGACCGGAAGGGCTGGCGAGTGGGGTGCCGTGCCCGCACGATCCTCGCCGGGAAGCCTGCGCCGCTGGCGCCGCGGGCGCGAAGGCGGCTGCGGAGCTGCGCGCGGCACCCCGCCCGCCAGCCCCTGGGGCTTGGGGCTGAGCCGACCCAGCAGGTCAGGAGCCGCTAGCCCCAGGGCCCGCAGCGTCGATTTCGCCCGGCCGAGAGAGCAGAGCGCGCAACGCCGTCTCCTGCAAGCCGGAAGGCAAGGGGATCAAAGGGTCGAAAGGCCGAGTTTTGCGAGCTTTGACATAAACCAAGCCCTCCAGGAGGGCCGAAAGGCCAAGTTTGGCGTGCTTTGACATAAAACGGGGAGTCTCCGATGCAGCTTTTATGTCAAAGCTCGCCAAACTTGGCCTTTCGAGCCCCCATCCGCACCCCTTTATGTCAAAGCGGGCAAAACTTGGCCTTTGGCCAGGGTGGCAGGTCGTGCGCCGATTAGTGGTGTAAGAGGGCCCGATCACCGGAACCGTCGGGGCGAAGCCTATCCCTTCGCCGCGTGCCGGTCAACCATCGACCCCACGATCTCCCGGGCCCGCTGCTCCGCCTCCGCGATGGCGCGCGCCAGCGAGCCGTCGGGGGCCGGGGGCTCGGGCCTCTCCCACGCCCGCGCCGCCGACTCCGGCGAGAGCACCCGGTGGTGCCCCCAGGCGCCCTCCTCCTCGAGCATGACGGCCCCCACCAGGCGAACCAGGCTCGCCCTGGAGGGGAACGACTGCACCGAGCGGTATCGCCTCTTGACCTCGCGGTTGGCGCGCTCCTGGGCGTCGTTGGCCCGCACGTAGCGCCAGTGCTCGCGGGGCAGCGACAGGTGCTGCTGGGCGCCCTCCCTCGCACCCTCCATCAACTCCGCGGCGGCATCCTCCCCCGCCTCCCCCATCGCCTCGCAGGCGAGCGGGCAGACCGCTCGGGCGAAGAGGGCGTCGGCCTGGGCGAAGGCGGCCTTCGCCAGCTCGCGCGCCAGCGCCTCACCCGCCCTCCTCCTCGCCGCCCGGGAGAGGCTGCGCTGCAGGTGGGCCGTGCGCCTCTGCCAGGCGACGCCCTGGAAGGCCTCGGACAGGGCGCGCACGAGCCCTCTGTGGTCGTCGGAGGCGCACGGCACCAGGCACGAGAGGCCCCTGGCCTTGACAGGGGCCAGAGAGGCGAGCCCGTCGTCGCAGGGCTCGGCGTCGACGCAGTCGGGGCCCACGAGGCGCTTGCGCCCGTCCTCGTCCAGCGCGATGGCGGTGACGGCCGCCTGCAAGACGGAGCGCCCTTCCACCCGGCACCTCGCGTAGGTGGCGCCCACCCACAGGCAGCAGCGCCTCCGGTCGCCCAGGTCCCGCGAGCGCAGCTCGGCCACCTGCGCGTCCAGGGAGGCGGCTAGCCTGGAGGCCTCCGAGCTCGACATGGCCGACGCCCCCAGCGACTGGGCGAGCAGCGACATGTCGCGCGTGGAGGCGCCGTTGGCGTGCGCCTCGACCACGAGGGCGGCCAGCGACGCGTCGACGCGCCCCCACCTCTCCAGGATCGGCTCCGGGCAGCACGTCCCGTGCCTGAGCTTGGGAATCTCCAGCTCCAGGTCCCCCACGCTGGCCTTCAGGCTCCTGGGCCTGCAGCCGTTGCGGCTGTTGACCCTGGCGTCGCTGCGCTCGCCCAGGGACGCCCCGCACATCGCGTCGGCCTCCGCGCTCATCAGCGAGTTGGCAGCGAGGGCGAGCACCCTCGCGCCGAACTCGCGCAGCCCGTCGCGCTCCGACATCAGGGCGACGAGGGCCTCGCCCGCCTCGGGGTCGCCTTGCAGCACGCTCTCCATCGCGGGCATTCCGTCTCCTTCCTCGTCATCCGATCCGACGACGATCCCAGGGAAGGCGAGCCCGCGCGAAGGGACGGGCATGCCCCGTCCCTTCTTGCACCACATCTCGGCGCACTACCAGCCAGGGCCATCCCCGCCTCCAGCCAGCCCGAAGAGGGGCACAACCGCTCTACTCCCAGCTTTCTGAATCCAACAGGAAGTCGAAGAGCCCAAGGGTGACGATGCCCTGATCGTCCTGCCAGGGCTTGATGGGCCCGCGAACGACCACTATCTTCTTGAACGAGTCCTGCACCATGCTCAGCGACCGCTTCTCCTGCCTCTCCTTGGCGGAATCCGGCATCGCGAAGGCCGACTGCACGTACACCCTGCGACTGCCCTTGTTCGCCATGAAGTCGACCTCGAGCTGCTTGCTCCTCAGAGACCCGTCGCCAGACCGCTCCCGCAGCCCCACCACGCCGACGTCCACCGCCCAGCCACGATATCGCAGCTCGTTGCAAATAACGTTCTCCATCAGGTGGTTCTCTTCCTGCTGTCGGAAGTTAAGGCGCGCGTTTCGCAAGCCTACGTCCCCGTAGTAGCACTTCATCAGGGCTCCGATGTACTTGCGCCCCTTTATGTCGTAGCGCTTCGCCTCCTCCATGAGGAACGCCTCCACGAGGAAGCCGATGCAGCGCCTGATCGTCTTGTCCGAGACCCTCTTCTGCCCATGGCCTTGGAAGGTGCTGGCGAGCTTGGAGGGGTTGGTGAGCGAGCCGTCGGCCGAAGCCAGGATGTCCACCAGCGCATCGAGCGCACCGGAATGCCTGAGGTCGTTGCGCTCTCAGATATCGGGCAGGCACACCTTCGCGAACAGCAACTGGAGGTAGCTGGCCTTCATCTCATCGTCAGGCCCGGAGAGGATGAGCGGCATGCTACCGAAGGTGACGTAGTCTGCCCAAGCCTCCGAGGGGCTGCCTCCATGAGCCGGCAGGTATTCTGAGAAGGCCAAGGGCCGAACCCTCACCTCGTCGCCTCGGCCACGGAGCTCGGTGAGTATGTCGCTCGAGAGGAAGCGCGAGTTGCTGCCAGTGACGTGCACATCGAGGTTCGGACGGTGCATGAGGCCATTTACCACATCCGAGAACCCGTTAACGTACTGAATCTCATCCAAGAACACATAGAAGGTGCCGTCGCCCTCAGTCGCAGCCCGGATGCGCTCGTAGAGGCTGCGAGCGTCGCGCAGAGAGGCGTTCTCCATGTCATCGAGCTCCACGCTGACCACATGGTCATCAGGAACGCCCTGGTCGCGCAGCCAGTCGCTATAAAGGCGATGGAGCAGGTGCGACTTGTCTCATCGTCGGATGCCCGTGAGCACCTTGGCCATGCCGTTCTCCCGTCGCTTGACGAGACGATCGAGGCATAAGGGACGCTGTATCTCCATGGCTACTCCGAAGAGTCCGTACTTGCACGTTGTTTTCGGAGCCATGACAGCCTCCTTTTGCGGCAGGGGATGCATCTACTCCGAAAAAGCCGCGATGTTGCGCTTTTTCGGAGTAGAAGGAAGCAAGAGCGATGGAGGCGAAGGGCCGCGTCTAGCGTTATGCTTGCGCGCCCGCAATCCGCAGAAAGCAAATCGTCACGTCATCGAGCTTGCCTCGGTTCGAATCAGGCTGAAGGTGGAGTCATGCGCCTCTGGTGTGCTTTTAGACGCTCCGCCACTGAGCAAAGTAATAGATCTGGTCACCTCCGTCGGTTCGGAGAGCCGCACCGATAAATGCATCGCCGTTCTCGTTGTACTCATATGGAACGACATCGCCTTGCCTGCTCCTTGACCAACCCACAAAAACATGGCCCGGCCAAGAAGGCACCTGCTTGGGGTTTGAGAATATCCGATCACCAGCTTCAACTTCAGCCACGGGTCCGAAGTGATAGCTGTCTGTCTCTGTTCTGTTGTAAATGAAATGAACATAATACGTCTTTAAGGTCGAAGACCACTTAGCGTAAAAGGCCGCGTCGTCAGTAACGCACCCCAGGTCGTTCATAACCTGCCCGCCTTGGGTTTCTGACCATCCTTCAAAGTTCCTTGTGGCATGGACCGGAGCTGCAGGTCGCTTCACCGTGGTGCCGTAATCTTGGGTCGTAACGAGGTCGTCCTCTCCCGGGCCGCAGTAGTTCTTCCAAGTAAGCGTATAGGTTTTCGGTACCCATACGGCGTAGTAGGTTTCAGCACCAGTCGTATTCGTAGGCAGGCTCGTGGTCGAACCGCCAGCCGTAAGCGCCCAACCTTTCAGCGTATAGCCCTGTCTTTCCATTGAGGGCGCTTTTGTAGCCGCCCCATGCCCAACGCTTGTAGTGACCTCTGTTGGGCTGCTCGGGTCCCGCATGTCCACCCAGGTTATGGTATAGGTGTTTAACCTCCAAAGACCATGCAGGTAGTTTCGGGTCATTGGAGGATCGCCCAGCTGTGGAGGAGATATCCCCAGGTCCTCAACAGCATTCTGCACATTGGTTGCGGCGTAGGGACCCCATCCTGCGAAGGTATGCCCCTTCTTGCTCCCAGGGTCAGGCGCAGCAACCTGCTTGCCCTGAGGGTGGTATAAGGTCACCTGCTCCTGATCGTCATTGTTCATAAACCAAGTGATACCCCATGACCAGCAAGCGTTTACATAAGGGGTAAGCATATCCTTCGCCTTAGGTAAGTCAGAATCCCTCATCAGGCGATTATGGTCATCACGATAATACGTCCACCCCTCGAAGCGGTACCCGTTTCGCACGCGATTGAAGTCTTTCGGCGCCATGATCTTCTCATCAGGCCAGAACTCGTTCTTTACGCCACCGTCGGTTCCATCGTTGTAGCGCCACAGAACCTCATGCTTCCATACGGCATAGAAAGCGGCTCCCTCCTCGCTCACCATGCCGAAGTCGACCACCACATCCCGGCTATCAGCAGCCGTGCTCCATCCTTTGAATACGAACCATGGCCTTTCCGGATCAGCGATCGGCGCCTCTATCGCCGACCCGTAAGATTGCTCAGTGGTTTCCGAAGCGTCCGTACCATCATTGAGAAACCAGATCACGCTGCACTTTCTCGGAACCCAGGCAGCATAGAAGGCGGCTTCTCCCCTTGCAGAAGGAAGGCGCTCCAGAACCTTCCCCTGTTCGGCTTCGGCCACACTCGAAGCCCAGCCTTTAAATTCATAGCCCTCTCTCGACGGCAGTGCAGGCGGTATGAGTTCTTGGCCGTTCACGCAATAATCGACCACCTCGCTTGATCCGTCGCCAAATCGGCCTCCATTGCCTTCCCAAGCCACAGCATAGGTGTCAGCTCGACTCCGATCAGCAGAGGCGAATGTGTAGCTCACGCTCGCCAACGGCATCTCCCCTCCCTGCACCGCATCAACGTCCAGAGCTGCAAAGTTCTGAACGCCTTCGATGCAAGAATCCAGGTTCAACCGAAAGCGAACACGAAGGCCCTCTCCACCTTCTGCCTCAGACTCGACGGGAATGGAGAAAGCATTCTCTGCCTGAGGGAACTCATCCTCCTCCACGATGTCGTCTAGGGCAAAGTGGACGGAAAGCTCCACGTTCTCGTCATAGCCCTCCTGGATTTCGTCCGGATACATGCTGAGCAGCTTCAGCCCACGTGCCTGCTCGTCCGTTTTCCCGCTGCCAGCACTTGCCACGATCATCTCACGACCCTCGGGCGTAGATGTCGACTGCAACCCGACAATGGCCAAATCATATTCGCCCGTCCGATTCTTGAAAGTCGTAGCGAGCCTTTGACCGTCCGGCCCTTCGGCAACAATCTCACCCTCCTTAGCGGCAGAAACGTTGGTTGGCGCATCGGCATATTCGAATCGCACATACTGGGGGACGTCCACGCTCACCACAGCAGACCATCGCGCCACGAAACGCATGCCCTCTGTCAACCGCTCGCAATGAATGACGGACTTCGAGGCGTCGACCTTGCTGATCGCTCCCGACTCGTCAGTCCATCCGACGAAGCGATAGCCTTTTCGGATAGGATTGTTGATGAACACATTCCCCATATCCACGGAAAGCCACTCGGGGGGCTCTACGTCATTAAGCCATCCGGTACTTGGCGACAAGCGACTGGGCTCTCGATCCAGGACGAAAGTCAGCTGAAAGGAATCACGCTGCTGACCGCCCTGGACCCCACTCCACTCCCCTCCTTCTGCCGCACCTGACGATTGTGCTTGAGCTTGGCCTCTCGTCGCCAGCTCCCCAGAATCGCGCGCCACCTGTCGTAACGCTTCGTCAAGCCCAACAAGCGCATCAGCTACGAAAGCGACTGGCTCCTCGACTCCCACCTCGGCTGAAGCCAGCATGGGAACAGCAGGAATCCCAGAATCATAGCCTCCTTCTGCCGGTTCTTCACCGAGCTCGCAAGTGAGCTCGGCCAACCTGTCCTCGGTCTCTTCTGCAAGCGCATCCTTGCCATCTCCTGACACTTCCAGCGATTCCGTCATTCCCGAAAGGCTCCGGAGGATATTGCATCCTTCGAACGCCCCAGGGGCAACATCGGAGCAGCCAGAAGCGACCTCGACCTCGTTACCAAGGCCAGCCGGAATGCGAAGCAAGGTCTTGCCCTCATAGTCGTATAGGCAACCATTCCACGAGGAGAATGCTGCCCCGCCCGCTTCCACCTCGATGGACTCAACAAGTGCGCAATGCGAGAACGCACTAGGAGGCACCACCTTGGCTGTCTTGGGGATGCGGACGGGGCCCTGCTTGCCCTCGGGAATGAGCAAGAGGCGTTCCATTGCAGCGTCGTAGAGGACGCCGTCACAGGATGAGTAGGACTCGTTACCTGAGTCAACCTGCACAGATTCCAAGTAAGGGGCTTTATCAAAGGCGCCGTCGTCAATCAACGATACCGTCGCCGGAACAACGATGGCAGAAATGAAGTTTCCTTCGACCGCACCAGGAGCTATGCGCACAACAGGATACGAGGCGCCGCCCACTTCTATCGAGGGTGGAACAACGACTCTCTCGCTAGCAATCTCGACGCCTACAAGAGCAGCCGCCACGCTACCGCCATCACCAACGAGGGCAAAGGCAAGAC
This sequence comes from uncultured bacterium, assembly GCA_947564525.1. Lineage (GTDB taxonomy): Bacteria > Actinomycetota > Coriobacteriia > Coriobacteriales > Eggerthellaceae > D16-63. The sequence goes on along the minus strand of CANOCK010000001.1, from coordinate 17,315 downwards.
CCGCATGCTCGACAGAGGCCTCGAACACCTGAAGGCCACCAGCCGTCCCGATTGGGGCATCGACCGATAGATGAGCTCGGCCATCAGCAGCAACGAAAGCCGGAAGCGCAGAAGCCTTGGCTTGATCGTCCAGCGAGTGGTTGGCCGCAGCTGAGCGTGCCGGGTCATCGAGGGCGATCTTGTCGCTTGATGCGCCATCTAGCGCACTAGCCAAGAGCGGAAAGCCGCCCATGACCGCAAACAACATCAATCCCGTAGCCACTTTGCAAGCAAGAGAAACAACAGGGGCTCGCATTGCGCCTGCTCCTTCCGGTAGCGTGGATGTTCCCGCTGCGGAGGAGGCCCTGTCGAATGCGTCGCGATTCCAACTTGCAGTAAGGAGGGCATCCACCGCAGTTGGAAAACGCCAAGATCGCTAACAAACTGGCTTTAGCCAGAGAGTGTGCTACTTAAAAAGGCAGATGCCCTCTTTACTGCACACTCTACCGATGCTAAATCACCAGAAGATACTCTCTATTCACTTGTTAGCGATTTCTCCAAACGGAAGAAACGGCGTTTTCCGCCTGTGAGTCTAGCAACCGGTTTTTCGCTTTGCAAGACCGAATTTCCCCTGAATTTGCCCCTGGGCTCGCTTCGGTGCACGAAACGCCAGCTCAACGCATAGGCTTACCCTGCGTTGGCCTGCATTGCCAACTGGGCGCTTGGAGTGCGAGCGCTTTCCGGGACGCTCGGCCCTCGGCAGCGGCTCAGCCGGCAAGCCCAACCGCCGGGCGCCAGCGCCCCTAGATCACCACCATCTCGTGGCTGGCGCAGCCGAAGGGCTCGTAGCCCCGCTCGGTCACCACGCCGCAGTCCTCCAGCCGCATGCCGAAGCGACCCGGCAGGTAGATGCCCGGCTCCACGGTGACCACGTTGCCTGCCTGGAGCGGCTGGTCGTTGCGGGGGTTGAGCGTCGGCAGCTCGTGGACGTCCAGTCCGACCCCATGGCCGAGCCCGTGGCCCATGCGGCCGCCGAACCCGCCGTCGGCCAGCACCTTCTCTGCCAGCTCATGGCACTCCCGCCCCATCACGCCGGGACGGACGAAGGCCTCCACCGCCTCGTTGGCCTCGCGCAGGACCTCCCAAGCGCGCAGCATCTCGCCCTCGGGACGGCCCAGGAACACCGTGCGCGTCATGTCGGAGCAGTAGCCGCGGTCCCGGGCCCCGAAGTCCATGACGACGCACTGCCCCGCTTCGAGCACCGTGTCGCCGGGAATGGCGTGGGGGTTCGCGCCGTTGGGGCCCGTGGCCACGATGCTAGGGAAGGCCAGGCCCTCGGCCCCGTGCTTGAGCATGAAGTCGTCAAGGGCCAGCTGCACCTCGCGCTCGGTCATGCCCGGGGCCATGAGCCCGACGATGTGGGCGAAGGCGGCGTCGGTGATGGCCTGGGCCGCCGCCATGCGCGCCAGCTCGTCGCCGTCCTTCACGGCCCGCAGGCGCAGCACCACATCCGTGGTCTCCACGAAGGGCCCGCCACTCGCGTCCGCGACTGCTCCAGCCGCCCCAGCCGTCGCGCCGGGCGCCTCGCAGGCACCGGCGCCGCCCGCAGGCGCGACTGCCCTGTTGGCAGCGCCCTCGCACCGCTCTCCCGCAGCGCCGCCCGCAGGCACGACCGCTCCCTCCGCCGCAGCCTCGGCAGCGAAGGCCCTCTGCAGGGCCCGGTACTCCGCGAGGGCGATGGCGTCCTCGATGCCCAGGCGCGCCCCAGCCGCTGCCGCCGGGCGCTGCGCCCATCGTCGGGCGGCGAAGGCGGCGTGGCTGCCCTTCTCGACGCTCACCTGCACCGGGCCGCCCGCGGCGGCGGCCTCGCAGGCGCCGGCGTAGCGCGAGTCGGTGTGGAGCCACGCGTGCTGAGGGCACACGTAGAGGGCATGGGCCGGCTCGTCGTCGAACACGCCGTCGAAGGCGCAGGCCCAGCGGATGTTGGAGGTGTCGCGCACCAGGAACGCGCCCGCCCCGGCCTCGGCCGCGGCAGCCCGCAGGCGCACGAGCCGCCCTTCGCTCAGGGCCGCGTCGCCCGAAGCGCCCGCCCCGGCGGCCATCTCCGGCGCGACGGCCGCCGCGCTCATTCTTCGTCGCCTTCCGTCGCCCGGTCGATGAGCAGGTCCAAGGCGTCCAGGTAGCCTGCCTTCCCCTTGCCCTTCACCTGGGCCACGCAGGCCGGGGCGATGACCGAGTGGCGGCGGAACTCTTCGCGCTTGGCTATGTCGGATATGTGCACCTCCACCACGGGCACGTCGATGCATTCCACGGCGTCATGCAGGGCGTAGGAGTAGTGGGTGTGGGCGCCCGGGTTGTACACGATGCCGTCGTAGCGGCCATGGGCCTGGTGCAGCCGGTCCACCAGCGCGCCCTCGTGGTTCGACTGGAAGCAGTCCACCGCCACGCCGCGCTCGGCCCCATGGCCCACCACCATGCGCTCGATGTCCTCCAGGGTGTCGGTGCCGTAGATGGCCGGGTCGCGCACGCCCAGCATGTTCAGGTTCGGGCCGTTCAGCAGCAGCATCCTCATGCCCATGCGTCCCCCCAATCCGCCAGCGCCTCCAGCAGCACCGGCTCCTCCACGGGCGTCACCACCCAGTCGCCCACGTCGCGCAGCAGCACGAAGCGCACCTCCCCGCCGCGGGCCTTCTTGTCGCGCCGCATGGCCTCCAGCAGGGCCGGAGCCGGGGCGCGCCACGGGAGCGCCGGGCAGCCCAAGGCGTCCAGCAGCTCGTCCTGGGCGGCCACCAGCTCCTCCGGCGTGCCCACCAGCCGCTGGCCCAGCCGCGCGGCGAACCGCATGCCCTCGGCCACGGCCGCCCCATGGCTGAAGGTGCCGTAGCCCGCCAGGGACTCGATGGCGTGGCCCAGGGTATGGCCGTAGTTGAGGCACTCCCGCACGCCATGGCTCTCGGTCTTGTCCGCCGCCACCACGCCGGCCTTGAACACCACGCAGCGGGCGATGGCCTCCTGGGTGGCTGCCTCGTCCCGCGCAGCCAGGGCCACGCTGTGGTCGGCGAGCCAGAAGAAGAAGTCGTCGCCATCGATGGCGGCCGACTTGGCCACCTCGGCGCAGCCGCAGGCCCATTCGCGCTCCGGCAAGGTGGCCAGGGTGGAGGTGCAGGCCCCTACGTAGGCAGGCTGGTTGAACGTGCCCACCAGGTTCTTGCCCGCTTCGAGGTTCACGCCGGTCTTGCCGCCGACCGAGGAGTCCACCATGGCCAGCAGCGTGGTCGGTGCCTGGGCCACGGTCACGCCGCGCATGTAGGTGCTGCCCACGAACCCGGCCAGGTCGCCCACGACGCCGCCGCCGAGGGCCACCACCGCGCAGTCGCGTCCGAGGCCGAGCTGGGCCATGGCCTCCCACAGCTCGCCAGCTACGGCCAGGGACTTCGACCCCTCGCCCGCTGGCACCGTCACGCTGTCCACGGCGAACCCCGCTGCCGTCAGCGACTCCGTGGCCGCCCCCAGGTACAGCGGCTCCACGTTGCCGTCGGTGACCACCAGCACCCGACGCGGCGGCGCCACCCCGGCCCGCGCCAGATCAGCCCCCAGGTCGCCCAGGACCGCCGCGCCGATGCGCACGTCGTAGGGCGCCTCCCCGGGGATGCTCACGTTCACTCTGGTAGCTGGCATAGCACGCCCCTCTCCTCCAGCAGATGGCGCACGTCCCATGCGATCTGCGCTATGGACTTCCCCGCGGTCTCCACGGAATGGTCGGCCGCCCGCTCGTAGAGCGGCATGCGCCGCACGCGCAGGGCCTCGGCTGCCTCCAGGTCGCCGAACAGCGGGCGGCTCTCCTTGTTGGAGATGCGCGCCTCGGCCTCCTCGACGGTCACCCGCAGGTGCACCACCAGGCCCGTGCCAGCCATGACCTCCAGGTTCTCTGGTCGCTCGATGATGCCCCCTCCGCAGGAGATGAGCAGCGGCCCCTCCATGGCGGCCAGCTCGCGCAGCACCTCGGACTCGAGGGCACGGAAGGCCGCCTCGCCGTCCTCGGCGAAGATCTCCCGGACCGAGCGGCCGCAACGGCGCTCCAGGTAGGTGTCCATGTCCACCGAGGCGACGCCGCAGGCCCGAGCCAGGCGGCGCGCCACCGAGGTCTTGCCGGCGCCCATGAAGCCGATGAGGAACACCGGGCGCGTGAGCTCGTAGCGCTCCGTCATCGCGAGAAGCCCTTCAGTCGCTGGCGGTACTGGCGCAGGTTGGCCTTGATGTCGGCCAGGCAGGTGCAGCCGAAGGCCTCCAGGTAGGCGTTGGCCAGCACGAAGGCCACCTCGCACTCGGCCACCACGGCTGCCGCGGGCACGGCGCACACGTCGCTGCGCTCCCGCGAGGCCTGCTCGGGCGCCAGGGTGTCCAGGTTCACCGTGTCGAGCGGTTGCATGAGGGTGGGGATGGGCTTCATGGCCGCCGTCACCACCAGGGGCATGCCGTTGGTCATGCCGCCCTCCAGGCCGCCGGCGTTGTTGCTGCGGCGCGTGAACTCGCCGTCCTCCAGCGCGATGGGGTCATGCACCTGGGAGCCCGGCCGCCGGGCCGCCTCGAAGCCAAGGCCCAGCTCGAAGCCCTTGATGGCGGGGATGGAGAGCACCGCCGCGCCAAGGCGGCTGCTCAGGCGGTCGCCGGCGCTGCCATAGCCGCCCAGGCCCGGGACCAGCCCCGTGGCCACCACGCGGAAGGTGCCCCCCAAGCTCTCGCCGGCCTTCTTAGCCTTGTCGATAGCGGCCATCATGGCTTTGCTGGCTGCGGGGCTCGGGCAGCGCACCTCCGAGGTCTCGATGTCCAGGGGCGTGCAGGCGGCGGCGCTGGCCATGGGGTCAGCCTCGGGCAGGTGCACGTCGCCGATGGAGGTCACGTAGGAGAACAGCTCCACCCCCAGCTCCGCCAGCAGCTCCCGTGCCACTCCTGCTGCCGCGACGCGGGCCGCGGTCTCCCGCGCGCTCGCCCGCTCCAGGATGTTGCGGCAGTCGTCGCTGTTGGTCCTCAAGGCGCCCACCAGGTCCGCATGGCCCGGCCGCGGCGTCACCTCGCGCTTGAGGTCGGCCGGCGGCTCGCCGAAGACGGCCATGCGGTCGGTCCAGTTCTGCCAGTCGCGGTTGGCCACCGTGAGCGTCACCGGAGTGCCGAGGGTCTTGCCGAACCGCACGCCGGAGATCACCGACACCTGGTCGCGCTCGATGGACTGGCGGCCGCCGCGGCCGTAGCCGGACTGGCGCCGCGCCAGGTCGCTGTTGATCTGCTCGGCGGAGAGGGGCACACCTGCCGGCACGCCCGACACGATGGCGGTCAGGCAGGGCCCGTGGCTCTCCCCTGCGGTTATGTACTGCATAGGCTTCGCTCCTTGGTTTCTTCCAGGAGCCATTTTAGGCCAGGAGGCCATGGCGGGCCAGCAGAAGGCCCCACGCGCCCCGCGAGCGTACCCAGGGGCACCCCTCCGGGGCGAGCGCTCTCAGAGCAGCCCGTCGAAGCCCGCCGCCTCGGCCATGATGCGGAACAGCTCGTCGAAGGAGGCCCCCACCGGCACCGCCGCAGCCGCGCACACCAGCCGCAGGGACGCCACGGCCTGGGCCACCAGCATCCCCTGGCCGTCCAGCGCCCGGGCGCCCGCCGCGCGCGCCGCAGCTACCAGCGCCGTGGTGCCATGGCCGTAGACCACGTCGAACACCGTCTGGCCTGCCCGGATCAGGGCGGTGTCGAAGGGCGCCGGGTCGCCCGCGGCCATGCCGAGCGGCGTCGCGTCGATGACGAGGTCCGCCTCGGCCAGCGCCGCGCGCCCCTCCTCGTAGGAGAGCGCCTCCGCCACGGCGACGCGCCGGCACGCCCTCGCAGGGCCGCGCCGTCCCGCCGCGATGCGGCCATCGGCGCCCGCCGCAGCAGGGTCAGGAGCATCCCCCCAGCTCATCGATGAGGCTGTCTCCTCAAAGCGGCGCAGCACCGACCGAGCGCGCTCCCCATCCCGGCCGAGCAGCGTCACCCGCGCCGGCCCCTCCCGAAGGCACGCCTCCAGGATGGCCAGGGCCGTGGGCCCCGTGCCGCATACCGCCACCGTCGCGTCCGCGAAGGCCACCCCTTCGCGCTGCAGGTAGCCCACGCAGCCCGCGCCGTCCACGTTGCGGGCCACCAGGGCGCCCCCTTCGCGCACCAGCAGGTTCGCCCCCCCGGCCAAGGCGGCCTCCGGGGCCAGGCGGTCCGCCTCGGCCACGCCCAGGGGCTTGTAGGGGGTGGTTATGTTGATGGAGAGGAAGTCCCGCGCCGCCAGGAACGCCCGGGCCTCGGCCTCGGTGGCGCAGTCCATGAAGCCGTAGCGCCAGGTCAGCCCCAGGTGGCCGTAGGCGGCGTTATACATGGCAGGGGACTTGGAATGGCCGATGGGATGGCCGAGGACGTAGAGCTGCTCGCTCACCGAGCCGCCTCCTTCCGCAGGTTCGGAGGGACGGCTGCCGGCGCCAGCGGCCGGGCAACCCCCTCCCCGTTCGATGCCGCGCAGGCCGTGCCCTCCGCCTGGGCGGAACTCGGCGCCGGCTCCGGCAGCCGCGCGCCCATGACCAGGCGCTCGAAGTGGCGAAGCAGCAGCGTGTGCCAGAGATCGGCCTCCACCAGCGGCTGCAGCATGTAGGCGGGCAGCCCCACGAAGTGCGCCCCCAGCACGTCGGTGACCAGCTGATCGCCGATGACCACGGTGTCCTTCCGCGTGCCGCCGGCCTTGCCCATGGCCCTCAGGAACCCATGGGGCAGCGGCTTGACGGCCTTGGCCACCAGGGGCAGCTCCAGGCGCCCGGCCAGCTCGTAGACCCCGTGGTGCCAGTTGTTGGACAGCAGGCAGAAGCTCACCCCGGCGGTGCGGGCACGGCCGAGCCACAGGCCCGCGTCGCGCGGCACCTCATGGGTGTCGCGGGTGAGGATGGTGTTGTCTATGTCCAGCAGCACGTGGGTGCGCCCACGGCTGAGCAGGTCCGCCTCGATGTCGACGTGGGACAGGCGCGAGAAGTACCGGTCCGGCTCGAAGAGCGCCATGCTGCCTTTCCCTTCCCCTGTGGCCTGGCCCGCCCCATCGCTCAGTTGGAGGCGATGGCGTCCTGGTGGTCCTCGTAGGTCTCGCTGAAGTGGTAGCTCATGCCGCCCTTGCCGTCAGGCACGAAGTAGAAGTAGTAGTAGCCGGTGGTGGCCGGGCTGCACACGGCCTTGAGCGTGGCCAGGCCGGGGCTGCAGATGGGGGTGGGCGGCAGCCCGTAGTTGGAGTAGGTGCTGTAGGGGGTGTCGGCGTGCACCTCGTCGGCCGTGGGGTCGTGTCCCACCTCGTAGGCCGTGGTGGCGTCGGACTGCAGCGGCATGGCGATGGCCAGGCGGTTGTAGAACACCGAGGCCACCTCGCGGTAGTTGTCCGTCAGGCCTTCCTTCTCCACGATGGAGGCCAGGGTGACCGCCCCGTAGAGGTCCAGGTCGTGAGCCTCGGGCACCGCCCAGTCGAGGCCCGCCGTCTCGGTGGCGAACTGGTCGAGCATCATGCGCACCACGGTGTCGGCCGTGGCGTCAGTGGTGATGGTGTAGGTCTTGGGGAAGAGGAAGCCCTCCAGCGAGCTGGTGCCCGCCGTGGCCAGGAAGCGGTAGTCGCCCGCATAGGCGCTGGCGTCGTCGGTGGCGTCCAGGAACTGCTGGGCGCTGATGCGGCCGTCGGTGGCGACGGCCACCGCCTCGGCCGTGGCCTTGCGCGTGCTGCCCTCGGGCACGCTGAGGGTATCGGCGAAGTAGCTCGGGCCGATGGTCAGCACGTAGACGATCTCGGCCACGGAGGTGCCCCCTTCGAAGGGGTAGGTGCCCGGGATGAGCGACGCTGCGGCGTCGGTGCGCTTGACCTCGTCCAGGAACGCCTGGGCATTAGGGATGAGCCGGGCCTTCACCAGGGAGTCGGCGATGTCGCGGGCGCCCTCGCCCGGCGTGACCTCGATGGTGGCGGTCTGGCCCGCGGGCAGCGTCTGCACATCGCCGCTGCAGCCGTTGAAGGTCAGCATGGCCACGATGGCCGCCAGCACCAGCACCACGGCGACGGCCACGGCGCCGATGATCCTGCCCCAGGGCTTGCGCCGGGGCTGGATGGCGCTCACGTCGTAGCTGCGGAACTGGGAGTCGCCCTTGGCGTGGGCCGCACGGGCAGCTCGGGTGGGACGCTCGGAGTAGGTGACCTGCTTGTTGCGCAATGCCATGGGCTGCCTTTCAGGTATGCGAAGAGCGGCTGTCGAGCCACGCCTGCAGGAAGAGACTCGCGGCAACCATGTCCACCTTGCCGCGCATGCTCTTCTCAGTATAACCCTTTTCGCGCAGGACCCGCTTGGCTTCGGAGGAAGTGAGCCGTTCGTCAGAAAACTCCCACGGAAGCTGGGCCGCCGCGCCGATGGCGGCGGCTGCTTCGCGGATGCGCTGGGCCTGGGGGCCCTCCTCGCCGGAGAGGGTGAGCGGCAGCCCGCAGAGCAGAAGCTCCGGCTCCCAGTCCTCCAGCACGCGACGGAAGGGGGCTGCGCAGGCCACCACCTCGGCTGTGGGCAGCACGCAGACCGGGCTGGCCACGCGCTCGGAGGGATCGCACACGGCTATGCCCGTGCGCACCTGACCGATGTCGAGCGCCAGGACCCTCACAGGACCATGTCGCGGGCGATGGCCAGGGCATCGGAGATGCCCGCAGCATTCTTGCCGCCGGCCTGGGCCATGGTGGGCTTGCCGCCACCGCCACCGCCGATGGCCGGTCCCATGGCGCGGATCAGGGCCGCGGCGTCGAAGCCCTTGGCCACCGCCTCGTCGGTGCCAGCGGCCATGAGCACCACCTTGCCGTCAGCCTCGCCGATGACGACCATGGCGCCCGGCTCGGCCATGCGCGCCCGCACCACGTCCCATAGGTGGCGCTGGCCGCCGGACTGCTGGGCCGGCGCCTCGGCGATGATGACCGGGTAGCCGGCCGGCGCTTGGACCGCCTGGGCCAGCAGGGCGTTGATGCCGTCGTCGGAGACCGCTTCCTTGCCGCGCTTGGCCGCCTGCTGCAGCTCCTTGAAGCTCTTCAGGTTGGCGGCGGTGCGCTCGCTCACGTCGAACAGCGGCACCCGCAACTCGGCGGCCGTCTCCTTCAGCTCGGCCTCCAGCTTGTTCACGTACTCCAGGGCGCCGTAGCTGGTCACCGCCTCGATGCGGCGCAGGTTGGCGCCCACGCTGGACTCGCTCGTCACCTTCATGAAGCCGATCTCGGCGGTGTTTGACACGTGGCAGCCGCCGCACAGCTCGCGGGAGAAGTCGCCTGCCTCCACCACGCGCACCTCTTCGCCGTACTTCTCGCCGAACAGGGCGGTGATGCCCTCGGCGCGAGCCTCGTCGAGGGAGGTCAGGCGCGTGCTGGTGGGCACAGCGGCCATGATGTGGTCGTTGGCCACGCGCTCCACCTCTGCGACCTGCTCGGGCGTCATGGCCTCGAAGTGGGTGAAGTCGAAGCGAAGGCGGTCCGGGCCCACGTAGGAGCCCGCCTGCTTAACGTGGTCGCCCAGCACCGTGCGCAGGGCTGCATGCAGCAGGTGGGTGGCGGTGTGGTTGCGCTCGATGGCGGCGCGGCGGTTGCGGGCCACCACGGCCTCCACCTCGTCGCCCACCGCCAGCTCGCCGCCCTCCACGGCCACGGCGTGCACGTAGAGGCCCGCCTCGGGCGTGGTGGTGTCGGTGACGTAGGCGCGGCCATCGCCGAACAGCAGCTCGCCGGTGTCGCCCACCTCGCCGCCCATCTCGGCGTAGAACGGGGTGACGTCGAGCACCGCCTCGCCCTCCTGGCCCGCCTCCAGGCGCTCCACCCTCTCGCCCCGCAGGACCAGGGCGCGCACCGTGGCCGGCGCCTTCAGGGCCTCGTAGCCCACGAAGCGCGTCGGCCCCACCTCGTTCAGCACGTCGGCGTAGATGCCGCCGTAGGTGGACCAGGCGGCCTCGGCGTCCTTGGCACCAGCGGCGCGGGCGCGCTCGCGCTGGGCCTCCATGGCGGCGGCGAATCCGTCCATGTCCACGGTGAACCCGCGGCCCTCGGCGATCTCGGCCGTGATCTCCACGGGGAAGCCATAGGTGTCGTGCAGGGTGAAGGCCGCCTCGCCGGAGAGCTCGGTGCCCTCCAGGGCGTCCAGCTCGTCGGCCAGGTAGGCCTGGCCGGTCTTGAGGGTGGCGCCGAAGCGCTCTTCCTCGGCCAGAATCAGCTTGCGCTCCAGCTCGCGGTTCTCCACGATCTCGGGGTACACGTCGCCCATGAGGCGCACGATCTCGTCCACGTAGTCGTTGAGGAACGGGCCCTCGATGCCGATGAGGTGCGCCTTCATGATGGCGCGGCGCAGCAGGCGGCGTAGCACGTAGCCGCGGCCCTCGTTGGAGGGCAGGATGCCGTCGGCGATCATGAAGGTCACCGCGCGGCTGTGGTCGGCCATGATGCGCAGGCTCAGGTCGACGTCCGGGTCGTCGCCATAGGTGACGCCGGCCAGGCGCTCCCCCACGGCCACGAGCGAGCGCAGCACGTCGGTCTCGTAGTTGGACTGCACGCCCTGCATGATGGCGGCGATGCGCTCCAGGCCCATACCGGTGTCGATGTTCTTCTTGGGCAGCGGCGCCAGCGTGCCGTCCTCCTGGCCGTCGTACTGGGTGAACACGCAGTTCCAGTACTCCAGGAAGCGGTCGCAGTCACAGCCCGGCGCGCAGTCGGGGCTGCCGCAGCCGAACTCGGGACCCTGGTCGTAGTACAGCTCGGAGCAGGGGCCGCAGGGGCCGGTGGGGCCAGCGCGCCAGAAGTTGTCGTCCTCGCCCAGGCGTGAGATGTGGTCCTCGGGCACGCCCAGGGCCTTCCAGATGCCGATGGTCTCGTCGTCGTCCTCGAACACGGTGAAGTACAGCTTCTCCGGCGGCAGGCCCAGCACGCTGACCGAGAAGTCGTAGGCCCAGGCGCACATCTCCTGCTTGAAGTAGGCGCCGAAGCTGAAGTTGCCCAGCATCTCGAAGAAGCTCAGGTGGCGGCCGGTGGTGCCGATGATGTCGATGTCGTTGGTGCGGACGCATTTCTGCACCGTGGTGGTGCCGATGTAGGGGGCCTCCAGCTGCTTCTGCTGCAGGAAGTAGGGCTTGAACTGCACCATGCCGGCGCTCGTGAGCAGCAGCGAGGGATCGTCGGGAATCAGCGAGGAGGACGGCATGCGCTTGCAGCCCTTCTCCTCGAAGTAGCTCAGGTACTTCTCGCGGATCTCCGCGGTGGTCATGTACTCCATAGCGGTCTTCAGCCTTTCGGTTAGACGGCGGCACAGGCGAAGGCGCCCGCATCGGGCGCCTTGAAGTTTTCCCTATTATAGTCGGTTCTGCGGCGGTTACCTGCCAGAACCCTCGAACGAGGGCACCTTGGGCTACGGCTTGGGCCGCAGGCCCTCGGAAGGCGCCGCGCTGCCTGAGGCCTTGGGCGCCGTGCCGTCTGCGGAAGCCGGTGCGCCAGGGGCAGCAGCCTCGGCCGACGGCTCGGGCGGCGCGGTGGCCTCGGCCATCTCGGGGCCGCCTTTCTCGGGGCTGCATGCGTCCACATAGCTGGGGACGGGGGCGGCGCCGGCCTTGGGCGCCGTGCGCCCCGAGGCCTCCTGCGCCGCAGCGCTCTCGCGTTCCATCTCCACGAAGGCCTTGTGGGTCTTGGCCGGGTCGCCCTGGAAGAACACGCCGTCGGCGGCAATGATGCTGCGGCCGGTGCCCTTCTCGAACCAGTAGGCGAAGCAGGCCTTGAGCACCGCCACCGCCGGGATGGACACCAGCATGCCCACCAGGGCGCCGAGCATGCCGCTCATGGCGCCGCCCAGGGCGCTGCCGCACATGAGGGCGAAGATCATGAGCGCTGGGTGGATCTCCACGGAGTCTCCCATGATCTTGGGCGATATGAAGGTGTAGACCACCTGCTGGATGATGATGGTGCCCGCCAGGGCGATGATGGCCGACAGCGGGCTCACGAACAGGGCCATGACCGCCGCCGCACCGCCACCGAGCCATGGGCCGATGATGGGCAGGATGTTCAGCACGCCGGTTATGCCGCCGATGGCGGCGGCGTTGGGCACGCCGATGACCGTGAACAGCACGCCGCAGGCCACGCCGATGATGAGGCACTGGATGAGGGTGCCCTTGATGTAGCCGCCCATGACGCGGGTGAAGGTGAAGTGCAGGAACGCCATGGCCTCGGCGTGCTTGGCGCCGGCGATGCGCTTGGCCTCGCGACCGAGAGCCGGCAGGGCCATGAGGATCCAGAAGGCGATGACCAGGGCGAAGCCGATGGCCGTGGCAGCGTTGGCTGCGCTGGCGCCCACGTTCATGATGCCGCTCGCGCTCATGGAGGCCACCGACGACGCCCATTCGCCGAAGGAGCCCTGGACGCTGTCGAAGATGCCCTTGATCTGCTCGTCGCCCAGGATGTTGGAATAGCGGCCGTAGAGGTCGTTGCCCCAGGCCATGACGGCGTCGACGTAATGGGGCACGCTCTCGACGAGCGACTTGAACTGCTCGCTCAGGCCGAACATCGGCGAGAACAGCAAGAACCCGATGAGAGCTACCACCACGAACATGGCCACGTAGGCCAAGGTGGTGCCAAGGGCCCGGTTGAGGCCCAGGCGCTCCAGCTTGTTCACCATGCCGCGCAGGCAGAAGACGAAGACCGCCGTCCAGATGAGGATGGACACCGGCAACGAGAGGATGTTGAGCAGGTAGACGGCCACGCCGGCCAGCAGGATGGCCCCTACCGTCGTCCAGACGCCCATGAAGGCGCTGCGCAGTCGGCGCGAGGAGGCGCCGCTCGCCTCGGTGGCGGCGGCGCCGACGGTGTCAGGGGCGGGGTTGGTGGTGGTCATGGGAAGCGGCCCTTCGCTACTTGGCCGTGGCGCCAGCATTGGCATCCACCACGGCGGCGTCATCGTCGGCCGTGGTCAGGATGGCATCAGAGAGGGTGGCGGCCGTGGCGTTCATCTTGTCGGCGGTCTCCTGGGCCTGGGCATAGCGCTCGGCGCGGTCGGCCTTGGACTGGGCCATCTTGTCGCGCTGCTCGCTCATGGCCTCGGAGGCGATGTCCACGCTGGCGTCCACGATGTTGCGCATGGTGGAGGGCACGCTCTCCTCGTGGGATCCCAGGTCGACGGACACGGCGCTGGCATCATGCCTCTTCAGCTTGGAGCGCACCTTGTCCGTCACGGAGTTCACCAGGTCGATCGGGGCATTGGTGATGCTGCCCACGGCGTCCATGGTCTTGGTGACCGAGCCGGTCACCTGCGACACGTCCTCCAGGATCTGGTCGACGCGCATGATCTCGAGGTTGGCCGCGTCCACCGTGAGGGCCACGCGGTCCACCAGGGGCTCGATGCGCCCCGTCACCGGCGTGATGTCGTCGGTGATCTTCTTCACGTTGCCCAAGGTGGGCTCCAGCTGCTCCTGGACCTCTCCCACCGTGGTGCGTGCCTTGCGCACCGTGAGGGCGAGCTCCACGATGAACCAGATAAGCCCGGCCCCCACGACGATGTAGACAATGGGAAGGATGATGGAAAGAACATTCTCGGCACCCATGGTGACCTCCTTAATCAGCCGATAACTATAGCACTTCGCGTTTGCGCCGAAGATGCGCTTCTGGCGAAAGTATGCCGTAAAAAGCCAGGGTCCGACGAAGGGGTCACGGAACCGTTAATCAGGGGTCGCCTCGGCCCGGTCGCGAGCCGCAGCATCGGCGCGATACGCCTCCCAGCCCCGCTCGCTGGGCTGGTAGAAGCAGCCGCGCTCCAGGCCCTCGGGCAGGTAGCGCTGGTCCACCCAGCCGCCCGGATAGGAGTGGGGGTACTTGTAGGCGCCGTAGCCCTCGGAGCCGGGGCGATGGCGGTCGCGCAGGTAATCGGGCACGCTGCGCGCCGGGCCCTGGCGCACCTCGGCCAGGGCGGCGTCGATGGCTGCCTCGGCGGCGTTGGACTTGGGGGCCAGGGCCAGATAGATAGCGGCTTGGGCCAGGTTGATGCGGCATTCCGGATAGCCGATCACCTCCGCCGCGCGAAAGGCGGCGGCAGCCACCAGAAGCGCGTTGGGGTCGGCGTTGCCGATGTCCTCGGAGGCGGCGATGTACATGCGCCGGGCGATGAACTTCGGGTCCTCGCCGCCGTCGATCATGCGGGCGAGCCAGTACACCGCGGCATCAGGGTCGCTGCCGCGCATGGACTTGATGAACGCCGATATGACGTCATAGTGCATGTCCTTGTTCTTGTCGTAGGGCAGCGCCCGATGCGGGTTGGCGGCGCGCACCGTGGCCGCGGTGATGGGCGTCGGCTCCTCCGCCGTGCCCGGCTCGACCATGGCCGCTGCCAGCTCCAAGGTGGTGAGGGCCGCCCGCCCGTCGCCCGCGCAGAGCATCACCAGGGCATCGAGGGCGTCGGGCTCCAGGGCGTAGCGGCCCCCGAGCCCCCGCTCGTCGGCCACGGCGCGCCGCACCATGGCGGCCACGGCCTCGTCGCCGAGGGCCTGGAGCTCCACCACCCGCGAACGGGAGAGCAAGGCGGTGTTCACCTCGAAGAAGGGGTTCTCCGTCGTGGCGCCCACCAGCACCAGGAAGCGGTTCTCCACGGCGTGCAGCAGCGCGTCCTGCTGACTGCGGTTGAAGCGGTGGATCTCGTCGACGAACAGGATGGTGGGCTGGCCCGTGGCGCCGAGGCGCTGCTTGGCCGCCTCGATCTCGCGGCGCAGGTCGGACACCGTGCCCCCGATGGCCGACACCTCCACGAAGGCCGCGCGGGTCTGCTCGGCGATGACCGCCGCGATGGAGGTCTTGCCCGTGCCCGCCGGCCCGAAGAGGATGACCGAGCTCAGGGCGTCGTTGTCGATGGCGGTGCGCAGCCAGCTGCCCTCTCCGATGGCGCCTTCCTGGCCTACCAGCTCCTCCAAGCGCCGGGGTCGCATGCGCACGGCCAGAGGAGCCGCCTTCAGGCGCTCCTCGGCCTCGATCTCTGTGAAGAGGGTGTCCATGTCGCCAGCCATGGTACCACCATTTCCGTCATACGAACAAATGTTTTCTTCAATGGCAGAAATTCACAATTCCACCACGACCGGTTCATGAGTTATTCAAGGGCGGTCGCTATACTGAGCCTCAGCGAGCAAGAGTTCACTCCCTCCTCTCTCTTGATCGCCTGCTTAACTCAAGCAGAAGCGGCCGAAAAGCCGCATCATCCCCTCCTTAAGGGCCGGCGAGATCCCCTTCTCGCCGGCCCGCTCTTTTATATAGGGATATAGGGGCCCATGAACCCGCCTCTCCCTGCGGCCACCCACCGGCCGCCCCACCCTGCGACCATCAAAAAAGGGCGGAAGGGCCCGATGCCCTTCCGCCCCTTGGCGTTCCTCGGCGGCCCGCAGGCCCGCGCTCGAGCCTACTCGATGGGAGAATCGAGGTCCTTCGAGCCCTCCACGCGGCCCTCCAGGTACTTCCAGTAGTCCTCGATGTCGTCCTTCAGCTCCTGCAGCAGCGCGGCGTTCTCCGGCTTCAGCAGGTGCTTGAAGCGGCCCTGGGGCTTCAGGAAGTCCTCGAGTGGCTTGAGGTTCTTCTCCTTGACCGGCGTGAGGGTCCACTTGCCGTTCTCGACCTCGAACAGCGGCCAGAACTTGGTGTCCACTGCCAGGCGGGAGATGAGCATGGTCTCGTCGGAGCCGATGCGCCAGCCGCGCGGGCACGGCGCCAGCACGTTCAGGAACGCGGGGCCGTCCACGGCGAAGGCCTTCTCGGCCTTGGAGACCAGGTCCTTCCAGTGGCCCACGGTGGACTGCCCCACGTAGGGCACGCCGTGGGCTGCGATGATGGAGGCCAGGTCCTTGCGGTGCTGCATCTTGCCCTGCTGGGCCTTGCCCACTTCGGCCGTGGTGGCCCAGGAGCCCTTCGGCGTGGCCGAGGAGCGCTGGATGCCGGTGTTCATGTAGGCGCCGTTGTCGTAGCACACGTAGACCATGTCGTGGCCGCGCTCCATGGCGCCGGAGAGCGACTGCAGGCCGATGTCGTAGGTGCCGCCGTCGCCGCCGAAGGCCACGAACTTCACCTTTTTGTCGGCCGGGATCTTGCCGGCGCGCTGCAGGCCCTTGAAGGCTGCCTCCACGCCCGACACCGTCGCGGCCGAGTTCTCGAAGGCGTTGTGGATGAACGGCACGTTCCACGCGTCGTAGGGGTAGATGGTCGTCGACACCTCGAGGCAGCCGGTGGCGCAGCCCACCACGGGCACCGCGTCCTCGGGCACGCCCATCAGCACCTGGCGCACCGCCATGGAGGCGCCGCAGCCGCCGCAGAGGCGATGGCCCGGGGCCAGGCATTCGGGACGGCGAGACAGTTCCTTTATGTTAGCCATTGCTCGTTTCCTTCCTCATGCCTTAGATGCCGATGTACTGGAGGTCGCAGTCCAGCGTGCCGTCGGCCACCTTCTCGAGGTCGTCGAACACGCCCTGCACCACCACGTTGGTCACGTCGGCGCCGCCGAGGCCGTAGACGTAGTTCTTCGTGGGGATGCTCAGGCCCGCGGCGTAGAAGGCGCTCATCACGTCGGCGGCCAGCGGCGCATGGGTGGCGCCCAGGGCGTCGGAGCGGTCGAGCACGGCCACGGCCTTGGCGCCCTTGCACGCCTCGACGATCTGCTCCTCGGGGAACGGGCGGTACACGCGCGGGCGGACGACGCCCACCTTCTTGCCCTCGGCGCGCAGCTGGCGCGCGATGTGGCGCACGTTGCCGGCAGCCGAGCCCAGCACCACCACGATGTGGTCGGCGTCCTCGGTGCCGTAGCAGTCCACCAGGTCGTAGGGGCGACCGGTGATGTCAGCCCAGGCCTTGCCGTACTTCTCGATGAGGGGCAGCGAGCCCATGTTGGCGTTGCGAGTGGCCAGGCGCGTCTTCATGTAGGAGTCGCCGTTGGCGAACATGCCGTGGGCCACGGGGGCATCGGTGTCGAGCAGCGGGTACTTGGGATGGTAGTCGCCCACGAACTCCTTGACCGTGGCGTCCTCCTCCATCTCGCAGCGCTCCATGGCGTGGCTGGTGATGAAGCCGTCGAGGGTGGTCATCACCGGCAGCAGCACCTGGGAGTCCTCGGCGATCCTGAAGGAGATCACCGTGTTGTCGTAGGCCTCCTGGGCGGTCTCGGCGAACAGGATGATCCAGCCGGAGTCGCGGGCGCCCATGACGTCGGAGTGGTCGCCGTGGATGTTGATGGGGGCCGACAGCGCGCGGTTGGCGTTGGCCATGACGATGGGGGTGCGCATGCCGGCGGCGATGT